>NC_007517.1:2277500-2599166 GCF_000012925.1 Geobacter metallireducens GS-15 | reverse complement strand
CCCCGCGGGGGATCATCCTCTCCGGCGGCCCCAAGTCGGTGTATGAGGAAGGGGCCCCGGCGGTGGAGGAGGCTCTTTTCGAGCTGGGAGTGCCGGTCCTTGGCATCTGCTACGGCATGCAGCTCATGAGCCGCCACTTTGGCGGCCAGGTGGTGCCGGCCGGGAAACGGGAGTTCGGCCACGCTGACCTCCTGGCTGTGGGGACTCCCGGCCCCCTCTTCGATGGCTTTTTCGTGGAAGGGAAAAGCCCGGTCTGGATGAGCCATGGCGACCATGTGTCTCTGGTTCCCGCAGGGTTTCAGGTGGTGGGGGAGACGGCCAACGCGCCGGTCTGCGCCATCCAGGATCTTGCCCGCAATCTCTATGGTGTCCAGTTTCACCCGGAAGTTAACCATACCCCTCGGGGGGAACTCCTCATCGATACCTTTGTCCGGAAGATCTGCGGTTGCAGTGGCCAGTGGACGCCGGGACACATTATCGATGATGCCGTCAGCCGTATCCGCGCCCAGGTGGGGAATGACCGGGTGATCCTCGGCCTTTCGGGCGGAGTCGACTCGTCGGTGGCCGCAGCCCTGATCCATCGCGCCATCGGCGACCAGCTCACCTGTGTTTTCGTGGACAACGGCCTGTTGCGCCTCAGCGAGGGGGACCAGGTGATGGCCACCTTTGCCGAGAATCTCGGAGTCAAGGTGATACGGGTGGACGCCGAGGATCGCTTTCTCACGGCCCTGGCCGGCGAGAGCGACCCGGAGAAAAAACGCAAGATCATCGGCAAACTCTTCGTGGATATCTTCGAGGAAGAGTCGAATAAGATCACCGACGCCCGCTGGCTTGCCCAAGGGACCATCTACCCCGACGTCATCGAGAGCGCCGGAGCCAAGACCGGCAAGGCCCACAACATCAAGAGCCACCACAACGTGGGGGGACTCCCCGACTACATGAAGCTGAAGCTCCTGGAGCCCCTGCGGGAGCTCTTCAAGGATGAGGTCCGGGCCATCGGCGAGGAGCTGGGGCTTCCCCATCAGATGGTATGGCGCCATCCCTTCCCGGGGCCGGGGCTTGGGGTCAGGATCCTTGGCGAGGTGAAGAAGGAGTACGCCGACATCCTCCGCCGGGCCGACGCCATCTACATCGAGGAGCTTTACGCTGCCGGCCACTACGACAAGATCAGTCAGGCTTTCGCCGTCTTCCTGCCGGTTAAGAGCGTCGGGGTCATGGGTGACGGTCGCACCTACGAGTACGTGGTGGCGCTGCGGGCCGTGGAGACCAAGGACTTCATGACCGCAGGGTGGTATCCGCTTCCCTACGAGGACATGGCCCGCATATCGAGCAGGATCATCAACGAGGTGAAGGGGGTCAATCGGGTGGTGTACGACATCTCCAGCAAGCCTCCCGCTACCATAGAGTGGGAATAGATTCATTTCAGAAAGGGCGCCGAACGGCGCCTTTTTCTTTTTTTCGGACCCACCTGAAAATACGGAGTGATTTGGTATTATTTCAGTAGAGAGAGTAAATCAAACCAGGGAAAGGGGGCTTGTGTATGAACGTTATCGACTGTGCGCTCAAGATGGAGGAGGAGGCTGCTGCACATTACATACAACTGGCGGCGGCTTCTTCTGTTGATGAGTTGCAGCGCATTTTCAGTATGCTGGCGGCGGCGGAAAAGGAGCACCATGCTACCCTCTTGTCCATGCTGGGTAATATTGATCCGGCAAAGGCGGAATTCAAGGCCCTCGACGAGGCTGCATGCGCCTTCAAACCGCTCCTCGGCAAGCGTGACCTGGTGTCTGAACTGCTGAAGGATCCTGACGGATACCAGCACGTGGTGAGGGAAGAGGAGGCAAGCATCAAATTCTACGAGGAACTTGCTGGCAAGGCTGACAACGAGGAGACCCGCGCTCTGTTGAAGAAGCTGGCCGATGAGGAACGGCGACACCTGAGCATCGTGGAAAATATTTACTCGTTCGTGGAAAATCCGAAGACCTATCTTGCGTGGGGAGAGTTCAGCAACCTGAAGGAATACTGAAACGAACAATTTCCCAGCCCGCGCGTAAAAGCCCGCCCAGAGACGGGCTTTTTTATTGCGGCCAAGCCGTGAAACGCTCTATAGTTATTAGGTTGCTTCAGTTTCAGGAGTCTGCTGTGCTGTACCCTGTCAACCTCATCATTTTCGATCTGGATGGAACCCTCATCGATTCCCTTCCTGACCTCGCCGACGCCACAAACCACATGCTGTCCAGTCTCGGTAGGCCTTCCATCGGCCAGAATGCCGTGCGCAGACTCGTGGGGCAGGGGGCGCGCCGTCTTGTCGAACGGGCCCTTGCCGGTGCTTCTGAGGACGAAATCAATCAGGGGCTTGATCTCTTCCTCGACTACAATCACCGGCATATTGCCGACCGAACCGTCCTCTATCTCGGCGTTCCGGAGACCCTCGACGCCCTGAAGGGGCGGGGGATGCGGATGGCGATCATCTCCAACAAGAACGTGGCCCTCTGTCGTGAGGTAGTCTCTGTCCTTGGCATAGACCGCTACTTTGACGAGGTTCTGGGTGCCGATTCCCTGCCGTTCCGTAAACCGTCGCCCGAGCCGGTCCTGAAGCTTTTGGCCGATTTCGGGGTGCCTCCGGAACGGGCAGCCCTGGTCGGAGACAGCATTAACGACATGGCCGCCGCCAAGGGGGCAAGGGTATCAACGGTGGGATGCACCTGGGGGTATGGCGAACTGACGGAGCTTGCCGATGCTGATTATCTTGTTGAAAGCTTCGGTGAACTTTTTGGAATACCGTTGTTTTGTGGTGGCGAGGTAAGTATATAATGGTTGGGGTTGCGGTGCAGGGATGGACCGGGCGCATGCTGTGTGTCGATCTGGCGACAAGGGAGAGTCGGCGCGAGACGATTCCGGCGGAATTTCTCCAGGCCTATCTGGGGGGCCGGGGGCTTGGGGTGAGGCTCATGCGGGATTGGTACCGGCTCGATCCCTACGATCCGGCCATGCCGCTCATTTTCGCCGTCGGTCCCCTCTGCGGCACGCCAGCCCCTACAGCGGCCCGCCTTTCGGTCGTGTCCCGCTCTCCTCTTACCGGCACCATCTACGACTGCTCCGCCGGAGGGCGCTTTGCGTGGCGCCTGAAAGCGGCAGGGTTCGATGCTTTGGTGGTTACCGGCAAAAGTGCAACCCCTGTTGCCATTGCGATTACGCCGTCGGGCGCCGAGATCGTCGATGCGAGCCAGCTTTGGGGGAAAACGGTCCATGATACCGTCACGGCCCTTGCCGGCCGCGGAAGCGTGGCAACCATCGGGCCGGCTGGAGAACGAGGGGTCCTCTTCGCCAATATCATGATGGGAGAAGGGAATTCGGTGGGGCGTGGCGGCCTCGGTGCGGTCATGGGGGCGAAGGGGCTGAAGGCGGTTGTGGTGAATGGCGACCAGCCCGTGGTCATCGCCGACCGGGAGCGGTTCGAAAAGGCTCGGCAGGACGTGATGCGGCTTTTCCGCGCTTCACCTGTCATCTTCGGCGAACTGGGGATTGGCGAATATGGCACGCCGGCCTTGGTGGATCTCATGCGCCAGCGCCGCATGGCCCCTACCGACAACTTCCGGCGGACCGTCTTCGAGGAGTCGGGGAACTACTCCGGGCCCGCCATTCGACGCGATTTCCACGCCAAAAAAGACGGCTGCTACGGCTGCCCCATCCAGTGCAAGAAGAGTACTCCTGCCGGAGAGCATCTTCCCGAATACGAGACCCTCTCCCATTTCGGGGGGTTGAACGGCATTGCCAGCCTTGCATCAATCGTGAAATCCAACACCCTCTGCAACGAACTGGGGATGGACACCATCTCCGCCGCCGCCACCCTCTCGGCCTGGGGGGAGGCGCGTGGCAGTTTCCCTGATGGCGAGGAGGTGCAGCGACTGCTGGCCGACATCGCCTTCCGCCGGGGTGACGGTGAGCTTCTTTCGCTCGGTTCCCGGCGGGTTGCCGAGGCCCTGGGGCAGCCCGGCCTCTCCATGAGTGTCAAGGGGTTGGAGCTTCCCGCCTACGATCCCCGTGGCGCCTACGGTATGGCCCTGGCCTATTGCACCAGCAACCGTGGCGGATGCCACCTGCGCGCCTATCCCATTTCCCACGAGATCCTCCGCAAGCCCATTGCCACCGACCGCTTTTCGTTCTCGGGCAAGGCGCGGATCATTGCCATTGCCGAGGACACCAACGCCGCCGTCGATTCCCTGGTTGCCTGCAAGTTCTCGTTCTTCGGTGCCACGCTGGAAGAATATGCCGAGCTGTTGTCAGCAACCACCGGTATTGACTACTCACCCCAGGACCTCAAGGAGATCGGTCGGCGGATTTGCCTCACCGAGCGGTTCTACAACTGCGACAACGGATTCAGTGTGGCGGACGACAGTCTCCCGGAGCGGTTCTTTTCGGAGCCGGGCTCCAGTGGGGAGGGGGTCGAAATTCCTCCCCTCGATCGAGCGCGCTTTGATGAGGAGTTGCAGAAGTACTACCGGATTCGCGGCCTCACCCCGGAGGGGGTGTTCGCGGATCGGGACTTGCTGGTGAAGCAGCCATAAAGACCATGCGGTTTCAGATGAGATGTGCCTGCCTATCTGGCTGTTCTGTCGATATTCTTTTGTTTGAGTTGCTGCTACCAGTGCGTATTGAGGTAATTGGGTAAGTATATGTTTGATCAGATCGCCGCCTACACGAACAAGCTTGTTGCCGACCGCTCGGCCCTGCCGGGGGAGATCGCCATTGCCGCCCAGGACGATGCGCTCATTGCCGACGGCTACCCCGCGCTGGCGCAATTGGCCGGCGACGTCCTTGCCCGGCTCAGTTGCCTTGGCCTGATAGCGGCCCGGCCGTCGCTCCCCTTCGCCGATTTCCTGGTAGCCCGGGCGCCGCGGAAAGAGTCGTTCATCGTCCCCCGGGACACGGAAACACGCACCTTTCTCCACGATATCCCGTTCCTGCGGCGGGAGGAACTGGGAAGCGACCCGGCCCCGGCCATCGCCCGACTCCTGGGGAGCCGCAAGGGGGTAGTCGTGGAGGGGATGGGGATCGTGGCGAGCGGCGCCCTCACCATCGAGCAGGCCTACATCAACTACTCGTCGGTCTTCCATTCGACATTCGTGAAGTATCTCCAGGACGTGCTCCATGACGGCTTCGTCCTCCCCGGAGAAGCGGAGGCCTTTGCCGCGTTCCGCCGCGACTGGCTCCGCCCCCTCTCGGCCGACGGCCTTGCCTTCCACTGCGGCCCATTGGCCGATCCCGCCGTCATCCTCCACGAGATAACGACGGTGGGGCGCTATACGGTGGAGCGGGGGCTTGTGGACTCCTTCTTCGGCAACATCTCCTGCCGCGCCGGCGATGTCATCTACATCTCCCAAACCGCTGCGAGCCTCGACGCCCTGGCCGGCTGCATCGACCCGGTCCCTATGGACAATTCCTCCACCTTCGGCATCACCGCGTCCAGTGAGCTGCTGGCCCATCGCCGCATCTACGAGGTGTCGGGTGCTGCAACAATTCTCCATGGCCATCCCAAGTTCGCGGTGGTCATGAGCATGGAGTGCGACGAAGTCGGCTGCACCGTGACTGACTGCTGGAAAGAGTGCGACCGGGTCCGGCTGCTGGGTGACGCGCCGGTCGTGGCGGGGGAGATCGGGGCAGGCGGGCTGGCGAAGAGGGTTCCGCCGGTCATTGCCGGCCCTCGCCGGGCCGTGGTCTACGGACACGGGGTCTTTACGGTGGGAGAGAAGGATTTCGCCGAGGCCTTCCGGGCCATGGTCGAGGTGGAAAACTGGTGCCGGGAGGAATACTTCCGGAGGGTGGCAGAGACGCTGAAGATAGGTCCCTAGTTGAAATGCTTGGGGACTGACAGGGTGAAGGAGGTCCCTTCCGGCTCTCGACTGGTGAATGCAACCTTCCCCTTCAGGTACCGCTCGCCGAAGAGCTTCACGCTGTAAGTGCCGATCCCCCTGCCGCTGCCTGCCTTGGTGCTGAAGGAACGCTGAAATATCTGGAGCTGGACCTCTGCCGGCATGACCCCCGGGTTGGTAACGGCAAAGGTGACCCGCTCGGCGTCTTCGGAGCAGGAAAGGGTAACGGTTCCCTCCTGTGGCGTCGCCTCCAGGGCATTTTTTACAAGGTTTCCGAGGATGCGGTGCAGGATCTGCCCATCGCTTTCGATGGAGCAGTCAGCGATCTCTCCCATGACCAGGTGGCGTCCCGCTGCGATATCGTGGGTCACATAGAGGGCATGGACCTCCCGCACCAGATCCGGCACGCGCACCATCCCAAGGTCTGGTCTGAATTCCCCCCTTTCGGCGTCAAGGAGCTTGCGCTGGTGGTTGATCTCGTCGATAAGTCGGTTCGACAGGAGGACCATCCACTCCTTATATTCGAGTTCCTTTTCAGGGGGGAGATCCGGGTGTTCCATGAGCATGGCGGCAATGCCGTGAATGCCGCCGACGGTGTTGATCACGTCATGGAAAAAGACCCGCTCGAGGACGCTTCGACGCTTCTGGTCGCTGATGTCGCGCATGACGCAAACGGTGACCGGGATGCCATTGACCGTGGCGGGAGTTGAGCACACCTCAAGGTCCATGGATGTTATGTCGTTCCGGTTGAGGCTAATATGGCACTCATGGCAGTTCTGGATGAGGGTTTCCTGGCTTTCGAGGATCGACATGACCGCACCGCAGACGGAACAGTGATTGCCGGTGCCGCAACCCGCCGGCCCCTCCGAGGAGAAGATGCAGCCGAAAGTCTCGCCAGGACGCTTGCCGATGATGGAGGCGATGCCCAACCCGAAGGCGTCCAGCAGATGACGGTTGGCCGCAACAACCTGTCGTTCCTGGTTGAGGACGAGGGCATAGTCGGGTATGGCGTCGATCAGCGACGTGAGGGTGGTGTCGAGGAGGACTTGTTTGCGCACTTCCTCGACTTCCGTGCGGGATGCCCGTTCGGCAGCGGCGAAGAAAGTCGCGGCAATGTCTTTCGGTGCAGCCTTGGTCATCGGCCCGGTCTCCGGTTCTGTTAGGTAGCCCACAATTTAGCGGTATTCATTGCTGCAGTCAATGCCGTTGCCTTCAGACCGAGCGGATACTGATCTCTATGCCTGTGGGCCGGTGGGCATCCCGGAGGAGCTTTTCCGGAGCGGGTCTCCGTCCGCTGTTACAAAGGGGCTGTAACGGTGAAAAGTCGCGTCCTTGGCCGGCCGAGCAGTTATGGTTGTACAGAGACGACCGGCTGCTTCGGGAAGTTGGTGTCGGCTAATTGACGTTTTTCCTCATTTTTGCCAAAATTTTTTTGACGCCGTGTCATTTTTTTCTAAAGATTTTTCCACCCCCTGACGATATAGTAATCAACAAGAGAAAAACGGAGGGGACGGAGGCTGTGAGTGCCATGAAAATTGACGATAAGCCCATACTCCCAGCAACGGTAGCAACCAGAAGCGAAGCCGCCGCGGCGCTTGCCGACGGCGATATCCATAGGAGCGCCGCCCAGGGGCAGGGAGAGGATACGGTGCAACTTTCCGGCAATGCCGAACGGGTAGCCCGTATGAGTGAGGCCCTTCAGAAGATTCCCGACATCCGGGTGGAGCGGGTCCAGGAGCTCAAAAGGCAGGTGGCTGCCGGTGAATACGCCGTGAGCGCCCGCGACGTGGCCGAAAAGATGCTCATGACCATGAAGAAAGGGGTCGCTGTCTGACCGCCTATTGGAGATATGTCTTGAAAAGCCCGCCCTGTGCGGGCTTTTTTCTTGCCTCGTCTCCGCGGGGTGGTAATCTCATGCCATGGACGCTTCCATCGCATCTTTCCTGCAAAATCCGTTTCTGAGAACGCTGCGGCAGGCGTCAGCAAGCCTTGATCTACAATGCTATGTTGTTGGAGGATGCCTGCGCGACCTGCTGATGGGGCGCGGGGTGAACGACGTGGATATTGCCGTCGGCGGCGGGCCTGAGGCTCTTTCCCGCCGCTTTGCCAAAGAGTGTGGCGGCACCTTCTTCTGGCTCGACCAGGAGCGGGGGCATTCCCGCGTCGTCATCAAGGGAGGGGCCGGGATCGACACTTTCGACTTTGCTCCCCTGAGAGGTGAGGATATCTGTGCTGATCTCGCCCTTCGCGACTTCACCATCAACTCTCTTGCCGTGCCTCTCCAGGGTGGGGTGGAGCTTTTCGATCCCTTAAAAGGCGAAACCGATATCCGTGCTCAACTGGTAAGGCGTTGCGCCGAATCGGTTTTTCGTGATGACCCCCTGCGCCTTGTACGCGCATTCCGTTTTGCCGCCACCCTCGGCTTTCGCATCGAGACTGAAACTCTCGCGGCAATTACGACCCATGCACCTCTTATTGCAAACAGCGCTGGGGAGCGGATTCGAGACGAACTTTTCCAGGTTCTGTGCATGCCCGGAACCGGGTCTGTTTTCCGAACTATGGGTGATGCGGGACTTCTCTGTGTGCTCTTCGGACTCTCTCCCTCGCAGGTTTATCCGGCAGCGGAGGCCATGGACAGGGTCGAAGCTGTTGTGCAATCCCTTTCACAGCTGGGCGACGAAACTGCGGAAAAGGGATGCTTACGGCTTCAGGAGCAAATCCAGGGAGGTATGACGGTTCTGTCCCTCACGAAGCTGGCTGCTTTTCTTACTGTAACAGAAGCGGATCTCCCTGCGGCGGCAGATCGGCTTAAGCTTGGAAAGACGGCAGGGCAACTCGTGGAGAAGCTGTGTCGTGCCGATACTCTTGCCCTTGCAGAGCGGTTGGACACGGTCTCCGCGTACACGCTTTTCAACGCATGCGATCCCGCAGGGCTCGAACTGCCGTTGCTGCTTCTTGCCCGAGGACACATCACCGAATCGCGCTGTCGCGAACTTGCCCGTTACTACCTGCACTGCCATATCCCCCGGGGAGGGAACCTTCTCCTCTCTGGAGCTGAAATCATGGAGTTGCTTTCCGTTCCTCCCTGCAAGATGGTTGGGGACGCCCATGAGCTTCTCCGGGAGGCCCAGTGCACCGGCCAAGTGAGAACTGGCGCTGAAGCAAGCGTCTTCCTCAGGAAAAAACTGTTGACAACCAACGAGCCCATGGGCTAAAAAGTTGTACTCAATCAAGCGGGAATAACTCAGTGGTAGAGTGTCAGCTTCCCAAGCTGAAGGTCGCGGGTTCAAATCCCGTTTCCCGCTCCATAAAGAAATCAAGGGGTTAGCCAGTTTTTGGCAGCCCCTTTTTCTCTTTCCAGAATCTACAAGCAACCCCGCAAGCAACCTCCGTTGGCAAGCAACCCGCCTGTCTGCATCTGTCTGTTTTCGATTATCCCGTGCCCCTCCTGCATCCGGTTCGCTCCTGTCCGCCGATTGTCGATAGCCCTTAACGATGAGGAGGAGAAGATGCAAGCAGAGATTGACCAGATGAATACCGACTTCAAATCATGGGAGAAACAGCACATGGCGACCTTCAGGAAGTGCCTAGCTTGCGACAGGCAGGAAGAGTGCTTCAATGCTCAAGATGAATACTCTGCCACCCTCCCGGATTGAGGCGCGTATGACGATCAAGAACGCAATCACAAGAAAGCACCTGACCCTCGTTCACAGCAGGAAGGCAATAACGCTCAGGGAGGCACAAGCTAAAATCGGTATCAACGTGGAGGCGCTGGAACGCCTGAAGCGCCTTGCACCTTAGTTCCCACCTGTAACCTGCAATCAGGCTATCACGCCCCGGCCTTCAATGGTTCGGGGCTTTTCTTTGGTTCATCCGGGAATTCCGGGGAAAGCGGCTCTGATCTTGAGAAAGAAGTATTCGTGATCCCGGAAGCCGTAGGCCATTCTTTTGATCACCTTGATCTTGTTATTGATGCCTTCGAGGATTCCGGTGTGAAGGGGCCAGAGGCAGTGGTTGAGGATTCCTTGGAGATAGCCCTTTAGCCGGCGGGCAAACAGGATGAGTGGCGGTATTCCACTCTCCATCGCCCTTTGGTGCCACTGCTCCCAGAATAGTCCCGCCTCTTCAATGCAGGTAAACTTCCACAGTTGCTTCAGATCGTCTTTGAGCAGGTAGACCGTAAGGAGGCTGCGGTTTGCCTCCAACAGTTCCTGGAGGCGAAGCATGTCGTCGCCCTTGACGTTCTCGCTGTTTCGTAGCAGCAACCACCGCGATGTTTTGACTACCTTCCGTGCCTTCTTGTCTTCCTTCAGGCGGTTTGCCTCATCGACTCGCACCCTGTCGATCACTTCCCTGCCATACTTCGCCACCACATGGAACAGGTCGTAGACTATGTCTGCCTGGGGCGAGTGCTGCTTGATTTCCTCCTCATATGATGCGTTCATATCCATCACGACCGCTTTGAGCCGTTTACAGCCATGTGGGCCAAGCTGCGTGAAGAAAGGACGGATACTCTCGCGACTCCTGCCTTTGCCGATCCATAAGACTTCCTTACGGTATGGCTCGATGATAACCGTCGCATAGCGGTGCCCCTTGTGAAGGGCGAACTCATCCATCCCGAGAACTTCGATGTTTGAGAGGTCGACGGTGCCGACCCGCTCTGTGAGTGAGCGCTTGTCGATTTCCTTCACCTGGTCCCAAGAAAGCCCCAGATACTGCGCCACGTGCTTCACAGACACGACACCACACAGTCGCGCTACGCTCTCTGCAAGCCTGCGCGTCACGCGGGCGTATTTCGCCAGCCATGACAGACGCTCCAGCGTTGGCCCACACTGAGGGCACAGCAGCCTGCGGCGGTGAACGATCAGATAAGTCTGAGCATCGAGAATCGGCAAATCTCGAATTACGCGCTTGGTCGTTTCATGGACGCTTGTGCAACGCCCGCCGCACGAGCCACACACCATCTCATCCTGGGACAGGGCAATCAGTTCTACCTCGATCCGTTTGGCATCACCTGTGACGATAGTGCGTGTCCCAGCAACACGATATCCTTCCCACCCTCCCGCAATTGCGATAACATCGGAATACGACAACGGCAGCCTCCTGCGATCTTTTTTGGTTGGGGAACCATCAAGATACCGCAGTGCTGCCGTTGTTGTTTATTAATCTTCCCCGGAATTCCCTGAAGAACCTTTTCTTTTGCGTACTCTCAATTCATTGCACCGGCACAACTTAAAAAATATAGCCCTCTGGCGGGTTGGGCGGTGTCGGGCAATGGTATGCCCTGCCCGGAGTACTCGAAGCCTTTCTGGCGCAATATCTGACGCACTCAGGGGCATCTGTAGTGCGGGCAAGCAATTAATCCATACTATTAATAATATGGCGTGCGGGCAAGCAATTAACCCATACTATTAATAATATAGCGCACTCCCGGTCTCGCACGGCGGTTTCAAATTATTATCGTTTCTGAGGGCGGGCACGGGCTGGCGAAGGGTAAGGTGAGGGGTGACAAGTTGCGGGCGAGCCAGTGGGCGGCGGGGTGCGTTAAAAGGACGGTCTGAGAGTTGGGCTCTCACCCTTGGGATTGCAACCGGCGCGTGCAAGTGCTCTCCGTTAAGATGAATTAACCCGTCCTATAGATACAGGAACCTCTGAGCGAACCAGCCGTTCCGATGCGTGACAGAGTCCCGATGGTTTCATTTCTCATTTCTCATCGTAAAATAAACCCGTCCTATAGATACAGGAACCTCTGAGCGAACAAGTAGTACCGTCGAAGACGGAGCGCTAAGTAGTAGACGAAGAGTAAAGAATTATAAGAGAGATAAAAAACGGGCTAGAGTGCTACAAGAGCGGGGGGGGGCTGGGTATGACCGAGAGCGAACGATGGAAAGTGGTACGGGAGGCGCGTGAGTACGAAGTCTCAAATAACGGGGATATTCGACGGATAAAGACAAGGCACGTATTGAGCCCTTCAGTTTCAAAGAAAGGGTGCATTGCAAATTTGTACGTTGGAGAGAGCAAGAAACCCAAGGCGCTCTTGTGGCATAGGGTTGTAGCTGAGGCCTTCATTGACAATCCCGACGAGCTTCCTTGTGTAAGGCACAAAGATGGGAATCGTAGCAACAACAACGCAAGCAATCTTGAGTGGAGCTGTCGCTCTCGCTGTATGAAGCGTGCTTATGCAACCGGGTCGAAAAAGCCTACTCGTGGCTCCAAGATTAGCACGCCTATCGGTGTCTTCACTCATCAAAGAGAAGCTGCAAAAGCTGCTGGTCTCTCTCAATCCACCGTGGCGTGGCGCATAAAGAGTGACCGCTTCCCTGACTGGTACAACTTATCAGACTGACTTGTCTTACATACGGTTATTTATATCTATCCGGCTGAGGCCGGTTACATAGTAGCCCGTTTGATTGCCCAAGGTTGAGCCAGTAGCCGAGGTGCGAGCAGTCTGTGTTCTCTCTCAGTGATCTACGGTGCTCCCTTGGGCCGCTCCCGTGTTACGGCCACCTTGTCCCAATTTCGATTGCTTGAATTGCGGGCGAGGCTCTTTTCTTCAGTCATTGGATAGCAGCGACATACTCCCCGGTCCTCACCTTGCGGAGAAGTTCCCTTTCGGCAGCACCGACAGCGTATGATTTGTTTCCACCTTGGATTGTTGTAACAACCTTTCCATTGCACCGCTCACAGATAAAGTCGGTTTTGCTTGGTTCATACCGGGAGCGACAAGAGCTGTCATCATAAACAAGAGTTGCATCACACGTCGGGCAATAGCACCAAAGATTTGAAACATTACTTCCCACCCAAGACCAGCGCCACTTTGCACCGTAAATAATATCTTCAGTGTACTTCTTGTGGAGGGGTTCTTTCTTGGGCCGGAGTGCAAAGAGGGTGCATACTGCGCCATAAAGTGCGAACAGCCCTATGAGTAGCAGTAACCACCCCGGTGTCGGATATGACAAGGTGATGGTTTTCCGTGCCCAAACAGCCCCAGACCAAACCCATGCGATGAGGCTTAGTAGTAAACCACGTGCATAGGGTATTGCAGACAAGATAAGTCCACCTAAGACAGTTGCAATAACTCCGTTACGAACTGAATGGGATTGAGACTCTGTCATCTTCGGGTCCTTTCTGCTTGCCTCCACTTTATAGCACGGAGCGGTGCTCTAGTTCAATTTGCCATATAGGTAAACGGATACAGCTACCATATTTGACCTGTGACGAGCTTTTATTCCGGGTGAGGGCTAGGCGTGGGTTGTTATTCGGGAAGAGGTCCAGCGGGCGGGCAAATAGCTTGACGGGCTGAGTCGGCTGCACTCAGATTCTCGAAATTACAGCCGGTGCGTGCAAGGGGTCTGCCCTCGCCCTCGTCGTGCGCTTTCCCCCATGGGGTGGGGGGGGGGGGGGGGGCTCCGTGGCGATCAGGGAGCGGGCCGGGCGAGGCGCTAGGCCTGTCAGGGACAGGAAGGAGAAGGGAAACCACCTGTCAACCTTGACGCCTCAGAGCTTCACCATCTCGCCATTGCGTTCTTGACTGCCGTAGCGGTCCAGTCCTTTCCTAGTGGCGTTCGGATTCCTTGCCGGTTCAGTTCCCTTGCAGTCTCTCTAAGTCCCATGCCTTGCAGTCTCAATCCTTCAATGATGGGTTTTACCCTCTTTGCATCTTCATCGGACTTCATAGCCCTTGCAACCCTGCCAGCGCTCCGGGCTTCATTGGTTAGGTTAGGATTCCCCAGCTTGACGCCCCTTGTCCTTGCTGCCGCTAAGGCTGCTTTGGTGCGGGTGGAAATCATACCGGCCTCATGTTCCGCAACCGCTGCAAGGATATGGACAGTCAGCTTGTTTGCTTCTGGGAAGTCTACCGCTACGAAGTCAACCCCAGATTCCATGAGCGAAGATACAAACGCCACGTTGCGGGCTAGGCGGTCCAGCTTGGCAACGATCAAGGTGGACTTAGTCAGCTTGCAGAAGGAAAGAGCCGCTGCCAGCTCCGGGCGGTCCTTCTTCCTTCCTGATTCCACCTCTACGAACTCCCGTAGTAACTCCCACTTGCCCCCGTTCAGGTAGTTGGCTACGGCCTCTCGTTGTGCACCTACTCCGTAGCCCTCCCGGCCTTGCTTGTCGGTTGATACCCTGAGATAGGACACGTAGCGTTTCATTGTCTGGCCCTCCGTGTAATTTCAATATGGTCGTTGATGAATTTATACACTTACAAATCAGGCCTGTCAAGCCAAGAATTACTTCGATTACCAGCCCTTTAGAAGAGCGATAAGATCGCTACTGTATGTACTGGACGCTACAGTCTTCATCGGGAGATGAAGGGGTGGGGATATAGCATCAGAAGACGAGACAGGGTTATTTGTCAATCCTGTGATTTGTTAAGCTCAGGGCAATTTGATTTAGAATACATTTCAAGAAGGCCACTCACACTAATAGCATTGAGCGTTTTCATGGTTTTAAGTGCTCCGAATTGTGCATTCCTTAAAGCGTGATAGGCAACTTCATATTCTATAAACAACCGATTGTAATTATTTCTTAATGGCATATACCTCACTAACTTGTTGTCAGGCTCACTAATAATCTTATGTATAGCGTTTGACAGATAACAAGACTTTCTTTCACCGTTAAGTAATTGATCTATAACTTCGCATTTAGCCGCATTAGCTATGACTTTGTTTGTTAGTGCCTCATCGTAAACGTCAATATGAAACCCAGTATATTTTTCTTCACTATCGAGTGCTGCAACAAACGTTGGATACAAAGCAATCACCATAAATAACAATATCGACTTAGCTCTCATCGGCATCATCCTCACTTTCAATGCAATTTCATTGCTTATATGCTCAATTTCATCAACTCAGCTTCCAGTTTAATCAAGGCCTCCTTCTTCTCCTCCATGTAGTCATGGCGGTTGTACCTGTCCACTAAGCCCTCTTTCTTGTGACTGAGCACTTCCTCTGCGTGCTCCTCCGGTACGCCAACACGAGCCAGAAGGGTCCGGGCCGTGCGTCTCAGATCGTGAGGCGTCCACTCAGGCAATCCATAATACGGTGGGTACATCTCCCCATTGGGCTTCTTGTTGTTTCTCTCTCTACTGACAAGCTGGGAAAGGGAGTTTCTGTTTATAGGTTGCCCGTCCTGTGGTGACGGAAAGATATACCCCTCTGCATCTCCGATCAGTTCGAGGGCTGTAGGGGTAAGGTATATCCTGTGCTCCTCTCCGTTCTTCATCCTTTCTGCCGGAATAGTCCACCACCCGCACCGCTTGCATATCTTGCAACGTGGTTTACCGACGCCTGTTTGAATCTCCCGCCTGTGCATTGCTGCAACCTCCCCCGGTCGCTGTGCTGTTACCATTATGAGTTTCAAGGCACGCTTGGTTTCATCATAACCCGGCCCCTCGTCTATGGCCTTCCAGACGTGTTTTATCTCACTGTCTGAGAGAAAGCGCTCTCTCGCTTTTGGTTTAAGGGCCGGGATAGTCTTTGCTTTTAATCCTGCCATCGGGTTTGATTCGATGTATTCACGCTCTAAAGCATAGTCAAAGACTGAGCTGGTCGCCTTGTGTAAGTTGATTACTTGGATACCCCGCCTTGCTACGTTTTCAAGAAAGGCTATAGCGTCACGACGCTTGATGGAAGCTATGAGTGTATATTCCCAGACAGGAAGTGCATCTTTATTCAGGGCGCACTTGATAGTGTTGTGCCACTTGGGCGAATGATTATCTTTTGACCATTGGAGGTATAACTCTGTGAAGTGACCGAAGGTGAGGTTTTCGTCTTGCGGCTCAGCTTTAATGACTGGAGGGGTGACTGGGTCTTCTCCATTAACCAAACGTGCATAGGCTTCGCCGTGCTTGATGCGAGCATCCTTGAGCGTTACCTCTGGGTAATTCCCTAGCTTCAACTCCTTGCGCTTGCCGTTGATGGTGTAGATGTAAAGGAAAGTCTTTGTCCCTTTCGGGTTCTTGATACCGGAAGGGTGGACGACTATGGCGAATCCTCGACTCTCCCGGATGTAATACTTCTTGGCTTCAGGCTTCAGGTTTTGAATGAACTTGTCTGAGAATTGCGTTGACATGATTTCCCTCTGAGTGCTACAAGCAACCTGCAAGCAACCTCTAGTGGGCTTGCAGTAAAGCGTATGAAGCGAGGCTTGGCTTGGATAACTCTATGGGAAAATCAGATATAAGTCAACAAGTTATGGACTATAAACGAGATGGTGATAGAGCGGGTTGTGGGGGCGTGAAAGATTTGTGTCCTGCTTCCCAAGCTGAAGGTCGCGGGTTCGAATCCCGTTTCCCGCTCCAAAAAAATCTAACAATCTCCGAAAGTTAAGAGGTTGTTCGCGAAACTGTCCCCGGTACTGTCTCTAAACGGTATCGGGGATTTGCTTTTTCCGGGGATAATGAAGTCCCTGCCGAAGTAGCGGAAGATGTTTTCCGCGTCCTCTTCCAATCCCTCCACGTAGTTCCCGTAGACCTCATAGACCATTTGCTTGCTGGCATGCCCCATGAGCTTGACGAGCCGTAACGGATTCACCCCGATAATGAGACTCCACGCCGCGAAAGAGTGCCGGGCCGAGTAGGAGGTAACGTAGGGAATCCCGGCCTGATCCACCGCCTTCTTCCAGACCTTGCAGAACCGGCTACTGTTGAACCGTGAGCCGTCAACCATCGTGCAGAGGTAAGGAGAGCCGGGGCGGTTCTGAAGTTCTTGTAGCCGCTTCCTGATGGCTTCCGTGATGGAGATTTGCCTCTTGCGGAAAGCGGTCTTGAGGCTCTTCTTCTCCACGCCGAGGACGTAGGAGTTGCGGACGTTGAGGTAATTCCCCTCGATATCGTCCTTCCGTAGTCCCCCCAACTCCGAAGGGATCATCCCGGTAAGGATCATCAGTTCCGCGATGGGGCGGTAATGCACTTCCAGATTGTCAAGGAACGTGAGCCAGTCGGCGAAGCGGATAACGGTGTGTTCCTTCTTCTCGGTCTTGGGAAGCCGCTTTCTCAGGTTATCGAAGGGACTCTTGATAACCCAGCGGTAATGGTCGCAGGCATCGTTCCAGATGGAGCGAAACGGAATCAGGATGTTGCTCTTCCTGGCCGTGGAGAGGGGCTTTCCCTTGTGGATGCCCTTTTTCCAGACCAGCGACTCCGTGAACCGGAATACCGCCATCCCGGTTATCTGGTGGAACGTCATGTTCCGAAAGGCCGGAAGGATTCTCGTTTCGATTGCCTCCCGATAGTCCCGCCGCTTGGTCGGTGAGCCGAAGGTGGGGAAGATCGTCGCCATCCACTCCTTCACATACTCTCCGAAAACCACCTGATGTGGTTCCGGCCGGTACTCCCTTCCTTCCAGTTGGGTGAAGAACTCCTTCTCTTCCTCCGTGGCTCCTAGGAACGCCTCCGCAAACTTGAACGTCCCGTCCTCGATCCGCTGCATCACCTTGTCGAGAAAGGCCCGGACCTTTCGTTCATTGGCCGGGGTGTCGTTCAGTTCCGTGCTTCTCGTTATCCTGCGCCCGAAGTAGTAGAAATCCACGTAGAGCTTCTTCGACTCCTTGCGCCGCTTGATGGCTCCGATTTGCTTTACTGGTTCTTCCAAGGCAAGCATGCCTTTCTTCATTCTCATTGTGTCACCTCATGGCCGTTACCCTCCCTTCAGTGCGTCTTAAGTCCGAGGGGAGCATAGCGGCCTTTCATCGCATTATCAATAGTCAAGGTTCATGACCGGCCCCTTGTGGCGTTCTAAAGTCAAAGGCGGGCGGTTGACCGGGGCTTCGCCCCGCTGAGAATCCAGCGTGCCGACCGTGGCCTGCGGTGGCGTTTCCGGGGCATCCTCCGCGTTGTTCGCCAGTGTCGGGCGGTTGAAGAAAAGGTCAACCCCCCAGCGAAAGCGCAAGATGCGGCCGAGTCGGATATAGTGGACCCTTTCCTTGAGGGCACCCGCCTTGATCCAACCAAAGATGGTGGTGCGGGACACCTGCATCCGTTCGGCGAACTGCTCCACGGTGAGAAGGTCAGGGGAGGGTGGAAGGTTATCATTCCTCATCGTCCGACCCTCCCAGGGTGCCGCGATAGCCGAGCCTGATTAACCGCTTGCGGTATTCCTCCCGGAACTTGTCATCATCGGTGCGCTCGTCAAGGAGCTGGCCCAGATACCGGATCGCCTCCTTGCGGTCCTTGATTCCGCTTTGGGCGGCAATGGAGATCATCCTTCCCATAATGTGGGCAAGGGTGCGTTGAATCGGCTCCATGCTGTCGCTGGAAAATGTCCTCTTGGCATCCCGAAAGGCCCCGAACCGGTCCCGGCATTCCTGCACCGCCAGCCACCAGGGATGAATGGTGCGCCGTTCCGCCTTCTCGTTGTCGGGGAGCCGGAGCGAGAACCATTCCCCTGTGAGATACGCCCAGATTGCGCCGACCTTCTCCCAGAGGTCGTCAAGGGTCTTTATCCGGTACTGATGGAGAAATGAGCGGCGAAGCTGGAACTCGACCCGCCAGACCCCTCCCGGATCATCCACACCCCAGATCGGCAGAAACCATTGCTTGTTGCTCTTCTGAATCTCTTTCCCCTTGTCGTAGATTCGCACCTGGACGGGAGAGTTAGCAGAGCCGCAATAGTAGGTTTCCAGGTCGCCGCCGTTCGTTATCATTCTGATCTTGCGACTGCGGGACACCCGGAGGATTTCGAGAAGGGAAAAGGCGAGGGGCGGATTCACTCTGAAGTCTGCGCAGAGGTCGCACCGGCTCGGCTGGACACGCTCGATAGTGCCGCCGAAGCTCATAAGGTCGAACTCCAACAGCTCCAGGAGGGTTGATAGGCCCACATGCCAGAGGGCTTCCGCCAGGATCGTTACATAGACGTTCGGCGAGGCGCCGGGCTTGTCGGAAATGGCGAGATAGACGCGGTATTCTGGGAACTGGAGCTGATAGCGATAGTTGGGAGCCTTGCCGCTTGCGTGGTGGAGAAACTCCCGGCTGATGTCGGTCTTGTCGAGAAGGCCGGTTGTTCCCTGGGAGGCTTCCTTCTTCTCGGAAAGATACGACTTGGTGCGGTTCCAGTTGGCGTCCCACGACACGAACAGACCCAGATCAAGGGTATCAATGCCGCAGGCAAGGAACTGGAAATTTCCGGTAGGTGGGTTTTGCGCATGGCGTGTTACAGACTCCGCCATGCTGGGGGACACTACTTGATTGTTCTCTGATGTGAAAATAGCCATAAACAACCCCTTTTAGCGCAAATTGCGCTTAAGAAATTGCCCATGGCTGTGCTGCTTTCCTTTCGGGAATTGGCTGGCTTCAAGGCAGTGGAAACGTATTTAGTAACCAGTAGCCCCCCGAGGGGGCCACAGGTTACCTCCGGTTAAGCGATTCCTGCATGATCTGTTGAACTGGCTCTTCGATACCACATAACCAAGCTCCTTGGGTTTTTTCTGACGGTTTTAGTAAGTACAGCTTGCTTTTGCCGTTTCTGCCAGTGATCTTTACGGGCATGGGAAGGTCTCTGATATCCATCTCCAAAACTCGATTTTTCACGGTTGTTTCCTCCTTTAATGTTCTTCCTCACCATAGACGACCGATTCATGGAACGGCATGGGTTCGGTGATCCCCGCTTCCGATTCCAATTCCCGGAGGTTTCTGATAGTGCGATTTCTAAATACCCCCCTCAAACCATCATCCTCGTATATTGGCACTCTTCCGAAACGAGTTGGCTCATACTCGATGAATTCACCCCGTTTGCTTTCCATCCCTTCCTCAAGTTGCTCTAGTGCCGTGGAGAGTAGATCCCCAATAATCTCTGTTTTCGTCTTTCGTGGGTAAATTTCGCAAAGGGCGTTGATCTTCGCGGAAACAAGAAGTGGCAGTCGGATGGAAATCTGCTTTGGGGTAAGCTTTGAGTTGTCGGGTGCATCCCAAACTTTGACCAAATCTTTTGGGTTCATAATGCCTCCATGACATTTACGAAATGTTCTGAGACTTTTATAAATGTTATGCAACATTTTGTCAAGTTTGAAATATTTAGACGCGTAATTTGGTGATTTTGGAGAAGAGGTAACCAGGGAAACGATATACATGCCCTGTAATGATATTGACGTACTTTGTTGTCTTCAGATATAAATGCTAAAAAACTCTAAGATGAGATGGTTCACAACATAAAAAAACATTGATAATTGAGAAAATTTCGGCAAGGCCAAAATATTCTAGAAATTGGGGAAATTATGAGTGATCTCTTTGATTCAAGTGGTCCTAATTTTAACGTTGTGCTCCCGTGCACTCCAGAAACCTTTAAAGAATTTGTTTCGGGATTACTTGGTGCCCCTCAGACTATTACGAGAGAATTCGAAGGATCTTATGAAGTTCATCAGGAAGATATAGTTAATTTATATCATTTGATTGATCAGCGGGTAAGTCAGCAGAATCCGTCAACATGTGTTCAATTTACTGTTAAAACTATTTATGATGATGGATCAACTGTAAAACAAAACTCCTTATCTGATTTTTGTGCATACAATGAAATACGCCCTGTTATATCTGTAGGCTTAGTTATAACATGGACTTATTTGGTTAAATTCAGAGATAAGGCAGCGCCAGAAAAACAAATAATCACTGTTTCTTTTGGCCAAACCGATAAAATCATTGCATCAAGAGGGATTAGAATTAAATTCCTTAGCATGGATGCTATTGATTTCCGTATAGATCACACTGGCAGAACGTGGGGGGCTGATATTGAAGCATTGTTAACTAATCATATAAATAATATTACAAAGAAAGAGCCAAATATCAAAAAAATTGTAAGAAAAAATTCAGAGCTAATAGGCCTTTTGTTGGGTGGTTCATTATTTATCACAACAGCCATTGCTGGAGTTATGGCTAATTCTGATTTTTTGGACAAACAGCAGAAGATTGCAGCCGATATTCTACGAAATAAATCCGCAGATATTGGCAATATGCTCAGTAAACTAGAGTACCTCATAAATCAAAATGCTTCTGGTCAATGGCACATTTTTTATAATAAACTCGCAATCATGTTATTTGTAGCTCTTTTTGCTTCTATTATTATTGGGATCGTTATAGCTGAAGCTGCCGATAATAGAGAACCAAGTTTCATTTTACTGACAAAAAAATCTCAAGAAAACAAAAATATTGTTCTAAAGAAGATGAAGAAAAAATGGGTAGTATTCATAATATCTTCTATGCTGTCAATTGCTCTTGGAATATTAAGTAATATTATTTATAATAAATACTTTTAAGGTTATATATACCGAAGTCGATTGATATTTGACTTTACGTGTTGAAGCCAAAAATGAGTTTAATCTGTTCCTGGATTGTCGCTTATGCACTTGATTCGGTTGAATCTTGTTGGACTTAAAACGACACCAAAGAGAAAGGTAAGTCGTCGTATTTTAGGTTAAATATTCGTTTTGACTGATTTTTCTGGTTCTGCTTTCAGGCCTTCGAATCCCGTTTCCCGCTCCATCTAACAATAAGGAATCCTTCGGGATTCCTTTTTTGTTGCCCCGACTTTCACCAAAACTTTCACTAAGAGAGTTTTAACTGAAGGCCGGGGCTTTGTTGTTCATGTTCTAGCTGGAGATAAGAGCCAGGAACCATCGGGTAGATATTTCCAGGGTATCCAAGGAGGTGAGGCGACCTTTTTGCCTTTGTCTCCACGAAGTGTCAACGGCAATCGAAAATTGACCCACTTTACCGGTTGATCGGCAATTGAAAAATGACCCACCTTCCTGGGTTAATCATCCATCTGGGGTGTCGGCAGTTGCTGCCCGAGAATGCCAGCTCGGCGCTTCTCTTTCAATCGGTAGCTGTCACCCCTGATCTGAATGACATGGGCGTGGTGCAGCAACCGGTCGAGCATTGCTGATGTGAGTGCCGTGTTGCCGCCGAAAGCCTGTTCCCATTCCCCAAAGCTCAGGTTCGAGGTGAGGATGACGGAACCTGTTTCGTACCTTTTGGCGATCACCTGAAAGAACAGGTTTGCCTGTGTTTCGCTGAACGGAAGGTATCCAATCTCGTCGATGATGAGTAGTCTCGGCCCCAGGACACTGCGCCGCATTACTTCCTTGTACCGCCCCTGGCGCTGGGCGCTTTCGAGTTGCAGCATCAGGTCCGCAGCGGAAATGAAGCGCACCTTCACGCCGCACTGGGTTGCCCGGTAGCCGAGGGCAATGGCGAGGTGAGTCTTGCCGGTACCGCTGGGACCGAGCAGGATTACATTCTCCCGACGCTCCAGAAACGCCATTGCCGATAGGTCCAGGATTCGCTGCTTCGGGGCGCCGGTGGCAAAATCGAAGTCATAATCCTCAAGGGTCTTGATCGCGGGAAAGCCCGCGAGCTTTGCCATGGTGTGGCGCGAGCGCCCCTGCCGGACGTCGTTCTCGGCCTTGAGTACCTGCTCGAGATAGTCGATGTATGACGACTCCTGCTTTGCCGCAGCATCGGCAAGGTCGGCGTACACATCGGTCACCGCCAGAAACTTCAAGTCGTCGCAGAGGGTGACCATACGCTGGTGCTGGATGTCGCTCATAGCCGCCCCTCCTGAAGGATCTGATCATAGAAGGAGGCGGGGCGCTGAAGTGGGATCACCGGCCACGGCATGGGAGTGATGACTTCCGGCTTGCCCTGCTCAACCTTAACCCTTGGCGGCAGCGGCGACATTGCCGCGCGCTCGATCTTGAGACGATCGCAGGGGCGCTCGCTGGTCTCGCCATGGATTCGGCAGTTGGCTACGTCATTAAGCCAGTTACGGACCTCGATGTTGGCGGTCGCGACATCGAGAGTTAATCCTGCCTGCTTAAGGCGCGAGACCAGCGGATAGTAGAAGCTGTACCGCAGGTAGCGGTTGAACCGCTCGACCTTTCCCTTGGTCTTGGCGCGGTACGGCTTGCACAGCCGGGGGATAAACCCGAAATGCTTGGCTGTGTCCCACAGGCCGGAGTGGAAGCGGTGCTTGCCCTCGCCGAAGGCGTTTCGCTCCAGAACCACAGTCTTCATGTTGTCATAGAGCACTTCACGCGGGACGCCGCCGAAGAAGGAAAATGCCATCTCATGGCACTCACGAAGGACATCAAAGGCCTGGCTGGTGGTGAAGACGACGAACGAATCGCGGCTGAAACCAAGGGTTCCAACGAACGCGTACAATGGGTGTTTACCCCTGCGCAATTCGCACCAGTCGGCTTGCATCTGCTTGCCGGGCTCCGTTTCAAACCGGACAACCGGCTCCGGAGTGACACGGGAGTAAAGTGTCGCCAAAAACGTTCTTACGGTGCGCTCGCAGCCATCGTAGCCAAAGCTGGCAATTTCCCGAGCAAGCACCGGAGCAGGAATCCGGTGTGGCAGCGCCGCCTTCACCCGCTCTTCGAGAAAGGCTTTAAATGGATCTAGCTTCCCCGGCCGCTTCGCCCGTTCTTTGTATCTGGGATCGGCCGTTGATCTGAGGAACTTCCTGACCGTGTTTCGGCATAGCCCGGTGATCCGCGAGATCTCCCGGATGCTTTTGCCCTGTTTCTTGAGAATTCTGACTTCCATACACTCTTCCTTTCCGATCATGCCGACCCTCCAGGTCGGCTAGGTTATCAGGAAGAGTGGGTCAATTTTCAATTTCCGAGGTGGGTCATTTTTACATTGCCGCTAACACCAGTCCCGGCCGAAGTATTCCAGAATCTTCCAGAAGTCCTCCTCCAGCCCGTCGATGTAATCCCCGTAGACCTCATAGACCATTTTCTTGGAACCGTGGCCCATGAGCCGCACCCGCCGGTTTAGATCGATCCGCAAGGTAAGCGCCCAGGCCGCGAAGGAGTGGCGCATGGAATAGGGCACCTTGTCGGTTATCCCGCTGGCTTTCCCCGCCTTGGTCCAGACATCCTTCAGGAATTCCCGCCATTCATCGAACCGGAATCCCTCCCGTCGTTTCGGTTGGGTCTTGGGAAGGTGCTTCTTCAGGTTGGTGAAGGGGTTGTGGAGTACCCAACGGTATTGGTCGCAGGCATCGTTCCAGATGGTGCGTAGCGGTATCAGGATATTCTTCGCCCTGGCCTTCGATAAGGGTTGTCCCTTCTTGGTCCCCTTCTTCCACTTGAGGGAGGCAATGAACTTCTGAATCTCCACCCCGCTGATCTGGAAGAAGGTCATCTCCCCAAAGAACGGCACCAGCCAATAGTCGATAATCAGCCGGTAGTCGTCCTTCTTGGTCCCCTCCGGGTAATGGCTCCAGACGTTTTGATACCACTCCTGGAGATACGCCCCAAAGAGGATGTCCCGCGGTTCCGGGGCATACTGCCACCCCTCCAGCTTGGCAAAGTATGCCTTCTCGTTTTCTGGTGCGCCGGGGAAGGCATCGGCAAAGATGAGCTTACCCGCGTCCCTACGTTCGATGATCCGATCCAGCCAGAGCCGGACCTTCTCCCGGTTCTTCTTCGTGTCGGCAAGGCCGGTCGTTTTCTCCACCCGGCGGTTGAAGTAGTAGAAGAGGATATAGAGCTTCCTGGAGCCGGGTTTTCTGATGATGGTTCCTTGTTCCTTCTCCTCGTTGTCAAAGAGCAATGCTTCATGGTGGTAGTGCGCTTCATGGATGTCTGTTAATCGGCTTTGAAAAATGACCCTATATAGGCAGTGGGTCAATCTTCCTTGGCGGCCTGATATCAAGCAGTTATCAACGGTGGTGGGTCACCCTTCGACGCCGAAAAGGGTCAAAATTGGATGCCGATCAAAATCCCCATCCTCCGGAGCCGGGTTACACAGTTTTGTGTGGAATTTTGTTCTTGACACCACGTTTTATTTGTTTAATAATTAACCGAACGGTCGAACTAGGGTGGTGCAGCCGGTTTCTTGCTCAGGAGAACAAATCTTCTTTCTGAGTGTCCGGGACTCTATGGAGAATCATAATCGTCAAATCATCGCACAGGAGAGAAACGGTGGCGAACTTACTGGTTGATAAGCGTGATCAGATATTTGTGCTGAAAGAAATGCTGGAGATTGACCGTCTATGTAGTTTTCCGAGATATGCCAGTCATGCGGGATACGAGATGGTCCTGAACGAGGCACATACCTTCGCCAACACCGAGTTATCCCCTACCGCCGTTGACGGTGACCAGCAGGGATGCCTCTATGACCCGAAGACCAAGGCTGTTACGTTCCCTCAATCGTTTCACAAGCCATATCAGAAATTTTGTGAAGGTGGCTGGCTGACGATGTGCGACAGCCCCGACGTGGGGGGGGATGGTTTCCCTTCGGCCGTGGGAACAGCCGTGTCCGAAGTTTTCTACGCCTGCGGTTTTTATATTTACGGGGCAGCCGAGCTGACGCATGCGGCTGCCAAGGTGATCGAGGCCTATGGGAGCGAAGAGCAGAAAAAGAGCTACATGACCAAGCTCTTTGCCGGGGAGTGGATGGGGACCATGTGTCTCACGGAACCTGATGCGGGGAGTGAGGTCGGTGCGGTGCAGACCGTTGCGACCCGCAACGGGGACGGCAGTTACGCGATTACCGGTACCAAGATATTCATCACTGCCGGCGAGCATGACCTGGCCGGTAACATCATCCACATGGTGCTTGCCCGGGTGGCAGGCGATCCCCCCGGTACCAAGGGGTTGTCCCTGTTCATCGTTCCCAAGTTCCTCCCCGACGGGGTGGGGAACGCCGGCGAGCGCAACGATGTTTATTGTACCGGCATTGAGCACAAAATGGGGCTGCACGGACTTGTTACCTGTACCATGGCATTTGGCGACAGCGGAAAATGTACCGGATACTTGCTGGGGGAGCAGGGCAAGGGGATGGCGGAGATGTTCCACATGATGAATGAGCAGCGCCTTCTGGTCGGTGTTGAGGGGCTCTCATTTTCCACGAGCGCATTCATGAATGCCGTGGATTACACGAAAAGCCGGGTGCAGGGCCTATCGGTATATCCAGGTGCAGATAAGCAGAAATCGGTGGCGATCATCAATCACCCCGATGTGAAGCGGATGCTCCTGACCATGAAGGCCTATGTGGAAGGGTGCCGCAGTCTCGCCTATTTCACCAGCAGCTGCATGGATAACGCGGGGGTCGCAGATGGTGCGGATCGTGCCAGGTGGCAGGGGTTGGTCGAACTGCTGACCCCGATTGTCAAGGCCTATATCACCGACAATGCCTGGACCGTGACCGCTCTGGCCATGCAGTGCGCCGGGGGGTATGGGTATTGTTCCGATTATCCCTTTGAACGGTTGGCGCGTGACTGTAAGGTAACCACCATTTTCGAGGGGACCAACGGCATTCAGGCCATGGATCTGATGTTCAGGAAAATCCTTGGCAACAACAGGGTTAATTTTAACAACCTGCTGGAGATGATCGACCAGACCATAGAAAAGGGGGCTGCAGACGCTGAGATCAGCGTGTATGCGGCAATTGTAAAGCGTGCCAGGGAGGGTCTTGCACGGATAGTCGAAGAAATGGCTGCATCTTCAGCTGCCGGCAATTCCCTTGATCTATACGCAAAGACCAGCCCGTTCCTTGAGGCGATGGGGGATGTCCTCCTCGGTTGGCTGCATCTGTGGCAGCTGACGGTCGCGAATCCGAAATTGCAGGGTTTCATTGAAAACAAGAGCGAAGACGAAATTGCCAAGATCCTGAACAAGAACAAGAATGCGGCATTTTACGACGGCAAGGTGCTGGGAGCCCGGTTTTTCATCGGAACGCTGCTCATGAATACTTTTGGAAAATTCGAGCAGATCAGATCGGGTGCGGCTCCGGTCATCAGCATCGGCGAAAAGTCATTTACGGGTTAAGGGAATGCAGGAGCGGTTTTGAACAGCGACAACAAACTGCGCGGGGAGGAATCCATGGGTATTGGGAAAGTGGCGGTTATCGGATCGGGAATCATGGGGCATGGCATATCGCAGGTGGTTGCGACGGCCGGCATCAACGTAGCGCTGAACGATATATCTGATCAGGTTCTTGAGAAAGCGAAATCACACATTGCGGCATCACTTGACCGCGGCATCCAGCGGGGGAAACTGACCGAAGAGGACAAAAAGTCCATTCTTGGACGGATCTCATACACGACTGACATCGCCCAGGCAGTGAAAGATGCCGATCTTGTCGTCGAGGCTGCCCCGGAAAACCTGGAGCTGAAACATTCGATCTTCAGGAAGCTCGACCAGTACTGCAAACCGGAGGCTATACTGGCATCCAATACCTCCCAGTACAGTATTACCGAGTTGGCATCGGTTGTGGCAAATCCGAGCAGAGTGATCGGGATGCACTGGTTCAACCCGCCAGTGGCCATGAAATTGATCGAGATCATCAGGGGGCTGGAGACATCCGACGCGGTGCTGAACGAAATTGAGACGTTTTCCGCCGCGGTGGGGAAGGAGACGGTCGTCTGCAAGGATTCGCAGGGGTTCATCAGCACGCGGGTTCTCGTAGCGATGCGCCTTGAGTGTTATCGCCTGGTGG
Source organism: Geobacter metallireducens GS-15 (assembly GCF_000012925.1). Lineage (NCBI taxonomy): Bacteria > Pseudomonadati > Thermodesulfobacteriota > Desulfuromonadia > Geobacterales > Geobacteraceae > Geobacter > Geobacter metallireducens. Next base: position 2,571,851 of record NC_007517.1, on the reverse strand, counting down.
AGGAGGGGATCGCAACCCCCGAAGATATCGACAAGACACTGCGACTTGCCTTTGGCCATCCGATGGGACAGTTCGAGCTTGCCGATTTTTCAGGACTGGATATCGAGCCTGCCGCCTGCGAGGCCCTGACAAAGACCTTTGGTGACCGTTTCCGTGCCCCACAGATCCTGCTGCACCGCGTCAAAGCCGGAAAGCTGGGAAGGAAGTCGGGAGAGGGGTGGTACAAGTACGATAAATAGCTTACTCCGCAGCTGGAAAATATCGCTGGCGAAAGCCATGTAAGGATGGTGCAAATGGGCAATCAGAACGATATCGTCATTATAAGCGCGGCGCGGACGCCGTTCAGCAAGTTCGGCGGGTTATTGAAGCAGATTCATAGCATTGAGCTCGGTGCGATGATCATCAGGGAAGTTCTGCAGCGGTCCGGCTTGAAGGGGAGCGACATCGACGAGGTGTATTACGGGATGTGCATCCAGTCGGAAGCTGCGCTCAAGTATAACGTTGTGGCGCGGCAGGCCATGCTGCATGCGGGGCTGCCACCCGAAACCCTTTCTCTGACGGTTGACCGGGCTTGCTGTTCGTCGCTCGCCGCGGTCCAGCTCGGGAGAAAGTCTTTGCTGCTGGATGAGGCAAAGGTCTGTATGGCTGTCGGAGCTGAGAACATGAGCAACACTCCCGTGGTGCTCAATGGCCATCGCTGGGGGACGGGGCTGGGAAAACCCGAGATGGTGGACCACCTCAATCCGATCATGTACGTGGGGTTCAATTCTCTTGCCGGTGATGCGGGGGCGGTCGCGCTGGAATATGATGTGTCGAGGGAGATGCAGGATGCCTGGGCCTATGCCTCCCAGATGAAATATCAGGCAGCCAAGGCCGCCGGCAAGTTCAGGCCGGGTGAAGAGGTGGCTGCCATCGAACTCTCCCAGAAAAAGGGCGATCCAGTCATTTTTGCTGAAGACGAATTCCCCAAACCTAACACCACCCCGGAAGGGTTGGCAAAACTCCCACCAGTCTACGGCAGTGCTACGGTGACTGCCGGCAATGCCCCGGGGCTTGACGCCGGTGCGTCGGCCTTGATCATCACCAAACGTGCAACTGCGGACGCGTTGGGTGTCAAGCCGCTGGGCGTCATTCTTTCGGTTGCCAGCGTGGCCAGTGCGCCGCGCGGGATAGCCGAGGTTCCGGCATTTGCGATTCAGAAGGCGCTCGACCGGGCGTCCGTGCAACTCGAGAACGTTGATCTGATCGAGATCAACGAGGCGTTCGCAGCCATGCCGCTGGTGTCAACCAAGATCCTTGCTGATGGCGATCAGACAAAATGGGAAGAGTTGCTGGCCAAAACCAACCCGAACGGCGGAGCCATAGCCATCGGCCATCCTGTCGGTGCAAGTGGGGCCAGGATTTTGATGACCGCCATGTACGAACTGCGCAGGAGAGGTGGCGGGGTTGGTGTGGTCGGTATCTGCGGCGGTCTGGCCCAAGGGGACGCAGCCGTTATCAGCGTTGATGAGAGTTGTCTGTAGAAGGAAAGAAGCTTTTTGATCAGAGACAGATGTGCGACGGTTCATTCTTAGTGTCGCCGAGAGTGAGAGAACCATGGAACAGACACTTGTTTCACCAGCTGCTGCGGCATTTTTCGGCATCCCCGGGTATCTGCTCTTTTCGCTGATCCCCCTTGTCGGAATCGGAGCATTTGCCTACATCATAGGTAAACGATTGTCCCCCCTTTTGAAAGGGGAGCCTGACCCACGAATCAACGAGGTGCCGGAACGTATCGTCAAATTTCTCAAGTTCGGTATGCTGCAGTGGCGCCAGCCGAGGTACCTGTTTGCCGGTGTCCTGCATATCCTGCTGTTTGCGGGGTTCCTTGTCCTGTCACTGGGATCCATATCGCTGGTGATCATTGGCATCAGGGACGGTTTTGTCCTGCCGGGTCTCGGGGGGAGAGCCGGTGTCGTCTATTCGGTTTTCAAGGACTTTGCCGCAACCATCGTGCTGATAGTCGCCATCACAGCAGCTATCCGCAGGGGAGTATTCAAGCCCAAGCGCTATGACGTCCCGAGCCGCTATGGAGACAAGGATCATACGGGCGAAGCGGTACTGGTGTTGCTTCTTATCGCTGCTCTTGTGACCTGCGACATGCTCTTTGAAGGGAGCCGCGCTGCTGCCCAGTCCCAAGCCGGAGCTCTCCACCATCTGCTGGTTCCGGTGACCGGTTCGTGGGTCGCGGCGCAGTTGTTCAGTTCCCTTTCTCCGACGCTGCTTCAGAAAATCCATCTGGGGAGTTACTTCCTGCATGAAGTGGTGTTCTTCTCCTTCCTCTGTCTGCTCCCTTTCGGCAAGCATTTCCATGTTATCACCTCACTCCCCAATGTATTTCTCACCAAGCTCAGCAAGGGAAGGATCAAGCCGGTACGCTGGGGGGTGACTGACGACGAGCTCGACGGCCTGGAATCGTTGGGAGTAAAGAAGTTAGAGGATTTCAGCTGGAAGCATATGCTGGACTTTTACTCCTGCGTCGACTGCGGCCGCTGTTCGGACAACTGCCCTGCCAATGCGGTCGGCCGGCCGCTGTCGCCTCGGTTCATCTCGATCAAATGCCGGGATTACGCCTTTAATCGGTATCCCTTGTTCGGAGATGGGGGGAACCAGGACGAACGTCTGATCGGAACGGTGCTCCACGAGGATGAAATTTGGTCCTGTACTACTTGTGGGGCCTGCGAGGAGGAGTGCCCCGTTCTGATCGAATACATCGATAAGATCGTTGATCTCCGTAGAGGCATGGTCGACGAGGGGATGGTGCCGCAGTCACTCCAGAAACCGTTGGGTGCATTGGAGAAACGCGGCAACCCGTGGGGCAAGCTGGAGAAAAAACGTGCGGACTGGACCAAGGAGGCCGAGTTTGCCGCCAACTATCCGGTGAAGGTGTTTGATGGTCAACAGCAGGCCGATACGCTCTACTTTGTAGACAGTATTACCTCCTATGACGACCGGATGCAGGAGATCGGGCGAGCTACGGCCAGAGTGCTCACCGCGGCAGGGATCGATTTCGGTATTCTCGGTGCGGATGAGCGCGACAGCGGTAACGAAGTGCTCCGTTTTGGCGAGGAAACCCTTTATCAGACGCTCAAGGCCCACAACATGGAAGTCATAAAGGAGACCGGTGTCCGCCAGATTGTTACTGCCGACCCCCATGCTTTCAATGCGCTCAAAAACGACTACCAGGGACTCCCACCTGTGGAGCACATTAGCCAGACTATCATGAAGAGCCTCAGCTCGGGGAGGATCAGGTTCAGTGCGGTCGAAGATCCCGCGAAGGTCTACACCTTCCATGACCCGTGTTACCTTGGCAGGCACAATGAGCTCTATGACGATCCCCGTGGGGTGCTTGACGCTATTCCCGGCTTGCGGAAGGTTGAAATGGACAGGTGCCGCGACCGTTCATTCTGCTGTGGTGGCGGTGGGCTGATGCTGTTTTTCGAGCCGGAGGAAGAGCAGCGCATGGGTGTGCTGCGGGTCAAGATGGCACAGGAGGCGGGGGCCAATGTGATCGTCACGGCATGCCCGTTCTGTATGGTCAATATCGAGGATGCCATCAAGGTCAGCGGACTGGAAGGAACGATGGAGGTCATTGACCTAGTGGAACTGGCCGATAGGCATCTTTCAGTAACGTAAAGCGTACAGAGAATGAACGAGTTCTCTCGTCAACGACGTGGAAATAATCTTTAACGGAGGCCTCTATGGAAATTCTGGTTTGTGTCACGAGGGTACCTGATACCGCTGAAAACGAAATCGAAGTCAATGCCGACGGCAGTGACATCGAAAGGGATTCGTTGGTCTATTCGGTCAACGAATGGGACAACTACGCGGTCGAGGAGGCAATCAGGATAAAGGAAAGCTCGGGCGGTTCCGTGACCGTTGTGACTGTCGGTGACGGGGAATCAGAGGAAGTGTTGCGTCGCGAGATGGCTATGGGCGCTGATCGAGGCATTCTCCTGCAAGACGAATCATTCGCGGGAACGGATGGAAGAGGGCTCGCCACAATTCTGAAGGCCGAGATCGAAAAAGGGAAATACGACCTGATCCTCGCTGGTGCTCAGGCCGACGCCGGGGCAGGAGAAGTCGGGGGTATGCTGGCAGCCCTCCTTGATTTCCCCTACGCCTCACTGGTAAACAGCATCGAGATCGTCGATGACAAGACCCTGAAAGTCGGACGGGAAGTTGATGGGGGAAATATCGAAATGAACCGGATATCGCTGCCGTGCGTGCTGTCGATTCAGACAGGCATAAACGAGCCGCGCTATGTAGGCATCCGCGGCATCCGCCAGGTGGCATCGGTGCAGATTCCGGTGCATGGGGCCGGTGAGCTGGGGCTGTCAACGGCAGCAGTTGAACCTCGTGTACGCAGGGAGGACTATTTTGTCCCCGAATTGGGTGCCGGTGCCGAGATGCTTGATGGGAGCAACGAAGAAATAATCGATAAACTGGTCGAAATGCTCAAAGCCAAAGGAGGGCTCAAATAATGGCGGCTCAGATCTTTGCCTATATCAAGCATAAGGGTGGTGCGGTAGATGATACCGCTTTGGAATTGATCTCCGCGGCCAGGAATATTGATGCGTCCGCCGAACCGATAGCTCTGGTGGCAGGTTCCGGTGCTGATCTGGACCAGGCCTGCAGCCAGACGGCATCAACATACAAGCAGGTATGGAAGCTTGGCAACTCTGCTTTTGCCTATCCCAACGCAGAGGTTCTCAGAAAGGCGCTTCTTGCCGTTCTCCCCACTGATGCAATCGTGCTTGTACCCCATGATGCATTTGGCATGGACCTTTCACCCGGTCTCTCCATAAAACTCGATGCCACTTTTGTGGCGGATGTGCTTGCGCTGGAAGTATCCGGAAACGATCTTAGAGTTGTTCGCCAGGAATATGGCGGCCAAGTAAGCTCCCATTCTCTGTGCAGGATGGATAAAGGCGCGGTGATCAATATACGGCCGGGGGCGTTCGCTCCGGTTGAGGCCTTGGCAAGTATAGGTGAAGTTGTCGATAAATCGAGTTATGTCGCCGAAGTCTCGACCGGCAGGGAGTTTGTTGAACTGATCGAAGCTGTGGCGGGTGATGTCGACATCACCAAGGAAGACATCCTTGTCTCCATAGGACGCGGTATAGGTGATGAAGAGGGTATTCAGATTGCCGAAGAACTGGCTGAGGCAATGGGAGGAGTTGTCAGCTGCAGCCGCCCCATCGTCGATGCAAAATGGATGGATAAATCGCGGCAGGTCGGTACTTCCGGGCAGACGGTCAAACCGAAGGTCTACCTTGCCTGTGGGATCAGTGGATCGTTTCAGCATCTGGGCGGCATCAAGGGAAACCCCTTTGTCGTGGCAATCAATAAAAATCCCAAGGCGCCGATTTTTCAGGTTGCCGATGTGGGGATTGTTGCCGACCTGCAGGAGTTCCTGCCCGAATTGACCGAACGGATAAACGAGGGTTGATCGGGAACTGCTCCATGGAAGCGACGCGCGAAATATACTGGAACATCGGGCACGGGGTAGTATTACCGATGTATGTCCTGAGCCTGGCGGCGGTGGCAATGCTGGTGTGGGGCTTCTGGAAACAGGTGCCCCTCTACAGGGTCGGTCGGCCCCTGGACCGGTGTGACCGGTACGACGAGCGGGTGAAGCGGATGGTGGGTGAGGTGCTGGGGCAGGTGAAGGTCTCCCGGGTCACGGAGGGGGGGCTGTTCCATTCCCTCTTCTTCTGGGGCTTTCTCACCCTGTTCGTCGGCACCCTGCTGGTGATGGTCCAGGCAGACTTTTTCACCCCCCTCATGCACGTCAACCTCCTCTCCGGGGAATTCTACAAGGCGTTTTCCCTGGTGCTTGACCTGGCGGGGCTGGTTGCCATCCTCATGCTGGCCGGTCTTTTTGTCCGCCGCTTCATAACAAAACCCGAGGGACTGGAGATTGTTAAGGACGACTACATCATCCACCAGCTTCTCTTCGCCATCCTCATCACCGGCTTCATCATCGAGGGGGCGCGGATGGCGGCCACTGAGCTTACCCAGAATCCGGGACTGGCCCGATTCTCCCCCGTGGGATACGTCGTTGCCCAGCTCTTCGTAAGCTTCGACGAAGCCTCCATAAAGACCACCCACAAGGTCCTCTGGTGGCTCCACTTTGCCCTGGTGCTCGGCTTCTTCTGTGCCATTCCTTACAGCAAACTGCGCCATATCCTCACCACCAGCCTCAACGCCTTCTTTGCCCCCCTGGAACCCATGGGGACGATCGGCACCATCAACCTGGAAGACGAGAGTATCGAACAGTTCGGGGCGGCCAAAGTCACCGACCTCACCTGGAAAGACATCTTCGATGCCGATGCCTGCACCAGCTGCAAGCGGTGCCAGGAGCGCTGCCCGGCCTATGCCACCGGCAAGCCCCTCTCCCCCATGAAAGTGATCCAGCAAGTGGGGGAAGTGGCCGAGAACGATGCCGCAGCCAGCCTGTGCGACACCGTCGGCCAGGATGTTCTCTGGTCCTGCACCACCTGCCGTGCCTGCCAGGACATCTGCCCGGCCAACAACGAACACGTCAACAAGATCCTGGAGATGAGAAGAAACCTCACCCTCATGGAAGGTGCCTTTCCCGGCGATGAAGTACGGACCGCCATCGGCAACATCGAAGTCAACGGCAACCCCTTCGGCCTTGCCTTCGCCGCCCGGGGGGAGTGGAGTGACAATCTGCCGGTTACCCTCATGGAGAGTGGCGAGGAAGTGGATATCCTCTACTTCGTCGGCTGCTACGCCTCCTTCGACAAACGGAACCGGGAGATCGCCAAAAGCTTCATCACCATCTGCCAGGCCGCCGGGATAAAAGTCGGGATACTTGGCAAGGAAGAGAAGTGCTGCGGTGAGCCGGCGAGAAAACTGGGGAACGAATACCTCTACCAGATGACGGCCCAGGAAAACATCGAACTCATCAAGGGGTACGGGGTCAAAAAGATCGTCACCACCTGTCCCCACTGCTTCAACACCCTGGGAAGGGACTACAAGGATCTCGGCCTCGATATTCCGGTGGAACACTACAGCACCTATCTGCACGGTCTGCTCAAGAGCAACCGGCTCAACCTGACGCCGGCACCGTTTGTCGCTACCTACCACGACTCCTGCTACGTGGGGCGGTACATGGACATCATCGAAGAGCCGCGGAGCATCCTCAAACAAGCGGGAGGCCAGCTTCGGGAAATGGAGAAGAGCGGCGGCGACAGCTTCTGCTGCGGTGCGGGTGGGGGACGTATCCTGGCCGAAGAAAAGCTCGGCACCAAGATCAGCGAGAAGCGGGTGGCCATGGCCCAGGAGACCGAGGCACCGCTGCTGGTCTCCAACTGCCCCTTCTGCCTCACCATGTTCGAGGATGGGATCAAGACCGGTGGTGCCGAGGGAAGTCTTGTGGCGAAGGACTTGGCGGAGATCGTGGTAGAGCGCCTGGGCGCCTAGGTTCGTTCCATAAGTCCCATAAGTCCTATTAAAGGTTAATACTGGAGGTATATATGAAGATACTGGTCTGCATCAAACAGGTACCGGACATGGAGTCACGGTTCAAGCCGGGGGCCGGTGGTACCTGGTACGACGAGAGCGACCTTGCCTGGCGGATGAACGAATACGACGAATTTGCCGTGGAGCAGGCGGTGCAGCTGCGGGAACAACTTGGCGAAGGGAGTGAGTTGACCGTCCTCTCCATCGGTCCCGACCGGGTAGGGGAGGCGATCAAGAAGGCCCTGGCCATGGGGTGCGACCGGGGTGTCCACATCCAGGACAACGCCGCCGCCATGAAAGACCCGTGGCAGATCGCCGCCATCATCGCCGCCTACGCCAAGGATAAAGGGTACGACCTCATCTTCACCGGGATGCAGTCCCAGGACCGTGGTTCCGCCCTGGTGGGGGTTACCGTCGCCGAAGAACTGGGGTACGCCTGCGCCACCACCCTGGTCGGCTTCGCCTACGCCGACGGTTCTGTCACCGGCAAGCGGGAACTGGAAGGGGGGATCAAGGGAGTGGTCAAGCTTGCCACCCCGGCCCTGGTCACCTGCCAGCTGGGGCTCAACGTTCCCCGGTATCCGACGCTCCCCAACATCATGAAGGCGAAGAAGAAAGATATCCAGGCCATCCCCGTGGCGGAACTCCTCAAGGAAGAACCCCTGGCCGCCACCGTAAGCTTCCACCCCCCCGCCAAAAAGGGAGGGGGTATCGTCCTGGAAGGGGAAGTGGGTGCCCTGGTGGACCAGCTCATGGGGATACTCAAGGAAAAGACCGCGGTCTTACGTTAACGGCGAAAAGCTTTAACCACGGAACAGCGAAAAGCTTTAACCACAGAGACCCACAGGGCCTAAAGGACACGGAGGAACACCGAGGAAAAACACAAAACGTAAGGCTCGTGCTTTTCTCCGTGTACCTCCGTGAAAACCCTCTGTGTCCTCTGTGGTAATGCTTTTAAAAGATTTTTGGAGGTCATATGAAAACATTACTGATTGGCGAATACCGGGAGGGAAAACTCCTCGATAGTACCTATGAACTCCTCGGCTTTGCGCAGCAACTGGAAGCCCAGAGCGCCATGCTGGTGGTGGGGAGCGAGAGCCAGCTTCCCGCCTATGGTGGCACCCTCTACCTGGCCGACGCGGCAAGCTGCGGGGAATACAACCCCGACCTGCACAAACAGCTGATCCTCGACGCCATAGAAAAAGAAAACCCCGACTACGTCGTCTTCATCCACTCCTCCTACGGCTGGGACCTGGCGCCGCGTGTGGCGGCCCGACTGAAAGTCGCCCAGGTATCGGAAGTCATCGGCCTTACCGACGGCGGCTTCGAAGTGGGGTGTTGCAACGCCAAGATGCGGCGGACCGTCAAGCCTGCCACTGGCAAAGCGGTCATCACCATCCAGGCTGGTGCCTTTGCCGCCATCCAGCCGGGTGGGACCCCCAGCGTGCAGAAGATAACCGCAAGCGTAACGAGCAACGTCAGCTTTGCCGGTTACGAGCCGGCGGAGGCCAAAGACGTGGATCTCACCCGGGCGGAAGTCATCGTCACCGCGGGACGGGGGATCGGCAAGAAAGAAAACGTCGAGGTCATCGCCGCCCTGGCCAAGGCGCTGGGAGGGGAGCTGGGAGCGAGCCGGCCGGTGGTCGACGCGGGGTGGGTAGAGCACAGCCACCAGGTGGGTACCACGGGACAGACGGTAAGCCCGAAACTGTACATCGCCTGCGGGGTCTCCGGTGCCATCCAGCACCTGGCAGGGATGAAGAAATCCGACTTCATCGTCGCCATCAACAAGGACAAGGACGCCCCCATCGGCGAGGTGGCCGATGTCCTCGTGGTCGCCGATATCCTCCAGTTCGTTCCCGCCCTGACGGCGAAACTGTAATTCTAAAAAACAAGTTTTTTGAGTGTGATAGTTGGTAAACGGAGCAGTTACTATTTTATTGATTGGAGCTAACGATGAACATTCACGAGTATCAGGCAAAGGCGATACTAAGGAATTTCGGCGTACCTGTCCCGGACGGGCATGTGTGCTACAACGGGGCGAGCGCGCGGGAGTGGGCGAAGCGGCTGGGGGATGGCCCCTGGGTGGTGAAGGCCCAGATCCATGCCGGTGGGCGCGGCAAGGGCGGAGGGGTCAAACTGGCCCGCACCAACCAGGAAGTCCAGCAAATAGCCCGGGACATGCTGGGGATGACGCTCAGGACCCATCAGACCGGGCCGGAAGGGAAAGTGGTCACCCGGGTCCTGGTGGAAAACGGCTGCAACATCGACCGGGAACTGTACGTGAGCCTTCTGGTGGACCGGGCCACCTCCCGGGTCACCGTCATGGCCTCCACCGAAGGGGGAATGGACATCGAAGAGGTGGCGGCAAAGACCCCGGAGAAGATCTTCCGGGAGGCGATCGATCCCCTGGTGGGGCTCACCCCGTTCCAGAGCCGCAACCTCGCCTTCAGCCTGGGGCTGACGGGGAAGCTCACCCCCAAGGCGGTCAACCTGCTGGAAGGGCTCTACACCACCTTTCTCGCCTGTGACTGTTCCCTTCTGGAGATCAACCCCCTGGTGGTCACCAAGGAAGGAGACCTCCTCGCCCTGGATGCCAAATTCGGCTTCGACGACAATGCTGTCTTCAAACATCCGGGGATAGCGGATTTCAGGGATTACAACGAAGAAGACCCCAACGAGGTGGAAGCGTCCCAGCACGACCTCTCCTACGTATCCCTGAACGGCAACATCGGCTGCCTGGTCAACGGCGCCGGTCTGGCCATGGCCACCATGGACATCATCAAATTCTCCGGCGGCGAGCCGGCCAACTTCCTGGACGTGGGAGGCGGGGCCACCATTGAGCGGGTCACCGAGGCGTTCAAGATCATCCTTTCCGACAAGAACGTCAAAGGAATCTTCGTCAACATCTTCGGCGGCATCATGAAGTGCGACGTCATCGCCACCGGGGTCATCGAGGCGGCCCGGCAGGTATCGCTCCAGGTGCCTTTGGTGGTACGTCTCGAAGGGACCAACGTGGAAATCGGCAAGAAAATGCTGGCCGAGAGCGGCCTCAACATAGTCGCCGCCGACGGTATGGCCGATGGCGCCCAAAAAATCGTCCAGGCCGTTGCCTGAGGAGGGATAGACAGATGAGCATCCTTATCAATAAAGACACCAAAGTCATCACCCAGGGGCTCGGTGCCACCGGCCTCTTCCACGCCAACGGGGCCCGCGAGTACGGCACCCAGATGGTCGGGGGTGTCACCCCCGGCAAAGGGGGCACCGTCATCGACGGCTTCCCCGTCTATGACACCGTGCGGGAAGCGGTAGCCAAGACCGGGGCCACCGCCTCCGTCATCTACGTTCCACCCCCTTTTGCTGCCGACTCCATCATGGAGGCGGTAGACGCGGGACTCGACCTCGTCATCTGCATCACCGAAGGGATACCGGTCCTGGACATGGTGAAAGTAAAGCAGTACATGCAGGGGAAGAAGACCCGCCTCGTTGGCCCCAACTGCCCCGGGGTCATCACCCCCGGCCAGTGCAAGATCGGGATCATGCCGGGGTACATCCACAAGCCGGGGAAAGTAGGGGTTGTCTCCCGCAGTGGCACCCTCACCTACGAAGCGGTATGGCAGCTGACCAACGTGGGGCTGGGGCAGTCCACCTGCGTCGGCATCGGGGGTGACCCGGTCAACGGCACCAACCACGTGGACGTACTCCGGATGTTCGAGGAAGACCCGGACACCGAGGCAGTGATCATGATCGGCGAGATCGGGGGTAACTCCGAGGAAGAAGGGGCGCGGTTCGTCAAGGAGCACATGACCAAGCCGGTGGCGGCGTACATTGCCGGGGTCACCGCTCCTCCGGGTAAGCGGATGGGTCATGCGGGTGCCATCATCTCTGGCGGCAAGGGGACGGCGACGGAAAAGGTGGCCATTCTGGAAGAGTGCGGCATCAGTGTAGCCCAGAGCCCCGCCGACATGGCCAAAGCGCTCCTCAAGATCTACAAGCCGAGGAATTGAAAACAACTAATCTAGAAACGGCAGTTGAAATGTGGTCTGCAGGGAAGCGGAATGAGCGCAGGACTTCTCCAACTGCCAAATCTAGGACTACCGTTGGTGCTTAAGCGGAATGCACCATGAGTGGGGTGATACCATGGGAAAATATAGTGAAAATGCCAAGTACGACGTAATTTCGATCCGGGTTACCGAAGACGAGAAGAGGAAAATCCAGGACCTAGCCGTTCTGAACAACATCAACATGACCAATTTCATACGGAAGATTCTCTTTAGTTCGGATCTTACTATAGATAACAAGCCCTTCAGTTGATACTGACATATCTGCATATTTTCATATCAAATACGGTAATTTGTAACAATATTGCAAGTAGCTAACTGGCTTTTTGACACATTAATAATCTATGTACAAGCGTAGTATAGGTTAATTAACTGTGCACCTGTAGTATAGCTTTAAAAATGTTTCTGGCATATAGTTAACAGAGATGTTGTAGGCAATGTTATATGAAGACAAGAGATTATACAATTCAATCGGTTAGGCATGCACTCGATATCCTGGAACAATTTCGCGGGAATTCGTCCGAGCTGTGTGTGATGGATTTGAGTCGGAGGTTACAGCTCCCAAAAAACAAAATTTACAAACTGATAGCAACACTCGAACATCACAATTATCTGGAACAAAACATAAGCACAAAGAACTATCGCCTCGGTATAAAAAATATGGAACTTGGGCAGGTAGCGATGCGACGAATGCGGCGACTTGGAGATTCCAGGTCGGTCATGGAGGCACTTGTCAGGGAATGCAACGAAACCCTGTGTGTATCAATACTCAAAGGTTCTCATGCGGTTAACATGGATGCAGTCGTGGGAGACAACCACTTGCGGGCAATTCCCCCTATTGGCATAAGTATTCCTGCACACTGCACGGCTGCCGGGAAGGTACTAATCGCCGGTCTAACAGAGGAGCAGCGGTTGCACTATGTTTCTAGCTGTTTGTTCAAGCGTTACACAACGGCAACTATAACCAATCCGAAACTGTTTCTGCGACATCTGGAAGAAGTTGACCGGCAAGGGTATGCCCTCGAGTTGGAGGAACAGGAAGTTGGAGTTAAATCGGTTTCGGCCCCGATACGGGACTACACGTCAAGGACAATTGGCGCGATTACCGTGTACGGACCATCCACGCGATTTCCTGATGACCGAATGGAAAAAGAATTGATTCCGCTTGTTCTCAAGGGAGCAATGGAAATTTCGGACATGTTGGGATATCGACAAAGTGAATTCTGAATTTGAGAAATAGCTGGTTGCACTTTATGGTTTTCCGTTGTTGCATATAGACTCCTGTCGAGCCGTAAGCACCCCAAACAATTTTTATCTGCCCGGTCCGAGTTACACTCCTTCGTTCATGTGGTTCAAGGGGCCGGCTTCGTGCCTGCCCCGGTTTTTTGATTCGCTGGAGAGTATAGGACATCGTGTATAGAGCATTACGTTGTTACGTGGATATATCCATTGAGCCCATTACCATTTCGTGTATCGCTGGGATCAGTTGCGTACAGGCAGAGGAGGCAAAAATGAAATGTCCTCATTGTTCGTGTTCGTCTCAGAGGGAAATCACGCTCGGTGCTTACGGCGCATCACGCAGTTATTTAGAATGTGAGCATTGCGGAAACCTATGGTCGCCATACCAGGAACATTTTTATATGAATTGTCCGAAATGCGCTAAGAGCCCAGGTGGAGATATCTTTCTTACTGGCGATGATAAACTGCCAACGATATTGTGTCATGACTGCGGAATGCCATGGGTAGTGCTGGATACGAAAAAGCGATTGCCAGGATAGTTGGCACAAGCGTAAGGCAATACAGGATAAGCGAGGATAACCCATGCTCATCGTAGTCTGCATCAAACAGGTACCGGATACGACCCAGGTCCAGATCGACCCGGTGACCAACACCCTGGTGCGGGAGGGGATACCGTTCATTGTCAACCCCTACGACACCCATGCCCTGGAGGAGGCCCTGCGGCTCAAAGACCGGTTCGGGTACAGGGTCGCTGCGCTTTCCATGGGGCCGCCCAACGCCGAGGCCACCTTGAAGAAAGCACTGGCCCTGGGGGTCGACCGGGCCATCCTCCTGTCCGACCGGGTCTTCGGCGGTGCCGATACCCTGGCCACCAGCAACGTCCTTTCCGCCGCCATCCGCAAGCTGCACGATGAGGTGGACAAGGTCAGCCTCGTACTCTGTGGCAAGCAGACCATCGACGGCGATACCGCCCAGGTGGGGCCGGGTATCGCCAGCCGCCTCAACTTCCGGCAGCTCACCCTCGTGGACCGGATCGAGAACCTGGATGCAGCGGGGGGGAAGATCCGTGTCAGCCGCAAACTGGAAGGGCGCCACGAAATCGTGGAAACCACCCTGCCGGCCATGCTCACCGTCGTGCGTGAACTGAACCGACCCCGCTACCCAAAGGTCTCCATGCGGCTGGCGGCGGCGGAAGCGACGGTGGAGGTCTGGAACAACCAGACCCTTGGGCTCGACGAACAGAGCATCGGCCTCAAGGGTTCCCCCACCTGGGTCAGCAAGATCTTCTCCCCCGAGCGGGCCAAGGGTGAGATCCTCGGCGACGGCATTGCCGAGCCGGCGGCGGCGACCCGGATGCTGATTGACAGGTTGCTTTCCAAAGACCTGCTGGCGCTGTAACGGCTGCCGCTTTCGCGCAATCTCGGCGTTGCCCTGCGGTCTGCTCTTGTGCGGCGTAGCGCTGCTACGCCTCCGCGGCATTCCTTGGGCGCCTTGACCTTGCACGAAATCGACAGCCGGTAAACAATACATGTTTATTTTCTATCTGTTACCTGAGGTTTTCAAATGACCGAAGCGAAGAGACCGATGAAGAAACCCCGTGGCGTGGCCCAGTTGATCGCCGGTGCCTGCATCGCCTGCGGCGCCCGCTGCCAGAGCGTCTGTCCGGTCAACTGCGTCGACATGAACGATGCGGGGGAGCCGGTTGTCAACAGCGCCAAATGCATCGGCTGCCAGAAATGCGTCAAGATCTGCCCGGCCACCGCCCTGGAGATGTACTTCACCCCCGAAGAGCGGAAGATATTGGACGAGCTGGCGGCACAGGGTGACCCCGTGGAAGAGGAGATCGATCCGGAAGCGGCCGCCCTGGCGGAGAAACTGGCTGCCTACCGGGGGGTCTGGGTCTTCATCGAACAGACCGAGGGGGAGCCGGTCCGGGTCTCCTGGGAACTGCTCGGCGTCGGGAAAGAACTGGCGGCCAAGCTGGGGGTGGAACTGTGCGCCATGGTCATCGGCGAGAACGTAGAGCACCTCTGCCGGGAGGCCTTCGCCTACGGTGCCCGGAAAGCCTACCTGGTGGATGCGCCGGTCTTTAAACACTACCGCACCGAATCCTATGTGGAGGCCTGCTGTCACCTCATCGCCAAGTACAAGCCGGAGGTGATCCTTATGGGGGCCACCGGCATGGGGCGGGACCTGGCGGGTGCCGTCGCCACCCGGGTCTCCACCGGCCTTACCGCCGACTGCACCGGCCTGGATATCGACGGCAAAAGGAACCTCATGCAGACCCGCCCGGCGTTTGGCGGCAACATCATGGCCACCATCATGTGCGACAAGTTCCGGCCCCAGATGGCCACCGTCCGCCCCAACGTCATGCCCATGCCGGAACACACCGGCAGCACCGCGGGGGAAATCGTCCGGGAAGAGTTCAGTGTCCCGGAAGCGAACATCTTCACCAAGGTCATCGAAATCATCCGGGACGCCAAGAGCAAGAGCCACGTGGACATAGCCGGGGCCGACTTCATCGTCTCCGGCGGGCGGGGGGTGATGGCCCCCGAGAACTTCGCCATGCTACAGGAACTGGCCGACGAACTGTGCGGCGTGGTGGGGGCATCAAGAAGTGCCGTCGATGCGGGATGGATGCCCCAGGAGCGGCAGGTGGGGCAGACGGGGAAAACGGTGCGTCCCAAGATCTACATCGCCTGCGGGATCAGCGGTGCCATCCAGCACCTGGTGGGGATGCAGGACTCGGACGTCGTCATCGCCATCAACCGGGACCGCAACGCCCCCATCTTCGAGGTCGCCACCTACGGCATCGTCGGCGACCTGTTCCAGATCGTCCCCATGCTCACGGAACAGATCCGCGACCTGAAACTGCAGAAAAACAGGGACTAGCAAAGAACAGGGACTAGGGGCTAGGTGTTGAGTGCCACGACATCGTGGACAACTTTTTGTGCCATGACATCGTGGACACTCATCTGAATCACCGCAGTTTGTAATCGAATTCCTCGACCTGATTTTTATCCAGGAAGAGTTTCAGTTTCTGTTCTTTGACATCGATAGTCGCCACCACGTATTCAAGCGCTGTCTCCGGTGGAACCGAGAAGCATTCGCCGAAGATGTTCAGCTTCAGGTCACTGCGGATAAGGCGGACAGCATGATATTTTCCGACTTCTGGCTTCTTCAGGCGATGCCTGGGAGGTTCATCCTCAGTCGGGAACCTCAGTTGCACATGCGAGGTGGCCAGTGCTTTCAGCGGCGTACTCCCCTTTAGCTTGCTGTAGCGATACTTGCTGTTGTGTCGCTGCTCAAAGGTCAGTGAGCCGACTTTCAATTCCTCTTCTGAAGTCATGATGACTTTGCCGAGGAACCGTTGTTGGTACCGGTCGTTGAACTTTTCGATCATGCCGTTTCTCCATGGTTCAGCCATGGGTATGAACCATGGTTCGACATCGTTATGCAGGCAAAGACGAATCAGTGGTCCCATGCCGCGGGGATGTGTCGGGCTGCCGAAGAATGACATGGCATTGTCAACCTGGAGTCGTTCTGGGATGCCTAGTCGTTTCCAGACTTCCCACAAACCGTCAATGACCATCTGACCAGCTTTGGACCGAGATGAGTGCAACCCGCACCTGACGGTTGCTGTATCGACAACATTCAGGCTGTAGAAGCGAATTGGCCCTGTCAGATAGCATGGACCAACGAGATCAGCTTGGTGCGTCTGGTTCGGCAACGCTGACGGCAGAACTGGGTAAAGCGTCCCTTTGGCTTCGTATTTGCCGGTGCGCCGATGTGTCAGTTCATTCCTTGCAAGAATCCGATTGATGGTTCTGGTAGAAGGCAACGGCTTGACACCCAGGTCCTCCAACTCCCACAGGATGGCCTGTGCACCACAGAACAAGCCCTTGTTGTAGAGATTGAGGCGAACCATTTTGACGATTTCTTCAATCTCTGCCGTTGTACGGTTCGGCATGGATTGTGGGCATCGGGATCGCTCGTCACTCCATACAGGGTCATCTCCATTCTGGCGAGCAACCCATTTGTATAGCCAGGAACGAGACTTGCCGAGTGATGTGCAAATTGATTCCGGGGTTTCGCCGTTTCTGAACCGTTGAACGGCCAACACCCGAAGCTGCTTGTTTTTATCTTCCATGAACACCTCCGAGTTTGATGTGGTGTTCACAGAATGCCGTGGCGACTATTCGATTGTCAGAGAACTTTGTCTACGATGTGCTGGCACATTTTTCTGTCCACGATGTCGTGGCACTTAACAGCTAGGGACTAGCAAAGGCTTTTACCGGTCCCCAGTCCCTAATCCCCGGTTACTAACTACACGAGGTTTGCATGACACCCAATCCGACCATCTTCATCCCCCTCCTGCTCGTTTCTCTCGGTATCTTCGCCTGGGGATGCTGGCGCCGGCTGAGCCTCGTGGCCGTCGGTACCGGCGAAGACCGCTTCGATAACCCCGGCCGGCGCATGGTGGAGATGCTCCGCTACGCCTTTGGCCAGAAGCGGGTCGTCGCCCGCCCCTTCGGCATCAACCATGCGGTCATCTTCTGGTCGTTCCTCGTCCTGCTCATCGCCAACGGGGAGTTCCTGCTCGACGGGGTGTTCCCCGCCGTCGCCCTGGATAAACTTCCCGCGGGAATCTATCACCCCCTCATGCTGCTCTTGGATATCGTGTCGCTCCTGGCCCTGGTGGCCGTCTGCGTTGCAGCGGTGCGGCGGGTGGCGTCACCACCCTATCCCGAGGCCCGGACCGTCGAGGCCTTTGTCATTCTCGGCCTGATCGCCATCCTCATGCTTGCCTACTTCGGCCTGCACGGAGCGGAGATTGCCCTAGGGAACGGGGCCGCCGCCCGGTTTATGCCGGTCTCCTCGGTTGTTGCCGGGCTGCTGCAAGCCTCGCCTTTAGCCTTCAGCCTTCAGTCTGCCGCCTGGTTCTGCTGGTGGGCCCATGCCGTCGCCCTGCTCCTGTTCATGGCCTACCTTCCCAACAGCAAGCACCTCCATATCCTCACCGCCATCCCCAACTGCTTCTTCCGGCGGTTGGAGCAGCCCAACACCCAGCCCCGGGAGGAATTCGCCGTCGGCAAGAAGTTCGGGGTCGCCCGGGTGGACCGCTTCAGCTGGAAGGACCTCCTGGATTCCCTTTCCTGCACCGAATGCGGCCGCTGCCAGAACGCCTGCCCGGCGGGCATCACCGGCAAGCCCCTCAACCCGCGGGGGATCATCCATGAGATCAAGGTCAATCTGCTGGGAAATGGTCACCACTTAAAGAACGGATTGAAGCCGGAGCTTCCCCTGATCGGCGAGGGGGGGGGGAGCTGTCCGGAAGGCGCCATCTGGTCCTGCACCACCTGCGGTGCCTGCATGGAGGCCTGCCCGGTCTTCATCGAGCATGTCCCCAAGATCGTTCAGATGCGCCGCCACCTGGTGGAGGAGGATGTCCGTTTCCCCGAAGAACTCTTGAACCTCTTCGAAAACATGGAAGGACGGAGCAACCCCTGGGGTATCGCCCCCACGGAGCGGACCAAGTGGACCGTCACCCTCGATGTCAAACCCTACGAGGCGGGGAAAACCGAGTACCTCTTCTACGTAGGGTGTGCCGGCTCCTTCGACTCCCGCAACAAGCATGTGACGGTGGCGCTGGCCCAACTCCTGGACCGGGCCGGGGTCTCCTGGGGTGTGCTGGGTAAAGATGAGAAATGCTGCGGCGACGGCGTGCGGCGGCTGGGGAACGAATACCTCTTCGACAAAATGGCGAAAGAGAACGTCGAGCTGTTCAAGCAAAAAGGGATCACCAAGGTCGTTACCCAGTGCCCCCACTGCTTCTCCACCCTGAAAAACGACTACCGGCAGTACGGCCTTGAGCTGGAGGTGATCCATCACGCCGAGCTCCTGCGGGACCTGGTAAAGGAGGGGAGGCTGAAACTTGACACAGCGGCGGCCCTGGGCGCCACCGTCTTCCACGATTCCTGCTATCTGGGCCGGCATAACGACGTCTACGACGCCCCGCGCGATGTCATCCGGGCTGCTACAGGCAGCGCACCGGCCGACATGGAGCGAAACCGCAACAACGCCTTTTGCTGTGGCGCTGGGGGTGGGCGGATGTGGATGGAAGAGCACACGGGAAAACGGATAAACCTGGAGCGGGTCGAAGAGGCGCTGCGTCAGAAACCGGATACCATCTGCGTCTCCTGCCCCTACTGCATGACCATGTTCGAGGATGGACTCAAGGACGTGAAAGCCGAAAACGTCAGGGTCAGGGATGTGGCCGAGGTCTTGGCGGAAGGGTTAAGAGCTTAAGGTTTTTTCGGGAGGATGCAAAAATGTCGGATATAAAGGGACTTCCACGATACAATGTTATCTCATTTAGGGTCACCGATGAAGAAATGAAGGCGATGAGGCTTTTGAAGAAGAAGCGGAAATCAGCGCTTGCGCGACTGATCAGGGAAGCGTTGTCTGCAACGGACTTCCCGGTGAATATGGATGCTGGAAATGAATGCCACTGATGCGCCATATGGGGAAAATGGGCTTGCTGTGCCGATGGCGAAGCGACAGAGTAATCTACGAATTGAAGGCCTGCAGTGCAGGGGCGGAATACGCCGTTGATACAACCCATGAACATGGGTCCACCGGGCAGGACGTAGATAGACAGTATATGATGTGGCACTCACTGGTCTTGTTTTTTGAACTGCAATTTTGAATGACTACCTCTCCGTCCGCTCGTATCGGACGTCTATTTCTGTACCCAGGTGACGATACCTCCACCATCAAGTCTGTTTCGCATCAACACACAAGATGACACCCTGACGTACAAATGAGTGTGTGAAAGTGGTCTGGGGCTAATCATATATGGTGTCGCTATTTTGCACTTGACAGCGTGCGGTTGTATGTTAATAATATACCGAACGGTCGATATAGATGGTTTGCGCGGGAGAAGATATTGTTACAAATATATGGGGCATGGGTTGGTTAGTGCTCGGTTACCGATAACTAGGCTGAGAGGGAAGGCTGAGAACGGAGGTGAAACAATGTATGAGAACAAGGATGAAGGCGTATTTGAGACTGTGTTGAAAAAGGCGGTCAAATTTGAGACTGACAACATCCACAACTATCTGGACGCTATGAACATAGTGCGGAATGAATGGGCTAAGAAAACGCTCAGGCGGGTCGCCCTTGCGAAACTGGTTCATAAAAACCGTCTGGAAAAGGCCTTGATAAAGGGAAGATTGGAGAGTTCTGCCTTAACCCGGCCGGTTCCGACTATGAACCTCCATTATGTCTTGCCCAAAAAAATGCTTCATTCTGATTCGGACGCACGTGAGGCGTTAGCCTATGCCATCCATGTGGAAAAGGGGGCTATTGATTTTTACAATCATATGGCCAATGAGAGTGGCGGGGCGCAGAACGATGTCCTGTTCGGACAGCTATTGGCAGAGGAATCACTCCATCTTCAAATACTGGAAGATCTCTACGAAGAATACTTTTTACCCGAGAATTGATTTTCTGATCATATTTAAATCTATTATATTGCAATGACAGTATCTTAAGATTTGGGAGTAACCTTGCTTGGAAAACAGTGCGCTTTTAACAGAGCTTGAGCGTTCCTTTACCGAGAAGAATTATCAAACGTGGTTAGGGGTACGCCTTGTCAGACACAAGCCTGGATTTGTGCATCTGGAGCTTCCGGTACGGCCGGAGTTTCTGAACACCTTGGGAACGGTGCATGGTGGTTTTCTGGCAAACCTTGCCGATTCCGCTCTCTGTTCCGCTATTCTCAGTGAGCTTCCCCCTGGCATAACCTGCTCAAGTATTGAAATCAAGGTAAATTATCTGCTTCCTGTGCGAGGAAATATTCTGCGTGCCGATGCCAGTGTTATCAGGCGCGGGAAGAATATCGGGGTCAGTCGCGCAGAGCTTTTCGCCCCCGATGGTGCATTGGCGGCCGTGGCGACGGGGACTTTCATGATCCAGTCGCTTTCTAGTTTTTCATGTCTGCCCCGCGTGGATTGAGGCCAGTGCTATGGCAGTGAAGATTATCAGGCGTCGATTTCGGACAGCCTGATGGGCTTACGACAAAAAAACTTCTCTTGAAGCACATTCATATCGTCTTTTTCGTATGTGAACCGTTTCCTCCTGCTGATCCCCTTTCACATCTCACCATATAGCCTCTCCTGTTACAAAATTGACCCGTTAGGACACGATCCGTTAAATCTAAAATCATATATAACATTGTTCCATTTATCTATTTTTAACTTGACATGTCGAGCTGAAAAAAACTAATATATGTATGCAACCGAACGTTCGGTTGCGTGGGGTTGGTCTGTTTTGCCAGTAACTGAGCATGGTTGCATGGTGGAGCGAGAGCGCCTAATAGCGGTAATTGATGACATGCTGAGGTTTCTGTGGACTTGAAGTTAGCTGGTTCATTAGAATGAATAATATAGATATGGACTGAAAGTGTAATTATACAAAACTACATTTTATAATGTATCGTACCTTGTTTCCCAGCAGTAATACGAACGTAGCCGTGAGATTTGCACGTTGGTGCAAATCTCACGGCGATGGCAGTTTTTCCGGTCAATTACAACGAGCCCCATCGCAGAGGATATGTCCTATGGATATCATGGATTATTGCAATTTGAACCAAGCACAACTTCTACATGAGACGGTCAGCAAGGTTGATCGTGACAAAACGGCGATCATTTTTAAGGATCGAATTCTGTCATGGGGGGAATTGCGCGAGCTCTCATCCAAGTTGGCAAAAGCGTTATTGAGGGCGGGTATTAAAAAAGGTGATCGGGTAGGCATTATGATGACGAACATTCCGGAGTGGATTGTTGTCAGAAATGCTGTTGCATGGATCGGTGCTTGGCTGGTGCCTATCAACACCCGCTACAAGACCCATGAACTGGAAATGATTCTTAGTTCTGGGGAAGTTAATGCGCTATTCATAATGGACACGGCGGTTGGCATCGACTTTATCGAGTTGCTGTATACGGTTTGCCCAGGATTGAGTGGGTTTGCCCCGGGAAAGATCGCTTTGCCAGAGTTGCCTTATTTGCAAACCGTGATTTGTTTGAGTCCGAATAATCATGGGGGAATGTTCCGCTTTTCGGATTTTCTTGAGTCGGGGCAGGGCATTTCCGACAAGGACCTTAACGCAGCCATGACAGCCGTTACTCCACATGATGTGAGCACAGTATTATTTACCTCGGGAACAACCGGAGTACCTAAGGGGGTGTTGACCACACACCATCAGAGCAATCGGGTCTTCGCTAAAATGGGCAAAGTGTTTCAATTGGCTGAAAATGATGCAATCCTTGGCTGCACCCCTTTCTTCACAAATTTCGGGCTCCTGACCACTATAAAGTTAGGTGAGCTCTTTGGCACGAGGATTGTCATTTTTGAAACATTTAATACCGCTGAAATAATTGAAGGAGTTCAAAAACACAATATTACGATGTTTGCTGGAACCCCTGCAATGTTTACCATGCTCATGAACGATGGCGATTTCAGTCCTGCAAAATTCATGTCGATGAGGGTAGGGGATATTGGGGGGGCGCCGTATACGCCCACCTTGGGTCAGAGAAATCACGGAAAAATTTGGCATGTCCCTGTTTGCTGCCTACGGAATGACAGAAAATACCGGGTTGACAACCTTTTCCGAAGCTGGCGATACGCCGGAACTTATTGCCAACTCGGTAGGCAAAAAATTCAACGAAGGGTGTGATATCAAAATTGTAGATATAAAGAGCCGGTTGGAACTGCCTTGCGGACAGCAGGGTGAGATATTGACTCGGGGATGGAATGTTACCCCCGGCTATTATAACAATCCGGATCAATATGCAAAGTCGTTTGACAAGGATGGTTGGTTTTTGACTGGAGATCTTGGTGAGATGGATGAAAATGGCTATTTGAAGTTAACAGGGAGGCTGAAAGAGCTCATTATTTCCGGTGGCTTGAATATCGATCCACTCGAAGTTGAACAGATAATCACACAACATCCCGCCGTTGCGTGTTGTTTTGCAGTGGGGCTGCCCGATAAGCGCATGGGGGAACTGGTCGGTGTCTTTGTTATTCTCAAAGAAGGAATACAGGCAGACGCAAACGACATTATAGCCTTCTGCGAAGGTAAAATCGGTAAATATAAAATACCCAGATACCTAAAGTTTGTTACAGAGTCTCAGATTCCAAGAACCGCTGTTGGAAAAGTTCAAAAATTCAAATTACGTGAAATTGGTGTGAAGGAATTCAATTTGCCTTCGACAAATTGAAAGTCTTATATCAGCTTTAAGCAGGAGGCGCAATGGCACAGCAAGCCACGAGGTTTTACGGATGGACGCTGGTCGGGATGTTTTTTGGAATTTATTTTCTGAATGCTACCTTTCCCTACGTTGGCGCAAGTGTAATTAACAGCTATATGGCTGAAAGTATTGGAATAACTAAAAGTATCGTTGGACTTGGATTTTCCCTTTTTGTCCTCTCCTCGGCGCTTTCTGGGCCACTGGTGGCGTACTGCGTCAACAAAAAAGGTATTCGTTTTACCCTTGCCTCAGGCGGGCTGATCGTGGCTTTTGGGGCGTTGCTTATGGCGCTGACGGTATCGAAGGGATGGCAGTATGTTCTGACTTTTGGGGTTGTTATTGGTACAGGCGTTGGTTTGGGTACGGTTATCCCCATACAGACCGGTGTGACCAATTGGTTTGTCAGGCGAAGAGCTCTTGCCATGTCTATTGCGCTTTCGGCAGCCGGCTTCGGCTCGTTCATTGCAGCTCCACTTTTGAATAAAATCATTGCCGCTTCCAACGGTAACTGGAAAAACGGCTGGTTGGTAGTTGTGGCCACCGGTTTGGCAGCTGCAACTATAGCTGCTGGGGGGGTCAGAAACACTCCGGCTTCAATGGGACAGTTTCCTGATGGGGTGCCGCCGGGAAAAAGCTCTGAAAACACTGCCCGCAATGCGCAGGTCCGCTCCTCGCGGATATATCAATCGAGCGAATTTTGGCCTGTCAGGGAAGTATTAAAAACGAAAATATTCTGGTTGATCATTATTGCCTCTTTCAGTTTTCTTGCCGTCTTTAATACATGTGTCGCTCATGGTGTGATTCATTTGCGCAGCCTTGGACATTCTCCGCAGTTTGCTGCCCTGTCCGCCGGTTTGTTACTGCTTTGCAGTGTAGGCGGCAAGTTGTTTGCCGGTATTTTAGGTGATCGTATAGAGCCGCGGTTTATCTTAAGTGCGGCTGTGTTTTCGACCCTGCTGGGAGCAGTTGCGCTTGCAAATGCCACTAATACTGCCGTGGTTTACCTTTACGCCTGCTGCGTTGGGGTCGGTTTTGGTGCAAGCTTCGTTGCCATGCCGACAATTTTGGCCAACTATTATGGCGTCAAATCTTTTGCCCCACTCATGGGAGTGGCCCTTCCCCTTACAAATGGGGGCAGTGCTATTGCACCACTTTTAGCCGGGATCGTCTACGATCGTTTCGGCAGCTATGTATTGGCCTTATACGGAGGGGCGACTATCGCTCTTCTGGGAGCTATTCTAGTATTATTTGCCAAGCCTCCCGTATCGAATGCTGTGGTAACTGTTGAAAGTAAGCTTGATGATAAAATCGGGGCGGATTTCTCCTAGTTGAGAGGGGTTTAATTTCTCAGCCAAAGAAATGCAACATCCTGCCAAATTGATCACTCCTGGCAAACGTGCACCAAATGATCCGGTTCTTCTGGGGGGGCAATATGAAATGGTTGATGAGAATTCTCCTGCCGTTTGCGTTTGTATCGACGGCATATGGTTTCGGAACGGGAACGGAAGGATGTAGTGGAAACTGCATAGCCTGCCACACTATCAAGAAGGAAGAGGTCGTAGCCTTGGTTAAGAATGTTGACCCTGCTACTACGGTAGAATCGGTCGGGCCTTCTCCCGTGCGGGGATTATTTGAAATAATAATAAGACATAATGATAGCACTGGCATCATATATCTTGATTTTTCGAAGAAATTCCTCATTGCAGGCAGAATACTTGATACTGGCAGCAAGAAAGACGTAACCGCAACCGCCCTTAATCGGGTGCGGCGTATTGACCCATCAAAACTCCCGCTTGACAATGCTCTCGTCCTCGGTAACGCAACTGGCAGCAGAAATATTTATGTCTTCACCGACCCGGAATGTCCGTTTTGCGCCAAGTTCCATCGGGAGCTTGTTGCACTGACCAAAGAGGACCCGCAGTTAGGGGTCCGTATCATACTTACTCCTCTTGATATTCATCCCCGAGCTTCTGCTGTAACCAACTCCATTTTGTGCGCGGCACAGGACGGAATGGATAAAGGGCTGCGACTTCTGGAAGAAAGTTTCAATGGTACTGCGATTGCAGATATAACCTGCGGCAGGGACTATGCCGAAGAAGGGAAAACTCTGTTCAAAGAACTGAGAATTCGCATGACGCCCACTACCGTTTTATCCGATGGGCGGGTCGTAGATGGTGTAAAGACGGGCGCTGAAATTGAGAAACTTTTCGATGATACTGAGCATGGAGTCATTACAGAAAAACCACAATAAAGTAGAAAGAAAATTTTTATCCGCGGTTTTAGGGACTTGTGTCACTAAGAAACAGTAAGGAGAGTATCAATGGGAAAACTTGACGGCAAAGTGGCCATTGTGACTGGTGGTGCCCGTGGTATGGGCCAAACGACTGCAGAGGTTTTTGTCCAAGAAGGCGCCAGTGTGGTGATTGTTGATGTTCTTGATGTTGAGGGCGAGGCCTTGGCAAAGAGACTTGGCCGCAACACAATGTATCAGCATCTTGATGTGACTGACGAGCAGGGATGGGAGCAATTGGTGGAAGGCATTATTGATAGGTATGGCTGCATCGACATACTTGTGAACAATGCGGCCGTTTTCTTTTCTTCGCCGATTGATGAAACCCGGAGCGAAGCTTTTCGTCGGATTCTTGATATTAACCTGATTGGCCCATATTTGGGGATGAAGGCAGTTATCCCCACGATGAAAAAGAACCGACGTGGTTCTATTATTAATGTTTCGTCTGTGAACGGGTTGCGCGGATCTTCCGGATCGGGTGCCTATTCGGCAAGTAAGTGGGGAGTGCGTGGTCTGACCAAGTGTGTTGCCATGGAGGTGGGCCCTTTCGGCATCCGTGTTAACTCTCTACATCCTGGGTGGATCGTAACGCCGATGAATAACCCGGATGGTAAGTCCTTCGAAGAGGTTAATGCAGAACTGAAAATCAAATTTCCTGGAATCGCCTTGAGCCGTGTTGGACAATCAGAGGAAATTGCTCGCGCCAGTCTTTTTCTGGCAAGCGATGACTCATCATATATTTCGGGGGCGGAACTGGCAGTGGACGGTGCTTGGTCCTGTGGGGTCTATTTGCAAGATAAGCCGATGCCTTGAACCTCCTGAGGCAATGATTGCCGCATGTTTGCGGCTAGAGCGGCAATTGCCGCGTGCACTTTCCGAACAAACAGTTGCTGAATTTTTGTAAGGCAGTCTATAAGGAGCTTTACGGTAAAAAGCGTCAACCTCCTCATTTTGAATGCTGAGACAACTGCATGCAAATTGGTAATCTTTGTAGTCCTTCCTTAACGAACTTCTTTCCATAATTTTTTCGCGTAATCGTTGAGATCATCTATCCGGATAGATATCAGCTGTAGTTTTAATTTATACAGTTGTGTCTTTTTCTCGCTTCACGGTAAACAATAGAACAAAGTTTCCCATTTTTTTGATGTGCGGCCGGGATTATTGGTTATTTGCTTTGCGCGGCATTAAAAGCTATGTAAATACGACAAGTTGTAAAATTAATGCCTTTTGTTTTTAAATAGAACGTAAGTATTTTTTACAGATTTTTTTCTTGACCTTGTATTCGGTGTA
The DNA here is from genome assembly GCF_000012925.1 of Geobacter metallireducens GS-15. NCBI lineage: Bacteria > Pseudomonadati > Thermodesulfobacteriota > Desulfuromonadia > Geobacterales > Geobacteraceae > Geobacter > Geobacter metallireducens. The sequence continues at coordinate 2,545,128 of NC_007517.1, read as the reverse complement.
TAGTTCAGTTGTACTATAACGACCGTTCGAACAATTTTATTTTGGGTGGCCGGTTAGACTAGTGAAAAGGAGGATTAAAAAGTGGTTTACATGTTTTGTCGATACAGAAGAGACAGGTCACCTACGAGGAATTTAAAGATCGACGGAAAGGAAATTTCGGGAAGATGGGATAACCCTTACAATGCAGGAGGTGTCTAGTGAGCGATATTTTTAAAGCGAAATGGAAATTGTGCCGCTTCCCGGTTGTTTCTCTAGTGGCAGTAACATGTGTTCTCGGTTCACTGGTTGCGGCAAATGCCTTTGAAATTAACACAGGCAATCCAGACCTGTTCCTGGCATGGGGAAATAACATCCGTTATAACCTCGGCATGCGTATCCAGAGTATGGACCACAAGATTGGCAACACCGCGTCTTCAGATGAAGGTGATTACAAGTTTGACAAAAGTGGAGACTTGGTGACGAATCGGCTTGACCTCTTGTCAGAGCTTGATTTCAGCTACAAAAAGAAATTGGGCATCCGCGTGAGTGGGGCGGTTTGGGCTGACGTTGCGTACAATGATAATGCCAAGACCAATCCTTCCTTGGCTGACCGTGGAAGTTATTCCGGCGGCAAGTACAACTCGTACACAAAACGATATTATATTGGACCTTCGGGAGAATTGCTGGATGCAAATGTGTGGGGCAGCTTCGATCTTGGCGATATGCCGGTTAATGTGGCGATAGGGCGCCAGACGGTTCTTTGGGGTGAAACGGTCGTCTTGTCCGCCCATAGCGTTTCCTATGCTCAGGCTCCTACCGATGTAGTGAAAGCACTTTCAACTCCTGGTGTTGATGCAAAGGAAGTCTCCATGCCGATTACCCAGATTGCGGGTAAAATACAGCTGACTCCGGAACTCTCCGTTGCAGGCCAATATTATTTGGAATGGCGAGGGAGCCGGTTCCCGGAAGGGGGCACCTATTTGGCTGCTACCGATTTCATTCTTAATGGGCCAGATCGATTCTCACTTGCACCCGGCGTTTTTCTGAGGCGAGAGGGTGCAGTAAAACCGGATACGTATGGCGACTTCGGTCTTAGCGCCAGGTGGAGTCCCCAATGGTTGGATGGAACTCTTGGTCTATATTACCGGATGTTTGACGAGACCTCTCCCTGGGTGAGCTTAAACCCTGGTGCCGGGAGCTACAGAGCTGTTTACGCAAAGAATGCTCATCTCGTGGGTATCAGTTTCTCTAAGCAGCTTTTAGGTTTTAGTTTCGGTTCAGAGTTCAGTTATCGACATAATACGGCATTGAACAGTTCAATAGCCAATGGATCCCTCGAGGGTGCACGTGGCGATACAGTCCATATCTTGGCAAATGCGATCGGCAGCTTTGGCCATACGCCATTATGGACCAACTCGTCAGTAATAGCCGAATTTGCATTCAGCAAGTATCTTCGAGTCACTGATAACGAAAACCTGTTCAATGCTTGTTACAAGAAGGCTCCAGGAAAAGACAGTGCTGCATACGGTTGTGTGACAGACGAGAACATGGTGGGATATCTCAAATTCACTCCCGCGTGGACAGCTTTCGCTGAGGGCTGGGATCTTGAGATGCCGATGAGTGTCTCTTATGGTTTGTTTGGTAACGGAGCAACTATGGGGGGCGGTAATGAAGGTGCCGGTTCCTATGGAGTAGGTTTCAATGCGATTTACAACACCCTGCATACGTTCAGTCTGGCATATAACGGCTATCTGGCAACATACAAGGACAATGGCAGTACAATTACCGCGAGCAATGGTTCACAACTCCAGGATCGTGGCTGGTTATCATTCACGTACAAGTATGCATTCTAGGTAGATCAATTTGGCGGTATTAACAGTCTTGCACCAAGCAAAGGAGATACTATGAAATTCACAAAAATCATCATCGGTGCCTTAGTGGTGTCTACATCGTATGTAGGGGGGGCCCAGGCAGGCCTACCTTCCCATCTTACTCCAGCTGGAGCGGAAAAGGCTGGTAACAAGGACGGCACCATTCCTGCGTGGACAGGTGGTTATACCGGCCGGCCAGCAGGGTTTGTAAAGGGGATGGGGAATTTGCCGGATCCATTTGCCAGCGATAAGGTCCTGTTCTCGATAACGGGAAAAAACATGGATAAATACGCTGATAAATTGTCTGATGGGCAAAAGGCTTTGCTGAAAAAATATCCTAACTTCCGGATGGATGTATATCAAACCCGACGTTCGGCAGCGTACACCCAAAGTTTTGAAGAGAACACAGAAAAGAATATGACAAGATGTAGAACTACCGATGGAGGAATATCTCTAGATACCTCTAAAGGATGTGGCCATGGTATCCCCTTTCCTGTGCCCAAGAACGGCTACGAGGTTATGTGGAACCACTTTGCCCGACCTGCGCTCCCTGCAATGATTTACAAAGTCGGTGGTTACTTTGTAAAGCCGTCGGGTGAAGTAGTGCAAACCCAGTCGACTTTCATGTACAGAGAGTATGGTATCTACAATCCGAGCAAGAAAAATCCTGACCAATACTGGATGTATCGTGGGGAGTATATCGGCCCTGCTCGTATCAATGGACAGACAAGTATAATTACTGACTATGTGGATTCGAAAATCGGACGGCGTGCATACTCGTACCAGCCGGCTTCGCGCCGTGTCAGACTGTCACCCGATGCGGCTGCCGATACGCCGATTTCCCAGGTAGCGGGTGTGTATACGTATGACGACGCTGACATGTTCAGTGGGTTGATGGACCGGTTTGACTTCAAACTTGTCGGAAAGAAGGAAATGTATATCCCTTATAATACCTACAAACTTTGTTTGACAAAAAAAGAACAGCAACTTAGGGCTGGGTTTGCCAACCCGGATGTGATGCGTTGGGAATTGCACCGTGTGTGGGTGGTCGAGGCGAGGCTGAAGCCGGGTAAACGCCATATCTACAGCAAACGCATGATTTACTTGGACGAGGACGCATGGTTTGGCGGCGTAATGGATGATTATGACTCGAAGGGCAAACTCTTTATGTCTGAAATTGTTCCCCTCATGCCGAACTATGATGTCAAAGCTCCAGCCGTAGATGTACAGCAATTCCATAATCTCGTGACTGGAATCTTTTACACACAAGTACCTGAGTTCGGGTACAAGCCAGTACGCTTCCTCCCCCCCGGTAAGCTGACTCAAGATTCGATGACTTCGTTCATTCTTAAAGAGAATATGAAGTAAGTTGGTTGTGGTTCCGCAGCGGTGATAACCGCTGCGGAACCACATGGAAAACGCACAAATAGATAAACGAACTGCATTCTGATTCTACATTATGAATAAAGCGAACAATATGACAAAAGATTGCAATCAACAACAGGGGGTGCGTCGTGCTTCTTAAAGAAATATTCAACAGAGGCCCCAAATTATTCCCTACCAAAAGTGCAATAATAGACGGAGATAGACGATTTACCTATAGAGAGGCAGGGGATAGATGGAATCGACTCGCCAATGTCCTTGTTGATTGTGGTCTTAAGAAGGGGGATTGCCTCGGGTTTCTTCTGATGAATTGTGCTGAGATTATTGATGCCTATGCTGCCGGTGCCAAGGCCGGTGTTGCGGTCGGTGGGGTAAATTATCGTCTTGCTCCTGAAGGGATTAAAAAGGTGATCGAGGATATGGGCTGCCGCGTGCTATTGGTAGGTGCCGAATTTGTCGACACCATCAATTCCCTGAGACCTCACCTGCCATTTCTTGAAACCTGTATATCGGTCGGGACCAAAGTGACAGGGATGCATGAATATGAATCCATTATTGCCAAGGCTTCTACTATGGAACCCGATGTGTCAACTTCCGGCGAAGATCTTGCGCACATTATATATACGACCGGCACTACCGGTGCCCCAAAAGGGGCCATGGCGACACGCCAGATTGCAATGAACAGAATCAGTAGTGAGCTCATAGAACTTTATGTAGACGTCGATGATAGGTTTCTTAATGTATTTCCACTTTTTCATGTGGGCTTTTATACCTCATTGGCGTTCCTTTCCAGGGGGGCGACTGTTGCCATTCTACGGGAATGGGATCCTCAGAAATTTTGCAGTTCTGTGCAGGATTATAAAATAAACAAAACAAATCTTGCGCCGGTGGTGGTGAATTTCCTGGTGAATTGGGCGGATGCGGCGAAATATGATCTGAATAGTTTGCAGTTAATAAAGTATGGCGCGGCACCCATGCCTATGGAGACTCTGAAAAAGGCCATGAAATTGCTTCCTGACTGCAAGTTTACGCAGTGCTACGGTTGTTCTGAGAGTTTTGGAGTCGTTTACCTGAGACCGGAGGAACATGCTGCCGCTTTGAATGGATCAAGTGAATCGGTTCGGAGGATGGGTTCATGTGGGAGAGAGGCCGCTTTTTGCATTGTACGAGTGGTCAACGAAAAAGGGCAGGATGTGAAACCTGGTGAGGTTGGTGAAATTCTGATCGGTGGAGGATTGGTCATGACCGGATATTTGAACAAACCGGAGGAGACTGCCGAAGCCATACGAAGCGGTTGGCTCCACACCAAAGACATGGCAATGGTGGATGATGAGGGATATATCTATCTAGTTGACAGGAAGGCTTTCATGATCATTACCGGCGGTGAAAATGTCTATCCGGCGCAGGTGGAAAATGTGCTGCACGATCATCCCAAGATTGCCGAAGTCGCAGTAATAGGTGTGCAGGACGATACCTGGGGCGAAGCGGTAAAAGCAGTTGTCGTTCCCAAAAAGGGTGAAATCCTTACCGAGGAAGAGGTGATTGAATTCTGCCGGCCAAGAATGGCCAACTATGCGAAGCCTAAGACAGTTGTTTTCACCGATGCCTTGCTACATACGGCTACAGGGAAAATTGACAAACTTGCTCTCAAGAAGAAATACGAAAGTAGTAAGTTAAAGTGTTGAGTTATGCTTCTTCATGGACAAGAGTATCTTTTGGGCTAATTGTGCCCATAACTTATGCCGTTTTTTCATCCGGAATTTCATGCAGAACGGATTACTGCTGCCAATAGAATAATTAAGAAGAATGGAGGTTCATAAATGCTGTCGAAAATATTAAAGACATCGTTATGTTTCATTTTCATGACTTGTTGGGTGACAACGGCACAAGCATTCAAAGGACCGCTTGAGACCCCTGCGTCTATGAAGCTCCATGCGACGACTAGCCAACTCACTGCGGTTACCCGTAATGGTAATAGACTTGCTGCAGTCGGGGCGAGGGGGCTCGTTCTTCTTTCGGACGACAATGGGAAAAAGTGGCAACAGGTTGCTGTGCCGGTCAGTTCGAATCTTGTGTCAGTGCAGTTCCCGGTGCCTGATCAAGGCTGGGCTGTCGGCCATGATGGTGTCGTTTTGCATAGTGGTGACGGTGGACGTACCTGGTCCAAACAGCTTGACGGCAATCAGGTGGCCAAGATAATGCTTAAACATTACGAAAAACTGGCTGCAGAGGGAGATGCCGCTGCCTCCAAGATTCTTCCAGATATTCAACGTATTTTACAGGAAGGGGCCGATAAGCCCTTTATGGATGTTTGGTTTCTTGATGAGAAAGAAGGTTTTGTTGCCGGTGCATTTAATCTGATTATGCATACAACCGATGCCGGTAAGACGTGGGTGCCCCTGTTTGAGCGCACAGATAACCCAAAAAACTTGCACATTTATGCACTCAAGGGGGTTGGTAAGGAAGTTTATCTTGCCGGCGAGATGGGGATGTTGCGTCGCTGGGACCGCGCCAGCCAACGTTTTGTGACAATAGCATCTCCGTACAAAGGAACTTTTTTCGGGCTGTTGGCAAAAGATACGACCATCCTTGCATTCGGCCTGCGTGGCAACGCATTTCGCAGCAGCGACCGCGGGAATACATGGCGCAAGTTGAATACCAATACCACTGCTGGACTTACGGGAGGAACATTTCTCGATGATGGCCGTGCTGTTTTGGTGAGTCAGGACGGGCAGGTTCTGGTGATTGACGTTGGCAGCGAAACATTTGTGCCCGCGAAGGTTTCAAGTCCAATGGCCTTTTCCAGTGTGGCACCAGCTGGCAAGAATGGCATTGTTGCGGTGGGTTCGCGGGGTGTCATAACTGAATCACTTAAATAGCGAAACTATCAACATGCGAGGACAATATGGCAATCCAAACTGAACAAGTCGATGCAATGCCGGTTGTGTCTGATCCAAAAAACTTTGATAAAAACTCGGGCAACCTGTTGGAGAGATTGGTTTTCAACAATCGGCATTGGCTTATTGGTATATGTGCCCTGATTACGATTCTGTTAGCATTCCAGTTGAGTAAACTGGTTGTTAATGCCAGCTTTGAAAAAATGATTCCTCAGAACCATCCCTATATCAAAAACTACTTTGAGAACAAAAAAGATTTGCCAGCGGCGGGGAACAATATCCGAGTAGTAGTTGAAAATACTGAAGGCGATATTTTCAATACAAATTTCCTTGAAACTACAAGACAGATCAATGAAGAGTTGTATTTGACCCCTGGTGTGGATCGTCCTTGGGTTAAGTCTATATGGATGGCCGGAGTGCGATGGACAGAGGTAACCGAAGAAGGGTTCAGGGGCGGAGCTGTGATGCCGGATAGTTACGATACGCCTGAGTCTTTGCAAAAATTCAACTCGAACATTCGTAGGGCAGGCATTGTAGGTAGTCTGGTGGGCAACAATTATAAATCAATCATGATCGTGTTGCCTCTTATGGATACAAACAATGAAACAGGTAAGCGACTTGATTATGGCGCTTTTTCACGTGATCTGGAGAAAATTCGCACAAAATACGAGTCTGCAAGCCAAGGTAAGATCAAAATTCATATCATAGGTTTTGCTAAACTTGCCGGTGACCTGATTGACGGTCTGTACCTCATGATGATTTATTTTGCCGTTGCAGCTGTTATAGCTGCAGTTATCATCTATACCTTCACACGGTGCGTCCGTAGTACGCTGTTGGTTATTTTCTGTTCGCTTGTTGCCGTTGTGTGGCAATTGGGAATTATTGCTACGCTTGGTTACGAACTTGATCCCTACTCAGTTCTTGTGCCATTTCTTATCTTTGCCATCGGAGTAAGTCACGGTGCACAGAAGATGAACGGTATCATGCAAGACATTGGACGTGGTACGCACAAAACGGTTGCAGCCCGGTACACATTCCGACGCCTGTTTCTTGCGGGGGCAACCGCCTTGATGGCCGATGCGGTAGGTTTTGGCGTGCTCATGTTGATTGATATCCCGGTGATTCGTGATCTGGCTTTAACCGCCAGTTTCGGAGTGGCTATTCTGATTTTTACCAATTTACTGCTGCTGCCTGTATTTCTTTCCTATACAGGCGTAAGTCCATCTGCGGCTAGGCGCGCCCTTAATGAGGATGTAGTAGAGAGTCGTGGCAGAGGTTTGGGGTCGCTTTGGAACTTCTTGGACCGTTTTACCGAGAGAACCTGGGCCATTAGGGTCATTGTAGTGTCGGCGATATTGGCGGTCATTGGACTCGTTGTGAGTTCACAGTTGAAGATCGGTGATTTGGATGCCGGTGCGCCGGAATTGCGGCCGGACTCTCGTTACAATCGAGACAATTCTTTTATTACAAATAACTATAAGTTGTCCAGTGACCAGTTTGTTGTGATTGTCAAAACTCCAGAAAATGGTGCCGGTACCTATGAAACTCTTTATGAGATAGATCGTCTTTCCAATATATTGCGAGATGTCCCGGGGGTACAGGGCACAACTGCGTTGTCTGATAACATAATGCAGACAGTGGCAGGCTTGGCTGAAGGAAATCCTAAATGGCTTGCTATTCCCAACAATGCAATGATGTTGGGTGGTGCGGTGCAATGGAACCTGACTGACAACCCGGATGTCGTCGACAAGGCATGTTCAATAGTTCCAGTTGTGGTTTATCTCACTGATCATAAGGCAGAGACTCTGGATCGCGTAGTGAAGGTTGTGGAGCAGTTTGCCGCGCAACATAATGTCAAGGAAAGGCAGTTTCTTATGGCTGCGGGCTCTAGCGGTATTGATGCTGTAACTAATATAGTAGTTAAGCGTGCGAATCGCACAATGTTGCTTTATGTATATGCTGCGGTCACATTACTTTGTTTTATCACTTTCCGTAACTGGCGTGCCGTCCTGGTGGCAGTGATCCCACTCATGATCACCTCCATTCTATGTGAAGCGCTTATGGTCGCGCTGGGTATCGGTGTGAAGGTTGCTACTCTGCCGGTAATAGCACTCGGAGTGGGTATTGGAGTCGACTACGCTCTCTACCTGCTGAGTGTTCAACTTGACTATCAGCGTGCAGGTTTGACGCTGACAGCAGCTTACAAACGGGCGGTTCTTTTCACCGGAAAGGTGGTTGCGCTTGTAGGCATTACGTTGGCTGCCGGAGTGGTTACGTGGGCCTGGTCTCCTATCAAGTTCCAGGCAGACATGGGAATCCTGCTTACATTTATGTTTCTGTGGAATATGTTCGGGGCATTGATAATGATTCCTGCATTGTCGCATTTTTTGCTCAATAAACCGGTTGCTGACAGTGAGACAGTAAACATGTCCGAGGTTTCATTTGCTACTGAGGAAGAAGAAAGTTCAGTTGAAGTGCAAAAGGAATGCAGCAACAATTATTGATAAGTAGTAAGATTTGTGTTTTCTAAGTTATGTTGACTAAGTGTGTACTGATTATTTAGACTCCGATGCAATTTAATTTGAATCTACCCCAACGAAAAGGAGATAGTATGAACAGAGCTAAGCGGTTGGTAACGGGACTTGCAATTATCGTGATGGCCGGTTTAATGACAGCGTGTGCTTCAATTCAACCTGAGGCCCGGGCAGTGGTGAGAGATGGAGGCATTGCCGAACAGGGAGATACTGTCAACCTTTATTATGCGCATAGTAAAACGGCTAAAGAGGAATTTTGTCCTGGTGCCATAGTTCCGGTTTATCGTATGGGGGAAGGATTCTATTTGATTAAAACTGAAGTAGGAAAAATTAGGGTCGTCAAGGAATTGGGGGACCATTACGTTCAAGCAGTTGTTACAGAGGGTCAAATAATGTCAGGAGACATTGCAACGCAACCCAATAGCGAATGTTTAATACAGATTCCTAACCACTGATTGGTGATTGAGCGGTAGATTATAGTTTGTTGTGCGCCAGAGTTCAATAAAGCTTTTGAATGAATAATCCTCACTTTCGATTATGCAAGATACGACTACTATCTTAGGAGACATGCTGTTTTGGCAACAGTAGAAACATCTCACAAGAGCGGTTTGACTGTAGGATAATGGATAGTCGATAGGGCCAAATACAAATGTGGAGCTTGCATTGAGAGTGACGAATTTAGTTGAAAAGGAGACAATTATGAGAAAAGTAGTCCTCGTTACAGCTCTCATTACATTGTTGTCAGCACATTTGTTGTTTGCTGCTGAACAAATAAAGCCTTCGACTGCCAAGCCTGAAGAAAGCTATGATTCCAAAAACGCTAAGGAAATGCTTGCCCGAGCTGTCGAGCTCTATAACAAAAAAAAGGATCGTTCATTTGCAGACTTCTCCATGCAGGGTCAATTCGTCAAGGGTAATCTCTATGTTTATGTGATCGGAACAAATGGGAAATTTCTCGCAAGCGGTGGATCGTCATCAGTTTTGATTGGTCGGGACGTATCAAACATGCGAGATGCTGAAGGTAAACTATTTTTTCGTGAGATGATAGATACGGCAAAGAGTCAAAATGCCGGTGCGGTTGAATACAAATGGCTCAATCGTTTGGATGGGAAGCCTGAACACAAACATACTTATTTCCAAAGAATAGGGGATCGAATAATTGCTGTTGGGTTCTACATTCCGCATGCAAGTGATGTACAGGCCTATGCTCTCCTTGCGCAGGCTGTTGAAACGCTGAAGAAAGACCCTGTCTCTGCGTGTAATGCTTTTAATGATCTTAATAGCAAGTTTATACAGGATGATCTTTACGTATTTGTTGTAGATTTGAAAGATAATATTTTCCGCGCTCATGGTGCTACACCGCGACTCGTCAACACAGATGCAATGGAGTTGAGAAACCCTGATGGTAAATCAATTGTCAAGGAGATGATTGGCATTGCCAAAAAAAAGGGAAAAGGAACATTGACATATCGTTGGAGGAATTTATTAACGGGGAAAATAGAAGTTAAGAACACTATATTTCGTAAAGTAGACAATTACCTTATTGCAGTAGGCTATTATACGCAATAATGGATCCCCCCCAGCTAGGGGGGGCTTCTTGGTTTACTGATGCTTACGAAAAATATTATAACCTGCCGGGTTGTCCAAGACTCCCTTCTATCACGGAGGTAATAAATGTCTGCAAAGAGACATTGTTCAGTTGATTTCCTCACGTACGAGAGTGAAAGGGATAATGGCAAAATTGAGTGCAGTACCTATGATAAATTAATAAAAACTGCGATTATGGTTATGAGCGAAGTTGGTTATAAAGGTATGTCAATAGGGATTCTTGCGGATATGGTAGGGATTTCAAAGAGCACAGTGATACACTATTTCAAGAGTAAGGAAGGTATCCTTCTAGCTGTAATGGAAAACTTTCTACCCGCGTATATTGATGAATTCAAACCAGTACTCAATAACAAAAGTCTTGATGGAGTTACAAAATTGAATAAGTTTGTCCATTTTCATATGAAAATGGTGGCAGAAAGGAAGGATGTTCTGTCAATTAATATCAAAGATGGTAAATTTCTTACTGGTAAAAGCAGGACTGTATATCAACAACAACAAAGGCTTTATGGACAACAGGTGGTTAGAATAATTCAACAGATACAGTCAGAAGAAACAAACTTGTTCAAAGACCTTGATCCTCATGTTACAGCCAAGGCAATCATGGGGATGTGTAATCATGCGTGCGTTTGGTACAAGAAAAATGATATTTTAACAGGCCGTTGAAAAACTCCTTCATTTCCAGGGCAATCCCCTTCAAGGAGATCATTTTAGGCCGATAGTTGCATTGATCTCGCCCTATTCGTTCTTTGAAACTTTGCTTTTTACCTTGATTTGGCCTTTTCGGGCGGGCTTTGCCACCAAGAGTCGCATTATTCCCCTGATTATGCCGTTTTCGTCCCGAGATTGCGCAGCCGGACCAGATTGTATGCCGCAATGGCCATGGTGAAGTACCAGTCGACTTTCGCTATTCCCCGATGCCGGGTCTTGCGGAGATTGCCGACAGTCTTGAGCCAGCCGAAGGCCTCTTCGATCCGCTTGCGAATCCTCAGGCTGGTTTTGTAGCCTTCGTGGCGGGTAGTCCTGCCATCGATGGCTGAGCGGCGGTTAGCGGTGTTCTGAGCAATGTGAGGGGTTACCTTGAGTGCTCGCAGATCTTTGACGCACTCTTTGGTGTCGTAGCCCTTGTCGCCGCCCATGGTGATCCGCTTGTTACCGGCGACGTCTGCGATCATCTCGACTGCGGTATCCCGCTCAGCGGTACCGGTTGCGTGGGTGATTCTGGCATCGACGATGATCCCGTTGCGGTTCTCCATGAGAGCGTGCCCGTGGTAACTGAGCTTCGCCTCTTTGCCCGAGCTTCTCCTGGCAATCCGCGCATCCGGATCGGTGGTGGAGGCATGGGTGTCGTTTTTGAGCTTTTCGCCGTGGAAATCACGCTCCGTGTTACGACCCACTGGAGGCTTTGGTCCATCCTTGGGCCGAAAGCTCTTGATAGAAGCCCACGCCTCGATGAGGGTGCCGTCAACGCTGAAGTGCTCGTCGGACAACAGCTTTGCCCTTCGGGCCTGCTCAACTACTTTTGCCAAGAGCAGCCGTGCCACGTCGGTATCGATCAACCGCTCCAGGTTGGTGGAAAACGAGGAGTGGTCCCAGACCTTCTCGTCCAGGGCCAATCCCACAAACCAGCGGAACAGGATGCTGTAGCTGATCTGCTCCACCAGCAGACGGTTACTCCTGATGGTGTACAGCGCCTGAAGCAGAAGTGCTTTAAGCAACTGCTCAGGAGGAATCGAGGGCCGGCCGGTGTGGGAGTACATGGCCTCGAATTGCGGGCTGAGCTCTGCAAGGGCCTTATCCACCATCGCCCTGATCGACCGCAAGGGGTGGTCCTTCGGGACGTACGACTCAGGGGAGAGATAACAGAACAGAGCTTCGGTTTTTGTCTCGGCGCCGCGCATAACTTTTCTCCTGTAAATTCAGATTGTTACGCGTAAAAATATAGCACAGTTCGCTAACTTATTGAATCAAAAAGGTTTAGTTTTTCAACAACCTGTTAAGTATTGGAGATGTAGCTGAACAATTTTTTTCCATTTTGACTGAAGGTTCCGGGCTTGAGTTGGGTATCATGGCAGATAATGAGTGGGTGGCGAATTGATATTAAGTGCTGTGGACGACGGAAGCGAAAGTCTTGATGACGTCTATGTGAAACTACGTAAACACTTGGATACGTTTGTCCTGAGTGCCCCCGAGGCGGAATCGATTCTTGGAATCCTCCGTATCCGATTCACTCCTGAAGAGGCTGGAGCTGCCTTGATTCTGAGTCAGCAACATGTGGAAATAACAAAGCTCGCACAGCGTGGCAACTTGGATGTAAATGTATTGCGTCCTGTTCTTGAACGAATGGCGGATAAGGCACTAGTCTATAAAAAGAATATTACCCAGGATGGAGTGGCCAAGGAACTGTACTGCCTTCTACCAACGGCTGTGGGATTGTGGGAAACCTCGTTTGCCACAGGAGAAAGGAACCCGCGAACTGAGCAGTTGGCCAGGCTTTGGCAGGAATACTACAAAAGTGGATGGGGCAAGAGCATGTTAGGGGGAGCTCCATTCACACGAGTCATTCCTGTGGGGAAATCGATAGATACTAGTCAGGAGATTTTCCCCTACGAGAAGGCGGCAGAGCTTATTAAGCGATATGATTTTGCTGTGGTGATTCATTGCCCTTGTAGGAAGTCAGCAGAGCTTAGTGGAAGCAGTTGCGGTAAAGTCACGGAGGTCTGCTTTCATTTTGGAGATCTTGCCCGCTTTATGAGTGAGAGAGGGTACGGACGGGAAGTGGACCAAACAGAAGTCTTGGAGATCCTGGATCAGACAGAAAAGGCCGGATTGGTTCACGTGGTTGGCAATGCAAAAGAGATGGGTGTTTCTATGTGCAGTTGTTGTCCCTGCTGCTGTACACAATTGCAGGCCATTGCCCACAAACCCCACGCCATGGCGAAATCTAGGTTTATTGCCGGAGTAGAGCAAGCACGATGTATCGCTTGTGGCTTATGTGCAAAGAGGTGCCCAGTCCGGGGTGTTACGTCAATCATGGGGCCGTTACACATAAGCGAGGAGAAATGCATAGGATGTGGACTTTGCGTAACGACTTGTCCTACCCAGGCGATTTCACTAAAAGAACGACAAACCTATCAGGAACCGTTTGATACCGGCAGGCAACTGTTTGCAGCATGGAGTCAAAAAGATAAAGCCTGATGTTGTTGGATTACCGGACGGTAGTGCTGTAAAACGGAAGAAGGTGTCGCGTGATATGAAACAAATATTGCCAGAGATCCTTGAACTCGAACAGATTGAGGAGAACCTTTACCGGGGACTCAGTCAGAATCTTGGCGTTAACCGAATCTATGGTGGCCAGGTTCTCGGTCAGGCCTTGGCTGCCGCAGGAAAAACTGTTATTGGACGTAAGGCTCATTCTTTCCACGCCTATTTTCTCCTCATGGGTGACAATAAGCTTCCGGTCATGTATGAGGTGGACCGTATTCATGAGGGTCACAGTTTTGCGACCCGCAGAGTGGTGGCCATCCAGCGTGGGCGTGCGATCTTTGCCATGACGGCATCGTTTCAGATCGAAGAGAAAGGACTTGAACACCAAGCTTCCATGCCCGAGGTTCCTGCCCCCGAAGAACTTCCGACCTTGGTTGAAACCTTGGGAAAGATGGCCGCTCCCAACAGGCGCCTGCAGAACTTTTTTAATAATTTCCCTATTGAAATACGTCCCGTTAAACCCGTTAATCCCTATGCATCTGGCATGTATCTTCCTTTTTCAAGTGTATGGCTTCGATCTACAGACCGGCTTTCCGACTGTGTCGGGTTCCACCAAGCCGCCTTGGCCTACGCTTCTGACTATGGGTTGATTACCACGGCAGGTCTGCCGCACGATGTACCTTCCCAAAAGGGTAAGTACCTTGAGGCGAGCCTTGACCATGCCCTGTGGTACCATCGTGATTTCCGGATGGATGAGTGGGTCCTTTATGTCGCCGAGAGCCCGAGTGCTTCCAATGCTCGTGGTTTTTCGCAGGGGCAGTTTTTTTCCCGTGACGGCAGACTTATTGCTTCTGTGGCTCAGGAAGGGCTGATACGAGAGCGTCGTTTGTCAGTCGCTTGATTCCTTCATGTGTAAGCGCGTAAGGGAAAGGTGTATATTTTCCATGCATCGAACGGTCGATTTATGGCGGTGTAAATGTAATAACTGATAGGGAGCTTATTATGGCTAAACAGCCTGTTTTTAAAAAAGTTCTGCAGGTGGGAATTGTTGTGCATGACTTGGAGAAAGCCGTTCGAACATACGCGGACGACTTTGGAATCGGGCCCTGGCAGTTTTATAACCTGGACAAATCAAATATGCACGATATGAAAATGCGCGGCGAAAAAGCTGAATTTTCCATGAAAGTTGCTTTTACTGACTTGGGAGGGGTCCAACTCGAGCTGATCGAGCCACTCGACGAGAGCATCTATAGCGATTTTCTACGTGAGCATGGGGAGGGGATTCATCACATCGCCTGTGGTGTGCGCAATTTCGAAGAAACCATGGCATCAATGCAAAAGAAGGACATTAAGGTTCTGCTTGAAGGGACCACCAGTGCCGGTATGGGTTATGTATATCTGGATACTACCGATGCACTGTCGTGTATTACAGAAATTTACCGGATTCCGGAAAATCTGCAATATATTCCACCTGACAAGACCTACCCGTAAATCTTTCCAGGAATGCTGTCCATCAGTAAAGGGGGGGCTCCATGTTAAAAATTGAAGACAAACCGGTTTCCGGTCTTCTTGATCTTTCAGGCAAAAGGGCGGTTGTTACTGGCGCGGCAGCTGGAATTGGCTATGCGATTGCCAAACGGCTGGCGGAGGCGGGAGCCACTGTTCTGATTACTGATATCAATCGAGAAGCGATTGAAGAGGCGGAACATAGATTGAGCAGCATGAAGTGTAAAGTTAAAAGTCTGGTGTCAGATGCCGGCCGGGAAGCCGATATAAAATCTTTGTTCTCGTACGTTGCTGATAGCTTTGGCGGTGTTGATATCTTGGTGAACAATGCCGGAATTTATCCTGCCACCAAAATTTTGGATATGTCGCTAGAGCAGTGGCGGGAGGTAATCAGGATCAATCTTGAAAGTGCCTTCCTCTGTTCTCAGGAAGCTGGTCGTATCATGGTCCGGCAGGGGACGGGAGGAGTGATTGTCAACATATCTTCCATGGCAGCACTAAAACCATGCTTTCCGGGTCTGGCCCATTATGGAGCCTCAAAAGGAGGGGTTGTAAATCTTACGCGAAGCACGGCCCTGGAACTGGCGCCACACAAGATACGCGCTGTAGCCGTTGTTCCGGGGGGGATCCTGACGGGAGGGGTCCGTTCCAATCTGAAACAGAGCGAGGAAAAGGATTCACTGCAATCCATTGGTGCCACCATTCCCCTCGGCGGGTTTGGCCAACCAGACGACATAGCCAGAACAGTGCTTTTTCTCGCATCGGATTCAGCAGCGTACATCACTGGCACAACCATACTTGTTGACGGCGGTGCGATGCTGGTTTAACCCTGCTAAAGAGGCTGTTTATCTTAAAACTTTGCATAGGTGTTTAGGATATACATGGTTTAAGCTCGAAAAATTTATGGAGTGTGTCTTATGAGAGCGGCTGTCTTTCACCAAATCGGAAAGCCTCTTGCCATTGAATCACTAAATGATCCGATACCTTTAGATGGTGAGGTAATCGTTAACGTAAAGGCATGCGGAATTTGTGGCACCGATATTCATGCAACGGCGGACAAGGAAATGCGCCTTGCCGACGGTACAGTCCTGGGACACGAGTTTGCAGGTGAAATTGTCGAGGTCGGGCCACAGGTAGCCGTGGGCTGGGCGCAAGGTGACCGACTCTGTACACTGCCGTACATCGGCTGCGGCCACTGTCTTGCCTGCCTCACCGGTATGCCGTGGCAATGCAAGCTGAAAAAAGTCATTGGAATTCAAACTGCTGGCGGCTTTGCAGAATACGCCCGTGTGCATGTCAATGAGGCGGTCAGGTTGCCGGTCTCGGTCAGTTGGCAGGAAGGTGCCTTGGTGGAGCCGCTTGCAATCGGTCTTCATGCAGTGCGTCTTTCTCGCGGTGTCGCGGGGAAAAGTGTCCTGGTTACTGGTGCGGGCCCTATCGGTCTAGCTGTCGCGCTCTGGTGCCGATTTTTCGGCGCCAGACAGGTGGTCGTAAGCGAATTTGATCCTGAACGCTCGAAGATGGCTCTTGCCATGGGGGCGACCCACGCCGTCGATGCAAAAGCTGATGTGGGTGCCCAGTACCAGGAGATAACCGGGGAGTTGCCGGAACTGATTTTCGAATGTGTGGGAATTCCCGGCCTTATCGCCCAATGCGTTGACAGGGCAGCATTCGGAGCAGAGATTGTCGTAGTCGGCTTTTGCATGCGTCCGGATACCTTTGTCCCGGCTCTAGCGATGCTGAAGGAGATTACGGTCAAATTTTCCATCGGTAACAACAAGTCCGATTTCCAGTTCATTGTTGACATGCTCTCATCTGGCCGTATCTCGGTAAAACCAATGATTACCGCCGCCGTTTCTTTAGACGATTTACCAAAGACATTCGAGTCTCTCAGAACCCCCGGGGAGCATTGCAAGGTAGTGGTGGAACCGGGACGTTGACACCAGCATCTATTGAATACTTCAGGAGCGGCAATTACATGACCCAGTCTGACCCTCGTCTTGCAGAATACCGGAAATGGGAAGGGGTCGATCCCTGGGAGGAACAGTCCGGTCCCTACTACTTCCAGAAGGAAGAAAACGGCCATTACCGCTGTGCCACTATCACTGGCCGCCATTCCATGAACTCCGAAGGAAGGATGCACGGCGGGGCGCTGATGACCTTTGCCGATTACTCTCTCTTTGTCTTTGCGCGGGACTGCCTTCAGGGGATCACAGCTGTCACCGTCTCGATCACGGTGGACTTCATTGGCGGAGGAGGAGAGGGGCAGTTTCTGGAGTCGACCGGAGAGGTTGTGCATGAGACCGGAACACTGATTTTTGCCCGTGGCAAGATTTTCCACGACGAGCAGGTCCTGCTGGCTTTTTCCGGGGTATTGAAAAAGATGAATCCGCGTGTCCCGACTTATACGTAGTCCAGAGTGGAATTTACGGCATGAGTATCGTCCCTAGGGGGGAGGATTAGAGGAGCAGGATGGTGAGTGGGAAGGTGCTGAAAGAACCGGCGTCTGGTTTTATGTTCATGGATACCCTTGACAGGGGAGTGAAAGGATATGCAGGCGGCTGGCTGGTCAGGGGGAAACGGTATAATTGTATCGTTGAAACCGGTGCCGGAGCTGCTGTCCCTTTGTGGCTCGCCGGTCTCAAACAGGCCGGTATCCCCTTGGAGAGCATTCGGTGGATACTGCTCACTCATGTTCACCTGGACCATGCCGGCGGTGCAGGTGAGTTGTTGCGGCACCTCCCCAACGCACGTATCGGTATTCACCCTCTAGGGGTGAGGCATATTCTAGATCCGCAGCGACTCCTTTCCCACGCCAAGGTAGTGTGGGAAAAAGATTTTGACCTGCTTGGCCCCATGCTCCCTGCTCCGGCCGAGCGAGTAGTGGAATTGGGGGATGGTGAAATCATCGAGATTGACGATGTCCGACGTATCAAGGTGCTATATACCCCAGGTCACACCTCCCATCATGTGGCGTTTTTCGAGGAATCGACCCGGGGAGTCTTCTCTGGCGACGCCCTTGGCGCTTTTTTTAGAGGGAAACATCCTTTTGGCGAGTACGTTTCCATGCCAGGGGTTTCCCCTCCAAAAGGAGATATCCCCGCCTATGTACAGTCGGTCGAGCGTATTGCCAAGCTTTCTCCCCGACGAATATATGCCACCCATTTCGGCTTGTGGGAGCCGGCAATGCCATACATTCTCTCGGCAACTAGCCAAATTATTACGATCTCGGATCTTTGTCGCGATGTTTTCTACGGAGGAGGGGGATTGCAGGATTTTCTGTCGCGTGCTGCAACCCTCCTTGCCAGCGTCCGGCAAAGTACCAGAGGACAGGTTGAGTTGGAAAAAAACTATTTTTCCATGGCGAAGGCTGTCTGGAACTATGTTGTGGCAGAGAAAGGAGGAGAGAGTTCTCCGGGGTGATCAACTGTCTGTGCAATGGTTGTGGTGGTCGGTATTCCAAAAGTAATTATGGGAATCAGAGAGCGGATCTGAATTATTTATAGAAAACTGGTTTTTTTTATGATACGAATGAACCGAACGGTCGATTATGTTGGTAGCGTAGGTTAACATTTATTGCGCATTATGAAAGGAGATAAACATGGAAACAATTATCAAAAAGTATTTTGAACTGGTTAACAGCGACTCCGTAGATGGTCTGCTCGAACTGTGGAACGACAACGGTACCTTCGATATTCCTATGCTGGGGGTACTAAAGGGTAAAGAGTCTTTTCGGAAGTTCTATCAGTCTCTGCCAGCCATGTATGCGAAACATTATGACGATCCGGTCAAGTATGTGATTTCAGGCAATGAGGCGGTCGTAAAGGTCGTTGTAACCAATACCACACCTGAAGGTAAGACCGTTGTTTTCAATGCGTTCAGTTGGATGACTTTCTCTAACGGCAAGCTGGTGTCCATAGAGGCTAAATTCGACAGCGCCAAGCTTATGAAGGATTTGAAAGGATAGGCCCATCTGGGTTCAAGCTTTCCAGAAACGGCAAATTGGAGGATGCCTCATGCATGTCAGCGAATTGTTCAGCCTGAAAGGAAAAACAGCCATCATCACCGGAGGCTCGAGGGGACTGGGTCTGATGATGGCGGAAGGGTTTGCAGAGGCGGGAGCCAGTCTTGTTCTCTGCTCGAGAAATTTGGAGCAGTGCGAGGACGCGGCGGCCAATATCCGCAAACTTGGTGTGGAATGCGATGCCCTGCGCTGTGACATCGGGGAACAGGATGAGGTCAAGGCCGTGGTGGCCCATACGATGAACAGGTTCGGAAAGATCGACATCCTGGTGAACAATGCCGGCATCTCGTGGGGTGGGGAACTGCAGGACACGCCGCTCAAGAAATGGGATCAGCTCTACAGCACCAATGTTCGCGGCAACTATTTCTTTACCACTGAAGTCGTCTCCCCCATGATTGCCGGCGGCGGCGGGAATATCATTAACATCGTCTCCATCGGCGGAGTGCGCTCAACGGATCCAAAGGTGGTGACATTCCCCGCGTACGCTTCTACCAAAGGGGCGATCATAGCACTGACAAAGCATCTGTCCCGCAACTGGGCCAAGCACAACATTCGCGTCAATGCCATCGCACCCGGCATTTTCCCGACAGAGATCAGCAAAACCCTGATGGTCGGCCCGCAAAAAGCGGTCATGGAAGCTGCAGTGCCGCTTGGACGCCTTGGTGAAAAGGACGATTTCAAAGGGGCAGCGCTCTTTTTGGCCGCTGATGCCTCACGCTACGTCACGGGATCGGTTTTATGGGTTGATGGAGGTATGCTGGCCTAACGGGTGTGGAATCTAGCGAGTCGATAACGAAGAAGGTTATGGAGGAATATCATGCGCAGGGAGACTCCTTACAAAGTGATTGTCTGGGCGCCGGGATATCTCGGTACTGCCTGTATCCGGGAAATTCTCAAGCGTCCGGAATTCGAGTTGGTCGGCGTACTGGCCTACAGTGAGAGCAAAAACGGCAAGGATGTGGGGGAACTGCTGGGGATCGATCCGATCGGCGTGACCATGACGACCGACCAGGAAAAGATATTTAATATGAAGGCCGACTGTGTGCTCCATGCCGGCACCAACATTATGGATGACACACCCCGCAACCAGGAGGTGGTCCGACTGCTGGAATCGGGCAAAAACGTCATTGCCGCGCCGTCGTACCATTTCCCCCAGATACACGGTCCGGAATTCGTGGCAATGCTCACCAACGCCTGTCAGAAAGGTGGGGTGAGCCTGCATGGTACCGGCATCAATCCGGGATTTTTTGCCGAACGACTGGCGGTAACCCTTACAGGTATGGTGAACGAGATCGACTATATCCGCTGCCAGGAATACTTTGACCTGAAAAATGTTGAGGCGGTACGCATGCTCAAGGCCTGTACCTTCGGCATGACCCTGGAAAAGGCACAGAGCATAATCGGTCGGATCGAAAAGGGCTCGGAAAACTACTACCATTCCACGGTGGCTCATGCGTGTCATATCCTGGGGCACGACGTGGAGCGTATCGCAGTGAAGTCCACGTTCACACCGGCGCGTGAAGATATGCACCTTAAAGCTTCCGGTGTCACGATCAAGAAGGGCGAGGTGGCTTGCTGGGAGCATACCTGGACCGGTTATGTCGACGGCAAGCCCTTCTTTTTCCTGGATGAAATCTTCTATCTAGGCCAGGAATATTGTCCGGTGGAGACAAAGGGCGACCACTATCGGATTATCATCGAGGGGAAACCTGTATCGGTCAACATGAAGATGGACCTGATGGCATCGGTGGAGAAAGACCTTCACTACCGCGAGGGTGACAACACGACTCCAGGGTACTACGCCACAGCAATGCCCATGATTCAGACTATTCCTGTCGTGTGCGAGGCCGCGCCCGGCATCGTCTATCCTACAACATTTGCCCATTATGCGCGGGATTACCGGAATCTGGTTGCGGGCTAGGTGCACACCGTTGTCAATGCGAGCTGTTGGCTTGGGTGAGGAGGAGTAAACATGCAGTTCATGTCGTTACAAAGTGGCGACTACCAAGTTTGCCTCGGTTTCGACAATATATACTGGGGGTGAAAATATGAACTGGGCAGACTACCTTGAGTGGGGAACACGAGAAAATCCGCACAAGCCGCTAGTGTACTGTAACGACAAAATTGTCACTTATGGAGAAATGAGTTCCTGGACAAACTGTATCGGTAATGTGTTGGCTGACCTTGACGTATCCAAGGGAGAGCGTGTTGCCACATACCTGCCGAACACACCGGAGCATGAAGCGGTGCTGCTTGGAGCACTGAAACTAGGTGCTATCGGCTGTCCCCTCTCAATGCGCGAAAACAATGTTATTGTTATTGACCTGCTCCGGGGGCTTGAGGCTAAGGTCCTCGTCGTAGGAGCTGAGTCCGTCGAGTTTGCACGCGAGGTGCTTCAGGAACTCCCTGAACTCAAAATACTGATGGCAGATGATGCTTCCCTTGGCTTTCTCTCTCTGGGCGAACTGGTCGGTACCGCTTCCGCGGAATTAGAGACGCTTCCTATGCGCGACAGTGAGGTGGCCTTTATTGCCTATACGGGGGGCACCACCGGGCGGCCAAAGGGCGTTCAACTGACTGCCGGGATGCTCCGGGCGCACAACTATGTATGGTACGAGCGATACCAGTTGAGCCGTGCTTCTGAGGTATTCTTCGGCTGTCTCAGCCTATGGCATGTCGGTGGAGTTTTGGATGCCATGGCCTTGTCTTATACTACCGGCGCTTCCCATGTCCTTCTTCCGAAATGGAATCCGGTGACGGCCCTTCACTTGGTGAAGAAACATCGTGTTACCTGTATGATCGCGGCTACGACACTGTACCAACAGATGTCACGCTGTGACGAGTTTTTAACCACCGATTGCTCAAGCCTCAAAATATGTGCAGTTGGTGGGGAGCCAGTCCCGGTAGAACTCAAGGAGCGGTGGTTTCGTGTGACAGGGGCGTCCATGCGCGAAGGTTTCGGAATGAGCGAGGCGTGCACGCAGGTCTTTGCTCCAGGAAAGGACGCTCCTCTCTCTTCGTGCGGCAAACCGTTTGACCGGATTGAAGAAGTTCGACTTGTTGATCCAGAAAGCCGCTGTGTTATCGAAGGTGCAGGTTCTGGCGAGCTTGCCGTGCGGGGTGACAACGTAACTCCAGGTTATTGGCATGATCCGGAACAGACGGGACGAAAATTCGATGCGGAGGGGTGGTACTATACCGGTGACATGGTGAGGCGGGACGAAGATGGCTATTATTACACCGTCGGTCGAGTCGATGACATGTTCCAATCGGGTGGAGAAAACGTTTATCCGTCGGAAATTGAGGCTGCCCTTGTTCTCCATCCAGATGTCACCAAGGCTTTTTGTTTTCCGGAACCTCACACTGAATGGGGGAAGGCTGCGTGCGCGGTTGTCGAACTTCGCCCGGGAGCCACGTCCAATGCGGAGAGAATTCTGGAGTTCTGTACTACACACTCGACACTGGCGCGCTTTAAGCGCCCTCGCCGAATCTTCTGCATTGATGAACTTCCCATCGGGGCAACCGGCAAGGTACTCCGCCGACAGGTTAAGGAATGGCTTGCCGCGCAAGGGTATCATGCCGAATTCTGATGTGGTTCAACCTTAACGTTGCGGTGACGTCGTCGCTTTTCTAATGGCGGAAACAGAAATTTATTGAATGACGCTGGTCCGCTGCAGCAAGAACGGATGACAAAAGAAATTTGTATTTAGTGGCTGCCGAGTCGCTCCGGAAAGGTTGAAGACCATGGCCCGTGTTCAGATAGATTTACCCGATAAGTTTATTTATTCTACCAAACTACAGGTACGTATAGGGGATGTAGCGGCCGGTTTCCACATGGGCAACCATATGCTTATCTCTTATCTCAATGAGGCATTGCTCCTGTTCTTTCGCGAAGCAGGTGTCATCGGGATGTTCGGTACGAAGATGAACCTGATCGATGCAGACCTCGCCGTGATCTACAAAACTGAGGCTGCGCATGGGGACATGCTTCGTGTCGATTTAGGGATTATTCCATCGGGTATATACGGTTTCGATGCCTTCTATCGGGTAACGAACGAGAGAACGGGAGAGGAAATAGCAATAGCCAAAATGGCCATGCTGTTTTTCGATTACGAGCAAAGACAGATTTCCCCTGTACCGGAGGCGTTCACCGTTGCCTTGCCCAAAATATATAATCGCGCAATTCCTTCTACTGAATGATGCCGGCCTGTGGTACGAGAAGTAACTACCCCAAAGAAAGAGGCCTAATAATGACTGAAAGTAACAGTTGTACAAAGCGCACTTTCTGTACAATTTGCCCGCAACATTGCGGTGTTCTCGTTACCGTGAAGGACGGACGACCCGTTGCTGTAAAGGGTGATCCCACGAGCCCCATCGGCAGTGGGAGCTTGTGTGTCAAGGGGCCACGTGTCCTCGATCTTCATGAACATCCGGGCCGCCTCAATTATCCACTTAAGCGGATCGGGGCGCGTGGCGAGATGAAATGGGAACAGATCAGTTGGGAGCAGGCTCTGGACGAGATCGCGGCAAAGTTGTCATCTCTGCGCGACCAGTTCGGACCCGAAATGCTGGCCACCCTCGGTGGTACCCACAAGGGGCCGGGCGATTGGTCCTCCTGGCGGTTCTGCAACCTGTTCGGTACTCCCAATTTCGTTAACCAGGGGCGTAACTGCGGGGTAGGGCATATTCTCGCCGAGAGTTCGGTTTATGGTTATGACACGATGTATGCGGCTGTCCATCCGGGTAAGACCATGCTTGCCTTGATCTGGGGGTCTAATCCCGCGGAATCAGGTACTACGGTGATGGAACGGCTTATCCAGGGAAAGAAGCAAGGAATGAAAATAGTGGTCGTTGATCCGCGCAAGACCCGTGTGGCGGAAATTGCCGATATATGGGTACCGGTCCGGCCACGCACTGACGGGGCCCTGGCTCTGGGTATCGCCCATGTCATGCTTCGTGAAGGGCTCTATGATCGGGAGTTTGTTGCTGCATATTGCCAAGGGTTTGATGAGGCCCGGGAAGTGATTGAGCAGTATCCGCCGGAGCGGGTCGCTGCAATCTGCGGAATTCCGGTTGAGATGATCGAGGAGGTGGCCCGTTTGTACGGCACAGTGCGTCCTGCCCGTCTTGTGCCCGGAGTAGCATTGGTGCAGGCTGGTCAAGGTGCCAGTCGTACAGCCACCCTTGTGCGGGCGATTCTTGTTGCAATCTCCGGCAATCTCGATGTGCTGGGAGGCGACCCCCTGGCCATGAAATACGATGAGGGACAGTTCGCCTGGCTGGACAACATTCATTGGGATGCCCTGGTGCATCACCCCCTGCGCACACGGGATACCCTTGGCTCCGCCGAGTTCCCCATTATCGGCGTCGAGGCATACAAACGCTTCCGCGAAACCCAGGCCCGTCTCCACCCCAAGGGGCACAACGCGGCCGCCTACATGCTGTTTGCCAACCAGAACGCCATCTATCGCGCTGTACTTGCAGAAGAGCCCTATCCGGTAAAGGCCGTCATCGTCCAGAACGGAGAGCCGCTCCTCTCCATGGGGGGAGCACGGGCTGCCCATGATGCGTTCACGAGCCCCAATCTTGATCTGCTGGTGACTATGGATCTGTTCATGACCCCTACAGCCCAGCTGTCTGATTATGTTCTCCCCGCGGCCCACTATCTGGAACGGCCTGACATCAGCATGCACTGGGGGTTGACCCACCTCTTCGTGTGCGGGGAGCAGGCGGTGGAGCCTCTCTTTGAGCGGCGCAACGATTATGAACTCTGGAAAGGACTTGGCAAGAGGCTGGGACAGGAAGACCGATGGCCGGCAGACCTGGAAGGGATGCTCAACCTGTTCCTCGCTCCGTCGGGGCGTTCCTTTGCCCAGTGGACCAAAGAGGAGCGGAATTACCAGGCTCCCCGTCTCATGCACAAAAAACACGAACAACAGGGGTTTGCCACCCCGTCGGGAAAGGTAGAGCTGTTACCGACCATGTTTGAAAGGGCAGGTATTGAAGCTCTCCCTGTCTACGAGGGGCCACCCTACAGCACGCCGGAAGTGGACGACCCGGCCCTTTACCCCTATCACATGATAGCAGGGAATCGTACCCGCTATTTCATGGGGTCCAACCTCCATCAGATCGAGGCCCTGCGCAAGCATTGTCCCGATCCACCCGTCTGGATTCATCCTGAGACAGCAGCCCGTCATGGTATCAATGATGGAGAGTGGGTGATCATCGAACGTCCTGAAGGGCGCATCCGTCAGAAGGCTCTCCTGACCGACAAAATCCGACCTGATACGGTTCAACCTGAGGGGTATTGGTGGTACCCGGAGCGGGAGCCGGGAGAGCCCGGGTTGTCAGGTCTCTGGGAGGCCAATGCAAATGCAATTACTCCTACCGACATCGGCTTGTGCAGTTTTGCCGGAGACCAGCCACTGCGTGGTGGACGCTGCCGGATCGCTCCTGCAGGCCATCCCGCCCTGGGCAGGGCCGACATCCTGGCCGGACTTCAGGCCCTGGCTGACGATCTGGAGCGGTTAGTGGGGCATCTCGATTCCGGATTTTTAGAACGTCTCGGCAGCGACAGTCGTTTCGCTTTATGGAGCAGCCTTGTAGAGATATCCCGGACTGGTGCTCAGAGTCGGGAGTGGCTACGGAACGTGTCGGGCGTTATGGTAGCTGACGGAAACGTCGCTACGTTCAGGCCGGAGGAAACCTTGGCGGTTCAATTGCTGGATAAGCTGATAGATGATAAACGGGCATTGTGTCAGGAAATGCTTCAGCTTGTTGCAGGGCTTTCGCAGGAGTCGTTGGCTCAGTGCTGCCGGCATCCGGATCTGGGGGAGGGAACTGTGGAATCGCTGCTTTGGAGCCATATGCGTCACGAAGCAAATCAGAGTGAAAAAATTCGTCAGCTGCTTACTGGCATGCGGTGAACAAAGGCGGGATTGGCAACTGGGGGAGTGGCATGCTCCCCATCCAGTTGCCAATTGTTTTTAATTAGGTTCCGGTTTCTCTTGGAGGTAGACGCCGCAGGTCCAGGCACCGTCCACAGCCAGCTCCGCCCCGGAAACGTAAGAAGCGTCGTCGCTGGCCAGAAAGAGGCTGGCGCGGGCTATTTCCGAAGGATCGCCAACCCGGCTCAGGGAGACTCCGGGGAACTGTTTGCCGAAACTTGCATTGAGGGCATCCCTGTCCAGCCCGTGCGGATTGAACATCGGTGTATCGACTGTGCCGGGATGGAGTGAATTGACCCTGATACCGAAGGGGCCCACTTCCATGGCTACACACTTGGTAAGGCCACGGACCCCCCACTTGCTGGCATTGTAGGCCCCCATGCCGCAGGACCCGCGCAGACCGTCCGTGGATGAGACATTGACGATGGACCCTGACCGCTGTTTTTTCATGATCGGGATTACCGTTTTCATTCCAAGGTAAGGGCCGATAACGTTGATGTCGAGTAACCGCCTGAAGGCTTCGCTCCTGGTTTCGTCAATTAATGCGTATAAAAAGATGGCGGCGTTATTGACAAGTATGTCGATGCGGCCGAATGAATCTATCGCACTTCTTGCCACATCTCCCCATCCCCTTTCGTCTGATACGTCAAGATGGCGGTAAATTGCGCCGTCTCCCATCTCTTGTGCCAGTGCCGTTCCTTCGGCATCAAGAACATCTGCGATGATTACCCTGGCGCCTTCTTTAGTGAAAACCTCGACAGTAGCCCGACCCATGCCGCGCGATCCACCGGTAATAATTGCCACCTTTCCGGCGAGTTTTCCCATCTGTTCCTCCTGTTATCATCGGTTTATAAAATTTGCGGCCCAGTGGTTTCAATCCCCTTGGCCGCAGGCATGACGCGCGGCACGATACGCTAAGACGCACCCCTGTCCCAGGGTTGCGCCGGCGCCGGGGTAGAAGTTCCCGAAGAAGGAAGCGGCAGCGTTTCCCGAGGCGTAGAGTCCGGTCACGAATTGGCCGTTTTCCAGCTGAGTGCGACCGTACTCATCGGTGATCGGCCCCATCTTCGTTCCGAGCGTACCAGCATGCATCCGCACCGCCTGGTATGGCCCTTCGACCTTCTCGATATTGGGGTGGCCGTTTCTGAACTTGTCTCCCATATAATTGTCGTACGGACTCTCTCCCCGGTGGAAATCGTCGTCTTTTTGCTTTCCTGCCATGGAGTTCCAATGCTCCACCGTTTCCCTGAGGTTTGCCGCAGGGATTCCGATTTTGTCCGCCAGATCTTCGAGTGTCTTTGATTTGTTCATGTAGCTCTTGGCAGGTTGCAGGTAAGAGACGATTCCCCTGACGTAGTTTTTGACGTAGTAGTCGCCCCAGATGAGCCATACGTTGTTAAGTGCCGGATCCTTTCCCTGGGCAAGCACTCCGCCGACAGTATTGTAACAGGCTGATTCATTGGTAAACCGTTTGCCGTTGCCATCGACCATGATGCCTCCAGGCCAGCAACGGTCATAGAGAGCACTGTGATAGGCCCAGAGATCCGGTCCCGGTTTTTCCTCGATCCGGTCATCGTAGGTTTTGAAGACAGGTGACCACCAGCAGTACGGATTGCCGATCTTGAGCCCGGCTTCCAGTGCAAGGCCCAGCCCTCCGTTGCCGGTATCGCACTCCTCGGGGGCTACGGAGAGAATGGGTCTCTCGGCGTCGATCCGCTTCATCAGTTCAGGGTTGTGGGAGAAACCGCCGTTTGCCATCATGACTACCGGCGCCGTTATCCGCTGACCGTTTATTATCGCCCCGGTCACGGTGCCATTCTCTATTTCCAGCCTTTCGGTAGTGCTGTTGAGGGAGAGATCAACACCGGCCTCGATGCACGCCTCCAGCAGGAAAGCAATGAATGCCTTTCCCATGGTCATATGTCCGGCAACGGCTCGTTTGGTCAACAGAGTCTTGTTCCAGTGCCCGAAACGGTGCACACCCCAGGTCATAGCCTCATTAAGGGTAAAGGGGACATAATAGGCGGGGGTTTTGCGGACCAGGGAGCGGTATTTCTTTGGCCCCTTGTAGACTCCGGGGAAAACCGATCTCTCCCTGGCGGAGCCTTCCTTCTCCATGTAGTAATCGGGGTAGCCGATGGATTTCTCCATCTCGACACCATTGGCGATCCAAAAATCCAACAGGTTTGGTGCATCAGCAAGGAATCCTTCGAGGCATTTTTCGTCAATCTCCGGGTAAACATTTTTGACATACCGGCGGGCCGCTTCGGTGTCCTGGGAAGGGTCTGCCATGAACCGGTGGCCGGGGAGCCAGACTCCTCCGCCGCTGTATGCCGTACACCCGCCGACACTCTCGGTCTTTTCCACCACGTGAACGTGCAAATTCGGTTTAAACTTTTTTACGGCGAGCGCAAACGTAAGTCCGGCCGCACCCGAACCAATGATTAAAATATCGCATTTCTTTGGTAAGTTCTTGATTATCATGATTTTCTCCTGTTGTTTTGAGATCTTTAGAATTTATTCCTATTTGAAAACCGGAGTTCGTTTTTCAATAAAGGCCTTGATTGCATTGCTCGAATCCTCAGTTCCAATCAGCAGCGCCTGCCCCAGTTCTTCGTGTTTCAAGGCATCCTCCAGGTCGAGTTGCAATCCTGTATAAATGGCCCATTTTGCCATTTTGTAGGCCTGTCTCGGCCCCTTGGCCAGTTCCTTCGCATAACTGAGGGCTGCGGTTCTGAATTCTGCGTCGGGGAAGACCTTGTTGACCAGACCTATACGGCAAGCCTCTGCGGCATCTATCTTCTCGGCAGTGAGGATCATTTCAATGGCACGTCCCACACCGACGATTCTGGGAAGGAAGTAGCTGCCACCCATATCTGTCATGATTCCGGCCTTGATAAACGATTCGGTAAAGACAGCGGTATCGGAAGCAAGCCGGATGTCGCAGGATAGAGCGATATTCATCCCCGCCCCGGCGGCTACCCCGTTGACCGCTGCGACAACTGGCTTAGGCATGTGGTGCAGAAGGAGTATCGCCTGATGGGATTCCTTGACGTATCCCTCGCGAACCAGCGGGTCCGATGTTTCAAAACTCGGATGGCCCTTGAGGTCACCCCCGGCACAGAACCCTTTTCCCGCGCCGGTGATAAGTACAACCCGTACCTCGTTATCGGTAGTCGCTTCCTGCAACACCTGGATCAACTCCAACAGGATGGTGCGGTTGAGAGCGTTCAGCCGATCTGGTCTGTTCAGGGTGATTACCCCGACTCCCTCTGTTTTCTCGTAAAGCAATTCCTGAAATCCCATGATGAATCCTTTCATTTTTTGTATTTTGATGCTGCTGCACTCTATTTATTATCGCAGCTTTCGTGCCATATACCGATCGTGCGAGCAGAAACTGTAACTAGCCGTTAATCTGCTATGTTATAGTCACAACATTTAATGGTACGCAGAAAGATAATGCTTGTTTCCTGTTGTATTTAACAGTAGTGTAACAATTGAAAGAAAAGTTTCGCTGGAAAGCGCTGTCGTGGGTGGCAGCGATGTCGTTAGCCGAGGAGGCGATGAATGGAGAAACCTGGAGGAAGCGGAAACAGGGGGGGTGCGACGCAGGGAGAGAGCAATCCTCCGGTAGACTGTTCTTCTTGTGGTCCAAACAGCAGCACGTTGGAAGAACGTCTGAGATTCGAGATGCTTCTTTCGGAGATATCTTCAGTCTATTCCAATCTCCCTGTGGAAGAGGTGGATAAGACGATTGAGTCTGGTCTCCAGAGGCTTGGTGAATTTTTGGGGGCCGACCGATGCAACCTGGTGCAATTCTCCGAAGACGGTTCCCGCGTCCTTGTTTTTCATTCGTGGATACACGATGACGCAAAGCCTGACCCCGGGTTTATCGCCCCCGATCATAATCTTTTCCCCTGGTTTGCGAAGATGTTTCATCTTGGGAAGGTCGTACAGTTTTCCCATCTGGATGACCTGCCGGCGGAGGCGGCGACTGATATAACGGCACTGCTGGCATTGCGCATAAAGTCGCAGGTGTCGGTTCCGATCTCGGTAGGGGGGCATGTCTTCGGGACTCTTTCCCTTGCGACGGTCCGGAGCTACCGTTCCTGGCCGGATGAACTGGTGCCACGGTTGCGTCTTGTGGGGGAAATCTTTGCCAACGCCCTGGTAAGGAAGCAGAAAGAACTGCAGATTCGCAAAGCGTTTCAGCAGATCAAGGAACTGAACGAGGAACTTGCGGCTGACTGCACGTATTTGCGGGAGGAGATCGATCTGAACTACGATGTGCATCATATCATCGGCCAGAGTCTTCCCCTCAAACGGGTGTTGGCCAAGATCCAGCAGATTGCCCTTACGGACACGACCGTCCTCATACTGGGGGAAACCGGCACTGGCAAGGAACTGGTTGCCCGGGCGATTCATGCGGCGAGCCAGCGTCGAGATCGGCCGATGGTTAAGGTGAACTGTGCCTCGCTTCCTGCAAATCTTATAGAGAGCGAGTTGTTCGGCCACGAGAAGGGTGCGTTTACCAGTGCCCAGGTGAGGCAGATCGGGCGTTTCGAGTTTGCCGACCGCAATACCCTCTTTCTCGACGAGATCGGTGAACTTCCTCTGGAATCCCAGGCGAAACTCCTCCGGGTGCTCCAGGAAGGAGAGTTCGAGAGGTTGGGCAGTTCGCGCACGTTAAAGGTCGATGTCCGTATCGTTGCCGCCACCAACAGGGACCTGGAGGAAGAGGTCCGCAAGGGGCGTTTTCGTCAGGATCTGTGGTATCGCCTCAACATCTTTCCCATCACGGTTCCGCCGCTGCGTGAGCGTACGGAAGATATCCCCCTGCTCATCAATCTCTTCGTGAACAAATTCGGCCGGAAACTGGGGAAGAGTATTCGGCGCATTCCCGCAGGTGTGATGAAGTCCTTACAGGCCTACGATTGGCCGGGGAACGTGCGGGAACTGGAAAACGTCATCGAGCGTGCGGCGATCAATACCGTCGGCCCATCCCTCCAACTGCTCGATAACCTGAAGAGTTCCTTGGTAACGGAAAAGACCGCAGCACCACGGCTGACCCTGGAAGAAGCCGAACGGAGCCATATCCTGCAGGTGCTTGCGGATACGAACGGCCGTATAGAGGGACCCAAGGGGGCCGCATTGATACTCGGTATCAACCACTCGACTCTTCGTGCCAGGATGCGCAAGCTCGGCATTCACATCCGAAGGATTTCAGACGCCGATTGAGCTGCAATGCAGGTGTAACGAGGCGTTGATTACAGGCGTTGGCAGAGCTTTTTTCGCAATATCGCAGTCAATTTTCCGGTAACGTCCTTTGCCGGTCCCTCCGCTTTTGGCTGTTTTCCCCCTCCCATATCATGAGTTGTTTTCGTTCTTCATGGTCCGGTCACGATCGGGGAACAATCTTCTCGAGCCATGTCAGAACTATTTCCGCCAGCCCCTCGGGGGGTTCACGGTAGAAGTGTCCGCAGTCGGGGATGACGGCCCGCGTCACCGGCCCTCCCCATACTCCGGCAATCCAGTCCCCTTTCTCTCGGATCGGGACGAGAGCTGCTTCCTTTTCCCCCTAGGGTGTGGAGAAGGGGGACCGAGAGACCGGACAGGAATTCGCACTGCTCGATGGCGTTGTGATCGACCCAGAGGTTGAGAACGGTTGCGGCCCTGGCAATAACCGGGAACCGGCCGGTGGGACGCTCGAGCACGATCTCGTCCGGCCTTCCCTCCTCCACCAGGGTGCGGGCCCGGGCAACGAACCCCTCCCAGTCATCCACCCAGAAGCGGTGGTTTGCACGCATGCCGGCCGGGGGGCTCATCATTGCCAGGGCCTCGATGCCGCTCCCCGGAGTCTGGGAGAGAAAATATCCCCCCCCGTTGGCTGGAGAAGCTATGACAGACGAGGATGAAGCGCCGGCAGCCCTGGGCACGCCCCCAGGCCAGGGCTCCGGGGAGATCGAGCAGGACATCCTCGAAGCGGCACCGGAACATCCCTAGCAGGTGCCGGTGGGGGGATGGAGATAGCCAATATCCCGGTCGCGGCTGTTGATGGCAAGGCAGTCATACCCTGCCAGGACCAGGTAGCGGGGCAAAAAACGTTGCGGGCCGGTGTAGAAATTCATCCAGGAGGCCCCGTGGGTCAAGATGATGAGGGGATCAGGGGCATGTCCTTTCCCTCTCTGCCGGTACAAGGCGGCATCAAGTTCGAGACCGTCCTCGGCTGTATAGGTTATTAACTCAAGATACATGATGTTCCTGCCTTTCAGAGCTGCATGCCGCCGGTAGCGCAGATGACCTGACCGGTGATTATCCAGCCCGCGTCGGGGCGACAAGGTTGGCGACGATGCCGGCAATATCGGACGGCTCCCCGATCCGGCCGAGGACGGTGCTGGCTTTGAAGGCTGTGTGGCTACTTTTGAAGGGGAGGGCTCCTGATATCCATTCCATGACGTGCAGGTCAGAGTGGCAGGTTCCGGCACCCCCAATCTTGATGAGCGCCTTGCCGTGCCCTGACTCAGGGACCGTAGCGTCGCGCAGTTACGGGGGCTGTCACTGGACAAGTTGAAATATCTTCATCGTATGCCTCATCGGGTTGATGTGCTGCCCGGTTCAGTCAAGCACCGGTGGCAGAAAGGCCCGTTCCTTCACGTCGTAGATCCCCCAGGGGGGCATGCGGAAAAAAGGGACGCCAATGTAGGTGAAGTAGCGCTGAATGAGGAAGATGTCGTCCCATGGGCACCCGAGCTCCTGGGCCCAGCGGTTCAGGAGCTCGATGTCCGCGGCGATATCGGGGACAGGGGCCGTGGATATGAATCCCCCCATAGGGAGTGGGAGTTCAGCCGCAATCTGGCCTTGCTGCACGGCCACAATCCCCCCACCGTTGCCAACCATGCGGTTGTATGCCGTGGCCATGTCGTGGTCGTTGCTGCCGATAACCAGGGTGTGGTAGGGGTCTGAGGCCACCGAGGTGCTGAAGCCTCCGAGATGAGCGCCCATCCCCACTAGAAAACCGACAGCGAAACCCCCTTCCGGTTTGGGCATGGCCATCTTAAGGATCACTTCTCGTCTGGTTTCGGGCGTAACCACCCCATCTCTCACTGCCATATGCAGGTCCCGGCGCCTGGTCACGGTTTTGTCGACCAGTTCGACGGTAGGCACGATCACATTTCCTCTTCGATTGGTGGCCATGCGAAAGTCGGTGACGTGTGTCTCCTGAACCGGCGGCTGATAGGGGGGGAGTTTCGGTTCCGCTCGCTCCCCGTCCCATCCATCCACGGTCAGGCCATTCCTTGCCACTACGCGGCCTGAGGCCATCACCCAGCGTGGTAGCGGTTCCTGGAGGGTGGCGAGGCAGAGGATGTCCGCATATCTTCTTGGAGCGATGGCCCCCACATCATCCTCGATCCCCAGGTAGCGGGCCGGGTTAAGGGTTGCCATGCGATAGGCATCAATGGGTGATATCCCCAGTTCCAGGGCAGTGGCGATGACATGGTTCAGGTGTCCGGTTTGCACGAGAGCGGCCTGCGGCACCCAGTCCGTGGTGAACATCAGCCGTGAGCGGTCCACCTCTTCACGATGGACGAGTCGGGCCAAAGCAGGGAGGTCAGGACGTGCGGGGCCGTGGCGCAGGATTACATAGAGACCTGCCCGCAGGCGGTCCAGCGCTTCCTCCGCGGACAGGGCTTCGTGGCAGTCAGTGAAACCAGCAGCTGCAAGTGCCTGGATCTGGTCGGCCCGGGCTCCGGGGAAATGCCCCTGGTGCCTGGGCCGCTCCTGAGTAACAGTTCCATGCTTGCCATGAGGTTCGGGTCGCCGGCCAGAAGCTTGCGCCAGGGAAGAGATTCTACGGTCCCCAGGACCTGGTCATCGCCGAGGGCGTCTGCAAGTTCCTCAGCGCTGAGACTGGCGCCGGTGGGATACCCCAGTTCTTCAAGTTCCGGTGCAAGGCTGGTGCGGGAAACCATGAAGAAGACGTGCAGGGGGAGAGATGAGGCTGCCGACTGGAGATAGTCGAGTCCTGTTTTTCCGAAGCGCCCCACCATGGCGAGGGTGTCGTTGACAACGGTTGTTGTCCCGAGGGGGAGGACCGCTTCGGCCATGCGTCCGAGGGAGACGATCAGGTCGAAGTGGGAGTGGGGTTCCACATACCCTGGCACGAGTAGGCCGTCCTCCGCATCAATCATTTCCGTGCCGGCGCCGACCATGCCCCGGGAGGTGCCCACATAGGCAATCCGCCCTCCGGCGATAGCCACCCCCACATCGGCAAGGATCTCTCCGGAATAGATATTGAGGACGCGACAGTTGTGGATATACAGATCCGCTTCCCTGTGTCCGCCAGCCACTGCCATCAGGTGCGTTGAACTTGGCGCCGCCTTGTTATTGGGATCTGACAGAAAAATATTCATATTTCAAACCATTGTTTGTTGCATGTGTTTGACTTGCATTCTCTCCGATATTGTGTTATTTGTCTGTAGAAAAATAAACCAACCGTTCGGTATATATAATATACGAACATTGTTTTTGTTGATTGGGTGGCGAGATATTGGCGGCCTGCGGCAGGAATCGCAGTCCTTTAGATGGCAAAGAGGTGGTCACGGCATGCACATATCACGCTATGTAACCTTTGATGCCCATGTGCACGTGATGAGCCGCAGCCGTCTCGAGAGCGGGTGGCGATGGCTGCAGCAGCAATGTCATGACGATGTGCGGACCACCGGCAAGCCCCCGACCCCGAAGAGCCTCATGGCCGACCTTGCTGGGTCTGGCATCCAAGGGTGCTTCAATTTTTTCTTTGCTATCTTTCCCCGCACATCCCGGGTAGTGAATGAATGGAACGACAGGTTCTGCTCAGGGAACGCCGGGGTACTTCCCTTTCTCACTCTCCACCCCCATGATACCTCTGGTGAGCGCAGTGAGATGCTGAATGAGTTTATCCTCAACCGTCATTTTGCTGGTGTCAAGATCCACTCTTTCATTCAGGACATCCGTCTGGATGCAGAATGGATGCACGATGTCTGTGCCTTTCTGGCAAAGAACCGGCGTATCCTCTATCTCCATACCGGTTTCTCTGCCACTTACCGCAATCGATACCACGAAGAAGAGATGGCCAGAGACCTTGCCACGCTTCTTTCTGCTTTCCCGGGACTAACGGTGGTGGCAGCCCACATGTTCTATCCCCGCCTTGATCTTGCCTTCCGCTTGTTGAACACCTTTCCCAATCTCTATCTGGATACGACAGGGTTGATCTCTACCCTAGAGAAAGGGGGAGATGTGGGAAGGTGGCTCCCTTCCTGGGAGGAGCACGCCGAGCGGATCATGTTCGGGTCTGATGCGGGGCTCAACCCTGCATCGATCCTGGAAGAGGTACGGCTGTTTGAGGAGCTTGCAATGAGTGAACAAGCGCTTCGGCGCATCGGGGGGGAGACGGCGTGGCGGCTGGTAGAAATCCTGGGCCTTTCACGAGATGGTATGAAGTTGCCACTGTCTCCCGCCAACATAGCGAAATCAGCTTGAAGGATATCTATTGGAAAGTAACTGTCATGACCAGAGATAAGAACATCCAGTTAGTTCGCAAAATTTGTGGGAAAGACCATGCGGCTGTCCGTTTTTTTCGGCACCATGTTGGCCTAGCAGGTACTATTCAAGTAATGGTGTATGGTGTGTACAATAGGGGCACGTTTAGTGCCATAGACTGATGGTCTAAAAAGGAGTAAGGATATGGGAAGAGTCGAGGGAAAGGTAGCAATTGTCACTGGTGCAGCATCTGGCTTAGGGGCTGCCAGTGCACGGCTTCTTGCGCGCGAGGGAGCAAGGGTCGTAATTACGGATATCAATGTAAAAGATGGTCAGGCGTTGGCTAATTCACTAGGTGAAGGAGCGATCTTTCTGCGGCATGATGTCAGTGACGAGGCGCAGTGGGTTGCCATTATCGAGCAGACGTTGTCACGCTTCGGACGCCTGGACATCTTGGTTAATAACGCGGGTGTGGTGGTTGTGGCTGATGTTGAACACACGACAGTGGAAGATTGGCGTTTTGTCAATGCCGTCGGCACGGACGGTACATTCTTCGGTTGCAAGCATGCCATACCAGCAATGCGAAGATCGGGGGGAGGATCTATCGTCAATCTGTCATCCCTTGCCGGCATCGGCGGCTATCCCCTTGTGTTTGCCTATTCCGCTTCCAAGGGGGCGATTCGTGCCATGACCAAATCCGTTGCTGTCCATTGTGCCCAGAATAAATACAATATCCGGTGCAACTCCATTCATCCGGGGGGGATCCTCACCCCCTTGGTTGAAGGATTTATCAAGTCGGCGGTTGGTACTGCGGATGCAAGTATGGACAAAGCACGGGACCTGTTTTCCAAGTTGGGTGAGCCTGATGATGTTGCCTACATGGTCTTGTACCTGGCGTCGGACGAGTCTAAGTTTGTGAGCGGCTCCGAGTTCATCATTGATAACACGGCAACAATTACCGAGGGAGTAGTGCCGACGTAGGCGGCTCGGTCCGTGCCTTATTGCTTGATCCGGAAATATATTCGGGTTGTTTCCTGGAAACTCGCTCCCATGGTGCGTCACCGGGAACCTTTGGTGGAATTTGGTGTGGCAGTAATCGCAAGGTGCTGTGAAGTAGAAGTGGAGCACACAAGTCTATTGACTTTCGGTCTGTTTTCTTGTAGCTGAAAGTTACAGCAGATTGCCTGGGGACAACAGTGCCAGAATACTGCAATGACAATCCGTCGAATGAAAGGGCTAGCCTATGGAAAATACCTACGACAAACTGATTACGGCTGCGATCGAATTGATGAATATTGAGGGGTATCCCGGTGCATCCATCGGCATGCTTGCCTCCAAAGTCGGTATTTCCAAAAGTACGGTGATCCATTATTTCAAAAGCAAAGAAGGGATTCTTCTTGCCATACTGGAAAATTTCCTCCCCGGATATATTGATGCTTTCAAACCGGTACTTAAAGATCCCGATATGGATGGGGTTGAAAAACTGCACAAATTCCTTCACTTCCATATGAAACTGGTGGTTGAAAGGAGGGATGTGTTAACGATCAATCTAAGGGATACCAAATACCTGACAGGTAAAAACAAAGTTATTTACCAGAATCAACAACGGCTCTATGAAGAGCAGGTAGTGAAGATTATCGAACAAATCCAGAAGGAGGGGCATGGTTTGTTCAGAGGGTTAAAGCCTTCCATTACCGCGAAGGCGATCCTGGGCATGTGTAACTATGCCACCATCTGGTACAAGGAGGACGACCGGTTAAGCATAGAAGACCTTGCAGAGCACTTCTTTGCCATTTTGACCAGAGGTAAGTAGCGGGCGGACCGGACTCCAATCCGGTCCCGCTGTCTTTTCACTCGTTTCACCGTTCTTCAAATCCTTAAGAGTCCTTCCCCTCACGTTACCTAACACCTTCCGCGGTATTCTGCTTCAGTTCCATCTAGTGTAAATTTTTCAAAATCGAGAACACTACTTTCGTGTTTTCCCCGGCCCGTCAGTAGTTATTGAATTATTTTTTCCCTTGACAATGTGACGCTGTTTTATCATACTATACCAAACGTTCGGTATATGATGGCCAGTCGATGTGTGGACTCGTAGCAGCGGTAGACAGAAAATCTTATTTTTCAAATACTCGGGAACATTTGGGGGGAGGTAAAGATGGCACTAAGAGATGGGAATTCCTACCGGGAAAGCCTTCGGGCGCTCAATATCAAAGTCTATGCCTTTGGAGAGAAGATTGACAGCATAGTAGATCACCCATTGTTCCAGCCCCATATCAATGCGGCTGCATTGACGTTCGACTTGGCCCATGATCCGACCACGGAAGCGCTCGTCACAGCCACCTCACACCTGACGGGGAGTAAAATCAGCCGCTTCACCCATATCCACCAGAGCACCGACGATCTCATAAAAAAGGTGAAGATGTTGCGGCTTATTGCAGGGAAGACGGGAAGTTGCTACCAGCGCTGTGTGGGGTGGGATGCCCTGAACGCTAACTATACGGTAACCTATGAGATGGACCAGGAGCTTGGTACCGACTATCACCAGCGTTTTAGGCGTTACCTCGAATATATACAGGACAATGACCTGATGGTGGCGGGAGCAATGACCGATCCCAAGGGGGACAGGGGGCTGCCTCCGGCAAAACAGAAAGACCCGGACATGTTCGTGCACGTGGTGGCAAAGAATGACAAGGGGATAGTCATTCGTGGGGCAAAGGTTCACCAGACCGGAATTGTCAATTCCCATGAAATGCTGATTATGCCAACCATGGCCATGGGGGAGGAGGACGGCGACTATGCGGTTGCCTGTGCTCTCCCCACGGATTCCCCCGGTGTCATCCATATCTTTGGTCGTCAAACCAACGATACACGCCGTCTGGAAAAGGGAGACCTTGATCAGGGTAATGCTGAGTATGGAACTGTCGGAGGCGAGGCTTTGACCATACTTGAAGATGTCTTCGTCCCGTGGGAACGCGTCTTCATGTGCGGAGAGTACAAGTATGCGGGGCTGCTGGTTGAGCGTTTCGCGAGCTATCATCGACAGAACTATGGTGGATGCAAGGCAGGCGTGAGCGATGTGATCATCGGCGCAACTACCGCTATGGCAGAGTACAACGGAGCAGCCAAGGCTTCCCACGTGCGTGACAAGATCGTGGAGATGGTCCACCTCACCGAGACCCTTTATTGCGGTTCCATCGCCTGCTCCTGTGAGGGTGCTCCCACGCCGTCAGGGGCCTATTTCGTCAATCCCCTGCTGGCCAATACGGTTAAGCAGAACGTGACCCGTTTCATCTATGAGATTGCACGCCTTTCCCACGATATTTCCGGTGGCTGCATGGCAACCATGCCTTCGGAGAAGGATCTGCACCACGATGAGATCGGCAAATATGTAGAGAAGTATTTCCGGGGGGTGGACGAAGCTCCCACTGAAGAGCGCATGCGGATGGCCCGGCTCGTTGAAAATATGACGGGCGGCACGGCTTTGGTGGAAAGCATGCATGGTGCCGGCTCTCCCCAGGCGCAGAGAGTCATGATCCTCCGCCAGGCAAATCTCGGCCATAAGGTAAAGCTTGCCAAGAAACTGGCCGGCATAAAGGAAGAAAAATAGCGGGGCCATGGGGCATTTCAG
The DNA here is from genome assembly GCF_000012925.1 of Geobacter metallireducens GS-15. Classification (NCBI taxonomy): domain Bacteria; kingdom Pseudomonadati; phylum Thermodesulfobacteriota; class Desulfuromonadia; order Geobacterales; family Geobacteraceae; genus Geobacter; species Geobacter metallireducens. The sequence continues at coordinate 2,506,028 of NC_007517.1, read as the reverse complement.
GGTCTGTGTCAAGTATTGCGGCAACTGCAACCCTGAGGTGGATACGCCCGGGATTGTCAGGAAGGTACAGGCGCTTGCCCCTGATATCGAATGGGTGTGGGGAGATTGCCCGTCTGTCGACCTGGTGCTGGTTGCCAGCGGCTGTTCCGTAGCGTGCGCCGCCAGCCCGCTTTTTACCGGGCCGACGGTGACCCTGGTCTGTACAACCTTAAATGGCAGGAAATTACCGGAGGCGGATCTTGCAGCCGCGATACTTGCGGAGATTCGGGGCTCTCTCGGCACTGTCAGAAAAAAGGCGTGATGAAATAGTTCTTGATTTTATGCAGCAGTGAAACTACGCAAACTGGAGGCCGATTTCATGGAAGAAGCAGTCATAGTCGGAGCAGCCCGTACGGCGATTGGAGATTTCATGGGGGCACTCAAGGATGTGTCCGCGGTGGATCTGGGCATTGCTGCCGTTCAGGGGGCCTTGAAAAAGGCCGGGATTGGTCCGGAACTGGTGGAAGAGGTTGTCGGGGGGATGATCTACAAGGCAGGAGCCAAGGGGAACCCGGCGCGCCAGGTCCAGCTCAAGACGGGAATACCTCTCGAGGGGGCAGCCACTACGGTGGAGCAGTTGTGCGGGTCAGCCATGCGGGCACTGGAAATCGCCTCGCAGCAGATACTCCTTGGGAAGACGTCTGTAGGTGTTGCTGTAGGGATGGAGAGCATGTCCCAGGCTCCCTATCTGCTCCTCAATGCCCGTCAGGGCCTGCGCCTCGGTTCAGATTCTATCGAGGATCATCTTCTGCACGATGCGTTGATCGATGCTTTCAGCGGTACGCACATGGGGATAACCGCTGAGAACCTGGCGGAGAAATACGGCATTTCCCGCGAGGAACAGGATGATCTGGCTTTGTTGAGCCATCAGCGGGCCGTTGCGGCCGCGGAGTCAGGGAAATTCAGGGCTGAAATCGTGCCGGTGGAAGTGAAGAGTCGCAAGGGGACCATCGTCATCGACACCGATGAGCATCCCCGGGCGGACATGAGCCGGGAGAAGCTGGCCGCCCTGAGACCGGCATTCAAAAAAGATGGCACGGTCACGGCGGGCAACGCTTCGAGCATCAACGATGGTGCTGCCGCGCTTGTGCTCATGACAGCAAGGCGGGCCAGGGAGCTTGGGGTGAGCCCCATTGCCCGGATACGGGCTACGGCTTCCTTCGGTGTTGCACCGGAGATCATGGGAATCGGGCCGGCCTATGCCATTCCCAAGGCTTTGAAATATGCCGACCTGCAGATGAAAGACATCGACTACTTTGAAATCAACGAAGCCTTTGCGGCCCAATTTCTGGCCGTGAATCGTGAGCTGAACATCGACCTCTCCCGTGTGAATGCGAACGGGTCGGGGATTGCCCTGGGGCACCCCGTTGGGTGCACGGGGATACGGATCATCGTGACCATGCTGGAAGAGATGAAACGGCGGCAAGGTAGATACGGGGTTGCTTCCCTCTGTGTCGGTGGTGGACCGGCAATGGCAACGGTCATAGAGATGATCTGAAACCTTCTCGAAAAAATTTAAGAACAGGAATTTTTGTACTTGACATGTAAACCGAACGGTCGTACTATTCGGATAACTGATAGGAAGAGAGGGTCGGATAATGAGTTATGAAGCAATCATGCTGGAGCGTAACGGAGCAGTTGGAGTTCTGACTTTTAATCGGCCAGAGGTATTGAATGCATACAACCGGACCCTTGCCGCAGATATTATAACGGGATTCAACGAGCTTGTAGCGGACAAATCGGTGAGGGCAATCGTATTGACCGGTGCCGGCAAGGCGTTCATGGCCGGTGCGGACATCAATATGGTCAATGGCTGGACCAAGTTGGGGAATGCCGCAAAGATCAAGGAGGATCTCAGGCAACTGGTCAATCCGAATATGATAGAGGATTGTCCCAAGCCGACCATTGCTGCAGTAAACGGTCTTGCCTTTGGCATGGGATGCGAGCTTGCCATGGCCTGTGATTTTCGGATTGCAGCAGAAAAAGCCCAATTCGGCCAGCCCGAGGTAAAGCTCGGCATCATTCCCGGTGCAGGGGGGAGCCAGCGTCTGCGGGAACTTGTCGGGCCGACCAGGGCGCTGGAGATGATTTCCACCGGCGACCCCATTGATGCCCAGGAGGCCTACAGGATTGGCCTTGTCAACCAGGTGGTCCCCCGCGATGAGTTGATGGAGGCGGTCAACGCGTTTGCCGGCAGGCTGATCGACAAGGGAGCGGTAGTGCTGGATATCTGCAAGAAGCTGGTCTACGAAGGGGGTGATCTACCTCTCCGTGGGGGGATCGATTACGAGCAGGACCAGTTCTGCAAAATCCTCCTGACAGCAGATGCACAGGAAGGGACTCTGGCCTTCCTGGAAAAGCGCAAGCCGGTCTTCAACAAGGGTTAGTAGACACAGGTGTTCAATCCTCCACAAAAGAAAGACGGATGCCATGGCAAATCTGTTAGTCGATGAACGTGATGTGAAATTCGCCCTTTTTGAGCAGTTAAAAGTCCAGGACCTGTGTGCGTCCGACCGTTTTTCCGGATGGAACGAGAAAGTCCTGGGATTGCTGCTTTCAGAGGCGAGCAAGTTTGCCGAAAAGGTGTTGTTCCCGCTGAATATCGAAGGGGACAAGGTCGGTGCCCGCTTTGAGGGGGGAGAAGTTTATTCGGTTCCCGGTACGGCAGAGGCTTACCAGAGCTTCGTTGAGAACGGCTGGCTCACTGCTTGCGAAGAGGAGACCCTTGGCGGCCAGGGACTCCCCCATGTCATCAAGAATGCGGCCCATGAGATGTTCTTTGCCGCCAACTTCCCGTTCATGTGCTACGTCAACCTTACTCACGATGCCGCCAAACTCATTGAACTTTTCGGCTCGGAACAGCAGAAGAGTCAGTATCTGCACAAGATGTACGGGGGTGAGTGGCTCGGCACGATGGCCCTGACGGAACCTGCGGCGGGTTCGGACGTGGGGAACATCGAGTTCAAGGCGACGAGAAACACGGATGGTACCTATTCGCTGGTTGGTCAGAAGATATTCATTACCAACGGCGACAGCGACGTGTGTGAGAACACGGTACATATGGTTCTAGCCAGGATTGAAGGGGATCCGGCGGGGACCAAGGGGTTGTCGATCTTTATTGTTCCCAAATTCAAGATCAATTCTGACGGATCTCTAGGGGAGGCGAACGACGTCAAGTGTATTGGCATCGAACACAAGATGGGGATCAAGGCATCGCCGACCACTACCATGTCGTTTGGCGAAAAGGGGTGCTGCACTGGCTACCTCCTTGGCAAGGAGCAGGATGGCATCAAGATCATGTTCCACATGATGAATGCCTCGCGGCTCGAGGTGGGGATGTGGGGCCAGGGGACCTGCTCGGTTTCCTACATGCATGCACTGAGGTACGCCCTGGAGAGACGGCAGGGTCAGAGTATCGCTGATCCGGATTCCGGACAGGTTCCGATTATTCACCATCCTGATATTCGTCGTACGCTCCTCATGATGAAATCGTACATTCAGGGGATGCGGGCGATGCTCTATTACTGCGGCTACGCCATGGACCGGATGGCAGTCGTCGACAACGAGGAAGAGAAAAAGAAGCTGCAGGGGATTGTCGATTTGCTGATACCGCTCTGCAAGGCTTACCCCACGGAGAAGGGGGTGGAATTCGCTTCCCACGCCATCCAGGTATATGGGGGATACGGTTATACCCAGGAGTATCCGGTCGAACAGTTCATGCGGGATTCCAAAGTTGCCTGCATTTTCGAGGGGACAACGGGAATACAGGCAATGGACCTGGCTTTGCGTAAGATCAGGATGAAAAAGGGGCAGGTCTTTGCGGAATTCCTGAAGGATATGGATGGGATGGTAAACCGTGCAGCAGAACTGCCCGGCTTGAAGAAGCATATCGAGCAGTTCGAGCGCACGAAATCAGCTCTGGCGGGTATACCGGCCCACCTTGCCGAAGGGGCCGAAGCAAACGGAGTGCACTATTCCTATCTCAAGGCGACCCCTTTCCTGGAGGCCTTCGGGGATGTGGTTGTGGCGTGGTTTCTCCTTTGGGGCGCAGTGGTTGCGCACGGGCAACTCGAGGAACTGTTTCTCAAGAAGAAGCTTGAAGATGCGGAGAGCAGGAAGTCATTCATTCAGAAGAACACGGACGCTGCCTTTCTGGACGGAAAAATCAGGAGCGCCCAGTTCTTTATCGGCAATATCCTGCCGGTCACCGACGGCAAAATAGCCGCTCTTGCCTGGGGCGACGTCTCGGCCTGGGAGGCGGTGGACAAATCGTTTTGAAAACCCTGGACAGATCCATTTCCCGGCTGATCTCCCTGCTCGAACGGCGGAATCCGGAAGGGATCGAGGAGTTGAAAGGTCTCTACTGCAAATGCGGCAGAGCTCATGTCATCGGGATAACCGGACCACCGGGGGCAGGGAAAAGTTGCCTGGTTGCAGCACTCGTCAGGGAGATAAGAAGGCGCGGAAAAACAGTAGGTGTTCTGGCAGTCGATCCATCCAGCCCGTTTAGCGACGGAGCAATCCTTGGCGACCGTGCCAGGATGACAGAGTTCTCAGGCGACAACGGGGTATTTATTCGTTCTTTCTCAGCTCGAGGCGCCAGCGGTGGGTTGGCACCAGTGATCAACGATGCGGTCGATGTGCTCGATGCCTTTGGCAAGGAGGTCATCATTGTTGAAACCGTGGGGGTCGGTCAGGTGGAGATGGATATTGCCAAGATTGCCCATACGGTGGTTCTGACCCTGGTTCCGGGATACGGGGATTCCCTCCAGGCGATGAAGGCCGGAATCCTGGAGATCGGCGATATCCTGGTGGTGAATAAGTCTGATCAGCCGGGTGCGGATGGAGCGGTAAACGATTTAAGTTTCGAGATGCCGGTCACCTATGGGGGGAAAGAGTTTCAGTGTGCAAACATCAAGGCCGATCAATGGGGAGTACCGATTGCCAAAGTGTCTGCGTTGAAGGGAGATGGAGTAGAAGACCTTGTAACGGTGATTTTTGAGCACCTGATGTTTATAACGGAACGGAATATTTTTACCGGCATATGTCAAAAACGAAGAAGCAGGCAATTTCTGGACATTCTTACACAGCAGGTGAGGGACAGATTCTTGGAAACATTGAAAACAGATAGGGATCTGCAGAAGTGGATCAACAAAATAGAGAATCTGAAACTTGATCCATACAGTGCATCTGAACAGGTTGTTGATCTCGTTGAAAAAGCGAGAATCCTTGCAGACAATGGCACGACGCCACGGAACAACAGATAGTCGACAAAATATCCTGGAATTAAGCTTCATGCCGACGCCACGGGTTCCCGCCCCATACGAATAGAAACGGAGGAGTAAATATGAGTAGTCCTGTTGCTAATGAAAATTTTTCCAAGGTGAAAGAGGATTGGGAGAAAGCCCGGGCAAAATACGTTGCCAAGCTGAAGCAACGGGAAAACCTGTCGGGCATCCCCCTGAAAACGGTCTATACCCAGGAAGACATCCAGGGGCTTGACCTGGCAACCATGCCCGGGGTTTACCCCTATACCCGCGGCCTCTACCCCGACGGTTACGCCCTGACCCCCTGGATGCAGCAGATGGTTTTCGGTTACGGGACAGTCGAGGAAACCAGGAAGAAGATGGAGACCCTGGTTGCCCAAGGGATGGAGGGGTATTTCGGCAACAAGGTGTTCAACATGGTACTGGATATCCCGTCCATGTACGGCATCGATTCCGACCATCCCGAGGCCGAAGGCAACGTCGGGCAATGCGGCGTCACCCTCTGTACCGTGGAAGACTATGATGACCTTATCCAGGGGTGGGATCTCAACACGACTAATTTTTCGCTGATAACCGGCGATAACTGTCTCCCCGCCCTGGCACTGATAACGGCAGCCGCAATCCGGCGCGGCGAGGAACCCGGGGTTCTTCATGGCAACTCCATGAACTGGTATCCGCGGACCGCTGTTCAGGACATCCCTTCATGGGAGCCGAAAAATGGCTATCTGCTTATGACCGACCTTATCAGGTACTGTTCCAACAATATCCCCGCCTGGAACACGGCCAACCTGTTCATGTACGGATTGTCAGAGGCTGGTGCCACGCCGGTCCAGGAACTGGCGTATGGTTTGGCCTGGGGCAAGTCGATTATCGATGCCTGTAAGGAGCGTGGGCTTGAACCGGACAGTTTTGTTGGGCGCATGGGTTTCCAGATCGGCATCCAGATGAATTTCTTCGAGGAGGTCGCCAAGCTGCGGGCCCATCGGCGGATGTGGGCGAAAATAACCAGAGACGCCGGCTGCACCAAGCCCCAGTGCATGCATGCCCGGGTGCATGTCCATACCAGTGGCAATGTGCTGACCGCCCAGCAACCTCTCAACAACACGGCGCGCATCACCATGCAACTCATGGCGGCAGTCATGGGGGGGGTACAGTCGATACATTCCTGCTCCTACGACGAAACGATTGGCATCCCGACGGAACTGTCGCACCGGACAGCCTTACGCTCCCAGCAGATCATGATGTGGGAGAGCGGGTTGCCGGATGTGGCAGATCCCCTGGCAGGGTCCTATTACATTGAAGCATTAACCGATCAGATGGAGCAGGCTGCCTGGAAGATATACAACGAACTGGAAGAGCAGGGAGGCTATAGGCAAGGTCTCGCTGACGGCAGCATCAAGCGGGCCATCGACAACAGCGCCTATGCAACCAAGGTCAAGATCAAGAGCGGCAAACAACCGGTGGTGGGCCTTAACAAGTATGTCATGGACAGAAAAGACAACTATGAACCATTCAAGGTTGACACCGCTCTGGAAGTGAAGGCACTGGAAAGGTTGAAGGCGTTCAAGGCCAAACGGAACCAGGGGGATGTGGACAAGGCCCTGGCAACGGTGAAGAATGCCTGTCTGGAACTGCGGGATGGCCAGGGTGAATTGATGCCGGTTCTGGTGGAAGCTGCGCTGAAGGGGGCTACGAACGGCGAGATGTGCCAGGTGATGCGGGATGTGTTCGGTTGGGTAGTGACGGAATAGGCTGGTTCTGTCGGTAACAGGGATTGTGCGCGCAGAGTCTACTACTTCAATGAAGATTGATAATTCGAGGTGAATGGTATGTCCAATCAACACATAAAAGTACTATTGGCAAAGAAAAAAATCGACGTCCATGGTCGCGCTAGCAAGCTGATCGCGCGAGAACTGCGGGATGCGGGCATGGAGGTGGTCTATTTCCGCTTCGGCACGGTTGACGACATCGTCACGGCGGCGATCCAGGAAGATGTTAACGTGATTGCGCTCAGCATCATGACGAGCGGACACATGCTGATTGCCAAGAAGCTGATCCCTGCTCTCAAGGCAAACGGTATGACTGATGTCCTGGTGATAATCGGTGGCATTATCCCCGAGGTGGATTTCGAAGAACTGGAGAAGATCGGCATTCACAAATGCTTCATTTCCGGCCTGCCGGGAGAAACCGTTGCCGAATACATCAAGGAAAATGTGGGCAAGGTCAGCTTGCGCTAGTGCCGTAGCAGCATAAACAAAACAACTGGTCGAAAGGTGAATCCCATGTCTTTTGAGACTATCATTCTGGACAAGAAAGATGGCATTGCCACCATAACGTTTAACCGTCCCAAGGTATTCAACGCCTACAGCGAGCAGATGTCTCAGGAGTTGAAGGCTGCCGTGGCGGATGTCGGATCCGATACTTCACTGCGTGTTCTCGTTCTTAAAGGGAGTGGTGAAAACTTCCTCGCCGGCGCGGACATAAACATGCTCAATTCCTGGTCAAAGATCTCTGCGGAGCAGGGCTGGGAAAAGGTTAAGGAGATCCTTGACCATCATTTCAGCCCAACGTCGCTGGAAAAAATTCCTCTGCCGGTCATTGCGGCAGTAGATGGCATGGCTTGGGGGATGGGGAGCGAGATAGCGCTGGGGTGCGATTTCCGGATATGTACGACGCGGGCGTCATTTGCCCAGCCTGAAATCAACCTTGGGATCATCACCGGCGGAGGGGCGAGCCAGCGGCTTCCCAGGATCGTCGGTAAGGCAAAGGCGATGGAGATGATCCTGACCGGAAAGCCGATTAATGCGGCCGATGCCTGCAAATGGGGGTTGGTGAATGAGGTTGTCGAGCCTGAAGGACTCGATGCTGCGGTTGCACGGCTTGCCAAGGCGATCATGGGGAAAAGCCCCCTGATGGTTAAATGGGCGAAGGATTGTGTCAACCTGGTGCTGGACCACGATCTTTTATCCGGCATTGACAAGGAGTTGACCCAGTTTGCCAAGACCTTTGCAACGCAGGATTCAAAGGAAGGGACCGCCGCATTTCTGGAAAAACGGAAGGCGAATTTCACGGGAGCATAACGTCTCGGTGTGCATGAAGAGCTGTCGGGACTGTTCGGAAAAAAGCAACAATTCTATTTAAGGGAGAGCATATGAGTCTGGACATATTCAATCTGGAGGGGAAGGTTGCCATAGTAACCGGAGGGAGCCGTGGTTTCGGCAAAGCCATTGCCCTGGGGCTCGCTCAGGCGGGCGCCGACGTGGTCGTTGCCAGTCGTACCCAGGCCGACCTGGATGCAGTGGCCGAGGAGATAAGAGCTCTGGGGCGCAAATCGCTTGCCGTCGCTACTGACATGCTCGACCGGGGATCGATTGAAAACCTGGCGGCAAAGACGATGGAGGCGTTCGGCAAGATCGACATCCTCGTCAACAACGCGGGACAGGGGTGGACGGTGCCGTTCCTGAAATGGACCGATGAGCAGTGGGACCAGATCCTGGATGTTAACCTCAAGGGTTATTTCCTCTGTACCCAGATCGTCGGCCAGCACATGTTCAAGGCAAAAGCCGGGCGAGTGATCAATATCTCCTCGGCCATGGGGAGTTATCCGCTTCCCTACATGGTTCCCTACGCCGCTTCCAAGGGGGGGATCAACGCCATGACCAAATGTCTGGCGCAGGAATGGGCGACACGCGGTATTACGGTGAATGCCATCGCACCATCCTACTTTTCCACTGACATCAACAAGGATGCCATGGAGGATGAGGCGACCACCAAGCTGATCATGTCCAAGACACCGGTGAACCGCTGGGGGAATGTGGAGGAACTGGTCGGTCTCGTTATCTACCTTTCGTCCAATGCATCGAGTTTCATGACCGGTGCGGTACTGCCGCTGGATGGAGGGTGGTCGGCCGGCTAGTGACGGTGTTTTCTCCCGGCTACAAACTGCTACTTACGTAACGAGAGGAGATAGGAAGCCCATGGGCAAAAAGATAGAACTTACATCAAAGATCGGGCAGCTTTCTGACATCGGCAGATTCATCACACCAGGGGCGTTTGTCGCTTTTGGCGGTGGCTGGAGCTGCAACAAGCCGATGGCTGTTATCCGTGAGATAGCCCGTCAGAATATAACCAACCTCAAGGTAATGTCGATTGTCGGCGGTTGGGAGATGGAATGGCTGCTGGGTGCCGGGTGCGTCGATCACCTGGTCTTCAGTTTCCTCAGCCTCGAGTTTTTCGGGCTTCCGGCCAATTTCCGACGCGTCGCTGAGAGACAGTTGGTAAAATTGACCGAGATCGAAGGGTGCAGCATGATTAAGGGTCTTGAAGCCGCGCGTCTTGGCCTCCCCTTTGCTCCCTTCATGGGGCCCAAGGGGTCGGATATCGTCAAGGAGGCGCCGGAGCTATACAAGACCGTCGCCTGTCCCTTTACCGGCAAGGAGCTGACCGCCATCCAGGCTATTGTGCCTGATGTGGCGGTGATCCATGCCCAGCGCGCCGACGAGCAGGGTAACGTCCAGATCTTCGGCACATCGGCCTCCGACCTTGACATGGCCATGGCCGCAAAGAAGACGATAGTCACGGTAGAGGAGATCGTCTCGGGAGACCAGATCCGGGCTGACAAAACTGCCACCAAGCTCTTCCGCACCGATGTCGACATGGTCATTCATGTCCCCTTCGGTGCCAGTCCCTGTAGTTCCATACCGTATTACTCTGCCCACCTCCTTCAGATGAACCGGGATGTGCAGGGGCTCAATCCGAAAACGGCCAAAGAGTATATCGCCGCAACGGTCGGAAAGAATGAGGACGAGTATTGGGCGAAGGCTGGCGGCGATGCCGCCAAGAAAAAGCTGCAATCCCTCGCACGGCAGACAACCCGTGTTGAATGGCCCCAGAAGCTGGTTAACGATAAAGCCGAAGAGTATGAGGTCGCCGACCAGATGGTCACCAGCCTGGCCCGTACCATTGACGACGGGGATACGACGGTGCTCGGCTCATTCACCCCCCTGGCATACGCTGCCTACAACCTGGCAAAACTGACCACGGCCCCCAACTCGTTCATGGTCGGCTACAGCGGCGTGGATGCCTATCCGTTCCAGATGGGGTTCCATACATCGGAAGCGGCCTGTATCGGCAACTCGGCGGGACTCTGGTCCATGACCGAATGCATCGAGGCCCTCCATTTCCGGGGTACCGGCGACGTGGAGGCGGTGTCGAGCGCCCAGATGGATGCCAACGGCGACATCAACATCTCCTGGCTGCCGATGCCGGTCATGGATGCCGAGGGGAAGCCAACCGGCGAATTCAATGCCAGGGGACTCAGGCTCCCCGGCGGGGCCGGTGCGCCGGTCGTCTTCGGACTGCACCGCAAGTCGGTTGCCTACTTTCCCAACCACTCGAAACAGATTTTTGTCCCCAAGGTGAATTATATAACTGGCACGCGGGTCTACCTGAACGATGAAGAGCGGTTGGCCCAGGGACTGCAGCCGGGACCGATGATCGTGGTGACCAACCTGTGCGTCATGGAAATGAGGGAACGTGGCAAGTGGAAGATCGTCTCCCTTCATAAAGGGGTTACACCGGAAGATGTGGTCAAAAACACCGGCTTTCCCGTGGAAATCGCGGCCGATTGCCCGGTCACGGAGCCTCCGACCAAGCAGGAACAGGAATTGATCGGCAAGATCGATCCCAAGGGGATTCGCCGGCTCGATTTCATGAGTGGAAAGGAACGGGCCGTCAAGCTTCCCGATATCCTTCAAGAGGAATGGGATTCAGTGTAGCGGGGAACCAGGCCCCCTCGAAGGGGGAATATTGATACGATTATGGCTGTTAGCCGAAAGGAGATGACTAACAATGAAGTATACCGTTTTCAAGGTTGAAAGGAAGAAAAACTACGGCATCATTACCTTCAACCGTCCGGACAAGTTCAATGCCGCCAATGCCCAGATTTTCAAGGAACTGGCTGCTGCAGTGCGGGAACTTGACGCGGACAAGAAGGTAGGCTGCATCGTCCTGACGGGCCAGACCTTCAAGCATCCGAAAAAAGGGACCGATTATCCGGTGTTTTCCGCAGGGGCCGATGTGGAGCAGTTTGCAACTGTTGGCAAGGTTGAAGCTGGTTTTGATTTCATCAAGCTCTGTTTTGAGCCATTCAAGGCCATTGAACTTGCTGAAACGCCGATCATTGCAGCCGTGAATGGTGCGGCATTCGGTTTTGGCTTCGAAATTTCCGGTTGCTGCGATATGGTCTTTGCCGCCAAGAGCGCCAAGTTTGCCCTCAAGGAAATAAATCATGGCGCCATTCCTGCCTGGTGTATTACCCGCGGTCTGGAAAAGTACGGTAAGAATGTGGCCGCCTACCTCTGTTTCTCGGCAAAAGAACTGGATGCCGATGAAGCGCAGCGTCTCGGTATTGTGGTGGATGTCTATGAAGACAACGAACTCCTTCCCCGATGCGAAGAGCTTGCCGAGCGTATCGCTGAAAAAAGCCATGTTGCCAAGACCTTTATCAAGACACTGCTGAACCGGAAAGCAGTTGAAGGATATCAGGAGGCAGAACGATTCATGCCGACGGTCTTTGCCACGCAGTACATGCAGGGTGCCTTTGCACGGTTCCTTGGTGGCGAGACGAAGAACGTCAAATAGTTGCCTGATATGGCGAGTAATCGCCCGATGGGGATGTGGAGTGACTACGATCCTGTGGCACAGGGTTCGACCCCGTAAGTAAATTTGTGATTTCGTCATGCAAAATCATGTTTGTGCAAAGGAGATCGTACGATGGGTGACATAAAAAAGGTGGCAATACTGGGTGCAGGGATGATGGGAAGCGATATCGCTCTTAGCTGTGCCCTGGCGGGGTATGACGTGCTCCTGAAAGAAGTGAGTCTTGATCTTGCCGCAGCTGGCGTGGAACGGATCAGGGGGAGTCTGGCAAAGTGGTCGGAGAAGGGGCGCCTTGCGGTTGACGCTGAGCAGCAGAAAAGTGCCGTAGCCAGGATAACCCCCGTTGACAATTTCAGCGGATTCGGCGATGTGGATCTCGTCATCGAGGCAATCTTCGAGGATCTCGACGTGAAATCCCAGAATTTCAGGCAATTGGAAGAGGTGTGCAAGCCTTCGTGCATCATCGCCTCCAATACCTCTTCCCTCCCCATCACGAAACTCGGGGCGTGTTTCAGTTCCGCCGAAAGGAAGTCGCGCTTCGTGGGGATGCACTTCTTCTCGCCAGCCGCCATCATGAAGCTGGTCGAGGTCGTCAATGGCGAGGATACCTCGGCGGAAACGGTGGAGACCGCGTGTGCGTTTTGTACCAGTATCGGCAAAGAGCCGATAAAGGTGAACGACTGTGCCGGTTTCGTCGTCAACAGGATCCTGGGCGCCATCAACGATGAGGCGATCCGGCTCCTTGAAGAGAATGTGGCCTCGGCGGCAGACATCGACAAGGCCTGCCAACTAGGTCTTGGTCATCCGGTCGGGCCCTTTGCCTTGATGGACCAGATCAGCAATGAACTGAACCTGAAGATCGCCCGCATTTTCCACGGGATTTACGGTGACAGGTTCCTGCCGCGGCCAGCCCTGGTCCGGAAGGTGGACGCTGGTCATTTTGGGCGCAAGACGGGTAAGGGATGGTTTGATTACAGCAAAAAATAGGGCATGCGGATCGCCGGCAGGCGTTCCCAATGTCTCTATCAGATGAACTCTTTCTGGGGGGCGGGTCATGCACCCGCCTTTCTTATTGCCTGGCTCTTTGCCTCCCCGCGAAGGAGTTTCATGGACAGGCTGAATCTGGCGGACAGGTGAAAAACGGCGCTACCGTCTTGCACGGTACATCATGTAAATAAAGGACAAATCTCGAAAAAGGTCTGCAGGAGGATGGTGACATGAAGCTTTTTGAACCGCTTACAATACGCGGCATGACCGTAAAGAACAGAATCGTCATGTCATCCATGGGGGTAGGGCTCGGTTATTCAAACAAGCGGGTAATCGATTTCTACGTGGAACGAGCTAAAGGAGGCGTTGGCACTATCATCGTCGGTGCAGGAATTCCGGACCTGTTCATGAATAATGATGTATGGGACAAGCCGGGCGGCGTAGAGACCTTCATCAAGCGCCTGAAGTCGCTTACGGCTGCGGTGAATGATGCTGGTGCCAAGATTGGCATCCAGTTCATCTACGGTAACCGTTATCCTCTCGGTCTGGATTTGACCAGCGGCGAGCTAGCCGCCCCTTCCGCCAGGGTTGAGCCCAATCCATCCCGTCACGCCTTTGTAAAACCGGGCGAGCAGTTACGCGAACTTACCTTGACGGAAATCTCGTCCATCATCGACAAGATCGCCAAGGCCGCGGCCGGCGCCAGGGAAGCAGGATTCAATTTCGTGGAGCTGCACAATGGACACGGCATGCTCCATTGCCAGTTTTTTTCTCCTACCACCAATCAGCGCACGGACCAGTATGGCGGCGACCCGCAGAGACGCATGGCATTCGGGATTGAAACCGTGCGCGCCATGCGTAATGCAGTAGGTGAAGATTTCCCCCTCTTTGTCCGACACGGTGTGGTAGATGCGGTGCCGGACGGAGCAAGCCTGGCAGAAGGCGTAGCCTTTGCCGTTGAGTTGGAGAAGGCCGGTGCCGATGTGCTGAACGTGTCTCTGGCTACCCCCCCTATTTGCGGCGGCTATGTGCCGACCGGCGCTGACCCGGTGGCGACCCATGTCCATCTCGCAGAGGCGGTTAAACGGGCTGTCGGCATCCCGGTTATCGGGGTCGGGAGGATCAAGACCCCTGACGTTGCCGAATCCATTCTGGCCCAGGGAAAGGTTGACCTGGTTGCCATCGGTCGCCAGCTATTCGCCGATCCCCACTGGCCGCTGAAAGCAGCCGAAGGACGTATCGCCGAGATCGTGCCGTGCATTGACTGCCATGAGTGTTATGAGCGGGCAACCGCGGGGGAGGGTGTGGAGTGTACGGTCAACTATGCTGCCGGCCGGGAAGACGAAAGGAGGATCAGGCCCGCTGAAAGGAAAAGGCGGGTTCTTGTGGTGGGGGGGGGGCCGGCAGGTATGGAAGCTGCCCGGATTGCAGCCATGCGGGGGCATGATGTGACGTTGCAGGAAAGGAGCAGACAGTTGGGCGGCGCCATGCTGTTACAGGCCATGGTTCCCTCAAAGGCGGAAGTGGAAAAACTGACGGCGTGTCAAACCGCCCAGGTCTCAAATGAAGGGGTTCGCCTCATGCTCGGGCAGCCGGCCGGGCCTGGGCATTTGGGTATCGATGGGACGGATGTCGTTGTTGTCGCCATAGGAGCGAAACCGATCAAACCTGACATTCCGGGTATAAACAGGGAGAATGTCGTCAGCAGTGGTGCCATTCGCCTCATGATGTCCGGTATTTCCGGCCCTGGCGCCGGGACGATCCGGACCGGTTGGCGCGGCCAACTCATCCGGTTTGGCGGGAGTTTTCTCGACAGACCCCTGTCGCTCTCCCTGCGCAAGCGGCTGGCGGGACTCGGCATTCCCGTCATGTTCGGCAAGAGTGTTGCCATCATGGGGGGGGGGATGATGGCCTGCCAACTTGCGGATATGCTGGCTGAACATGGCCGGGAAGTGGCCATCGTGACGCAGGATGAAGAATTGGCTGCGGATATGGTCTCCACCCTCAGATTCAAGCTGATGAACAGGCTGTCACAACAGCGTGTGACCATTGTCAGGGGTATTGCCGGATTTGAGGAAGTGACGGAGCGTGGTCTGGTCATCCGTGATGCCGGTGGAAACAGGATGACGATCCCTGCCGCTACCGTCGTACCGATGCTCGGTTTCACGAATGACAGTGAAGCGGTAGAGGCGCTGCGCCGGCAGATACCGGAGCTCTTTGCAGCCGGTGATTGCTCCGAGCCGCTCAACCTCCTCCATGCCATTCATGACGGCGGCAGGATCGGACGAGAGATCTAGGGCGGGGTAGCCCTGTTACCCCGTAAAGGAAATACCGTGCTGCAGATGCGTACAGACCTGATGGCGGTGGCGTGCGGTCGGCGCTCCGCCGATCTCTATATCGAGAACGGCCGGGTACTCAACGTCCATTCGGGCGAGATTCTGTCCGGGGTTGGTGTGGCTGTCGCCAGTGGCCGTGTGGCATATGTGGGACCGTCACGGGGGATGATCGGGCCTGAGACGCAGTTTCTGGATGCGGAAGGGGGGATACTCGTTCCTGGTTATGTGGATCCCCATGCCCATTTCGACAATATCCTCTCCCCCCGTCGTTTAGCGGAAGCGTTGTTGCCGCTTGGAACGACTATGGTGGTCAACGACACCCTGGCAGTCGTGGCCCGTTTCGGTGCTCCAGGTCTGGCCTGTCTGCGTGCCGCAGCGACAAGCCTGCCTTTGCATTTCGGCTGGACGGTCCCCATATCCGGTTGGGCACCCGAACTGGAAGAAGCAGGATACTTTGCAGGGCTGGGATTGACTGACGCTGAACTGGATGTCCTTCTTGCCGATGAAACGGTTCTGGGTACCTCCGAATTTCTTCCCTGGAGGCGTTTGCTGGCGGGTGACCAGCGCCTGATTGCCCGGCTCGACATTGCGCGGCGTCATGGAAAGTGCTGCGAAGGACACAATCCCGGCGCGAGGGCGGATCACCTCCAGGTGATCGCTGCGGCGGGACTTACCGATTGTCACGAAGCGCTGACGTCTGCCGAAGCGCTTAATCGGCTGCGTGCCGGTCTCTATGTAGTGCTACGTCACGGACCAGCCCGTTACGATCTGCCCGAACTTGCCTCGCTGGTCATGAAGGAGGGAGTGGACAGGTCCCGCCTCATGCTGACCCCGGACTGGGTTCCCCCGAATGACCTTGCTGCTTTCGGCCATATGGATCATCCCCTCTCTGCTGCCATGGAAGCGGGGATCCCGCCGCTGGATGCCTATCGTATGGCGTCTCTGAACCCTGCCCGCTATTTCCGGATCGAAGGGCAGATCGGATCTATTGCCCCCGGCCGTTATGCTGACATCCTCTGTCTCAATGATCTGCGGGAACCGCGTCCCAAATGGGTTATGGCGCAAGGGGCGGTTGTCGCACGCAACGGAGTGCCCACTCCCGACTGGCATGGGCTGGATGAGCTGGAACTGCCGGCGTATCGTCCTTCCGTGCTGCACGCCTCGCCAGCCGATTTCAGGGTCGCTTCCGCCGGTACCGGCGATGTATTGGTGCCTGCCATCGAGATCATGGACCGTACGGTTACCCGGCGTATTGATCTGCATCTGCCGGTTAAAGACGGGGTCGTTTCCTGCGCCGGCGAAGAGGGCCGGGTGATGAAGATGGCCATGCCTCATCCTGAAGGCGGCTTTTCCATAGGCTTTCTCGTGGGAGTGGGGGGCTGTCTGGGTGCCATGAGCAATTCACTCGCGTCGGAGCCCTATCACACCCTGGTCATCGGCACCAGTGATGATGATATGGCCATTGCCTACAATCGTATGATTGAGCTGGGTGGTGGAGTGGTAACGGTCCAGGATGGCAGGATCGAGGCTCAACTGCCGCTCCCCCTTGGCGGATTTATGACCAAGGCGTCTGCTGCCGATGTCGGAGCTGGAATCGATGCGGTAAATCAATGGGCGCGCAACAATGGGAGCAATCTGGAAAATGCCTTTCTTACCCAGCACTTCCTTACCTACGTTGGAGTTCCGTTTTTCCGGATGACGCCTTGGGGGATTTATGATGTGAGGAAGCACTGCTTTCTTCCCCCGATTCTAAACCAAGGATCTGAAGAGGATGCCCTATGAGAGTGCGAAAACCGGGGAGGATCGCCGAAGGTTTATGGTTTTTGGGGAGTGAAACGTCGTGCGTTTACCTCCTTGAGGGAGCGGAGAGTTCCATGCTGATCAACGGAGGGATAAGCTGTATCGTTCCGGATATTCTAGAACAGTTCCGGGCCTTCCGTATTGATGATACGAAAATCGACAAGCTCCTCATCCTTCATTCCCACTTCGACCACGTTGGCATTGTTCCCTTCTTTTTGCGGCGCAAGCCGGGCATGGTACTCTACGGATCATGCCGTTCCCTGGAAGTTCTCCAAAAACCCAAGGCTCTCCATGCCATCAATGCTGCCAGCCGTTACGTTATTGAATCCTCCGGTTTGAGCGAATCCACTGCTTCCTGTGATCTGGAGTGGCGGGAAGGGTACCCCGGTATTGCCGTTGCCAACGGTGACATGATCGATCTAGGTGGCCTTGAGGTACAAATATTCGACACCCCGGGGCATTCACCATGTTCCGTATCCGCCTATGTTCCTCGCCTTGAGGCGCTCTTTCCTTCCGATGCCGGCGGCGTCCCCAGCGGGGAAAAGATCGTAACTTACGGTACGTCCAATTACGGAATATTCGAAGAGAGTCTTTGCCGGTTGAAGGAACTTCCGATTGCTTACTACTGTGCGGACCATTGCGGTTATGTGACGGGTGACGAGGCCGCCGGCTTTGTGACGGCATCACTCGCGGCGGCCACGGCGCGGCGGAACCTGATGATCTCCGTATACCGGCGTACCGGCAATCTGGATGATGCTGCCAGAGAGCTTGCCGAGTACTGTGCCGATGAAAATATCGGTGGTATCGTTCCCCCCGAAACCTTCGTGGAAGCCCAACGGCAGATACTTATGCATCTGGTGGGATTAAAATGATTTCTTGTTTTTTTCTCTTGACGGGACAAATGACATGTACTATATAGATAGTAATCGAACGTTCGGTATAGAGCTGATGTATTTACCGTCCTGGTAATTCATTCAGGAGGAAACCAATGGAAATAGAATTGAACAGCAGGGAGAGTGCAATTTTGGAGGAGGTGCGCCGTTTTCTCAAGAGCGAAGTCACTCCTGAACTGCTCGCCGAGTCGCACCATCTTGAGTATATCTATGGTGGCGAAGAAGGCCGGAAATTCGTCCGGAAATTTGCCGCCAATGGTTGGTTGACCCCCTGCTGGCCGGAAGAATACGGTGGGCTCAACTCGTCTGAAATGCTCATGTATGCCATCCGGAATGAAATGGCATATGCACGGGTGCCGATACATTTTGCTGGTGCGCACATGGCCGGGCCGAGCATCCTCAGATACGGGAACGACGACCTGAAAAAAAATTATCTTCTCCGACTCGCGAGTGGTGAAATCGAGTTTGCCCTCGGCTATTCCGAGCCTGCAGCAGGTTCGGACCTCATGGGCCTTGAGATGCGAGCGGCGGACAAGGGTGATCACCTGATTGTTAACGGGCAGAAGACATTCAACACCCATGCCCATGTTGCCGATTATCATTGGCTGGCGGTAAGGACCAATCTTGAAGGGCCCAAACACAAAGGGATATCGATTCTCATTGTGGATCTCAAAAGTCCGGGGATAACCATACGCCCCATGATCACCATGGCTGGAACCAGGACCAACGAGGTCTTTTACGACGACGTGGTTGTCCCCCGTGCGAACCTTGTTGGTGAAATCAACAGCGGTTTCAAGTACATCATGGCGGCGCTCGATTTTGAACGGATGTTTCCGTTCGGTCACTACAAAAAGTTTTATGAGGATCTGGTGGCCTATCTCAAAACGGTTACGCGCAACGGCATGCCGCTCACCAAGGACCCACTGGTTCGGCAGAAACTTGCCCAGTTGGAGATTGAACTGGAGATAATCCATCACCTTTACTTCCAGCTTGCCCACATGCTGGACAACGGCAAGATACCCAATTACCAGGCATCCATGGAGAAGAACTTCCTGACCGATTTCGAACAGCGGCTGGCCAATACAGCGCTTGAGATACTGGGGGCAAGAGGCCAACTGAGGGAGGGTGCAAATGGAGCTATTCTGGACGGTTTGCCTGAATGGCTCTACCGCTGGACTGTTATTGAGACCATTTACGGGGGGACCGCCGAAATCCAGCGGAATATCATGGCACAACGCGGTTTAGGGTTGCCGAGAGCATAGGGGGGCGAGGAATGAACTACAGTTTGAATGATGAACAGAAGATACTTAAAGATACCGCTCGGTCCTTTTTTACGGAGGAGTTGAAGAGTTCGCTTGTTCGCGAAGTTGAAGAAGATGAACAGGGGTACAGTCGCAAACTGTGGGAGAGCATAGCGGAATTTGGCTGGATGGGAACGATAATCCCCGAGGAATTCGGAGGGTTCGAAGCAACATTCTTTGAACTCTCCCTGATCTTGGAGGAAATGGGCTACGCCGGGTATGCCGGCCCCTTTTTCTCCACGGTGGTTTTGGGCGCGCTCACCATCCTGACAGCAGGTACCCCTGAACAGAAACGGTCGGTCCTGGAGGAAGTCTCCCTGGGGAAGCGGTTGATGACACTGGCGCTGGAGGAGACCGGCGACGGACCGTCAGCGTGCGAGATTGCGACTACTGCGAAAAAAGTGGCTGATGGTTTTCTGTTGAATGGATGCAAGCGCTTTGTCCCCTTTGCCCATGTAGCTGATACGATCATCTGCGCTGCCAGGACAGGCGACGGCGGTAAAAATGGTGAAGAGGGAATAAGCCTCTTTCTTGTCGACAGAAGATCTCAGGGAGTGTCGATAGAGGTTCTCAATACCATTGCCAGGGACAAACAGTGTGACGTTGTCTTCAATAATGTTCTGGTGTCGGGAGATTCCCTACTAGGTGAAGCGGGGGAAGGGTGGCAGCTGCTGCAAGGTGTGCTACGGGTAGCCTCGGTTGCAAAGTGTGCGGAGATGGTAGGCGGAGCACGGAAGGTCCTGGAGATGGTCGTGGAGTATGCCAAGACGCGCAAGCAGTTCGGTCAACCCATCGGGAGCTTCCAGGCGATCCAGCACCATTGTGCCAATATGCTCACCTGTCTGGACAGTTCAGCGCTTCTGACCTTTTATGCCAGTAAGCGCATCGGTCAGGGGCTTTCCTATGAAAAGGAAGCTGCCATGTGCAAGGCGTGGGTGAGCGACTCCTATCGGAAATTGACCGCATTGGGGCATCAGGTGATGGGTGGCGTCGGCTTTATTGACGAGAGCGATTTGCAGATCTATTTCCGTCGTGCAAAGGCCGCGGAGCAGGCACTCGGAGATGCGACCTACCATCGGGAAATCGTAGCGCAGTTGATGGGACTCTAATTTAGCAAGAGGGGATCTGTATGAAAAATGAAGCATACATCTATGACGCGATACGTACGCCGCGAGGCAAGGGAAAGAGTGATGGATCGCTGCACGAGGTAAAGCCGGTTACCTTGCTGGGTGACCTCTTGAATGAGTTGAAGGTGCGTAACAATCTGGACACATCTCAGGTGGAAGACATCGTCATTGGGTGCGTCACCCCCCTGGGTGATCAGGGGGGGAATATCGCCAAAACCGCGGCGTTGTATGCCGGATGGGACGATGTGGTTGCCGGCTTCCAGTTGAACCGGTTCTGCGCTTCGGGATTGGAGGCGGTGAACCTGGCGGCGATGAAGGTGATATCCGGATGGGAAGATCTTGTGGTGGCGGGTGGCGTGGAATCCATGTCGCGGGTAACCATCAGTTCCGATGGAGGTGCCCTTGGCCTGGACCCGGAAACGAGCCTTAAGACCGGCTTTATCCCTCAAGGGGTATCTGCGGATCTGATAGCTACACTGGAGGGATTTTCCCGCGAAGATGTGGATGCCTTTGCGCTGGAGTCCCAGAAGAAGGCGGCGGAGGCTTCCGAGAAAGGCCATTTCTCTAAATCGCTGGTTCCGGTGAAGGACAGAAACGGCTTGACGATCCTTGGCCACGACGAGTTCATCCGCAAAAGTACGACCATGGAAGGTCTGGCCCAACTGAAACCCTCCTTCGAGGGGGTTGGCGCCGTCGGTTTCGATACGGTTGCGTTACGCAAATATACGCAACTCAAGGGGATCAACCATGTCCATACGCCGGGGAACTCGTCGGGTATTGTTGATGGAGCCGCTGCGGTGCTGGTAGGCAGTTCCGCCAAGGGGAAGGAGTTGGGACTCACGCCGCGTGGACGCGTGGTGGCCGGGGTGATCACCAGTTGCGAACCGACAATTATGCTCACCGGTCCGACGGCAGCTACTCGCAAGGTACTGCAGAAAGCGGGGCTGAAGATCAGCGACATCGATCTGTTCGAAGTTAATGAAGCCTTCGCCGCAGTCGTCATGAAATTCCGGAAAGACCTGGACATACCGGCAGAAAAGATCAACGTGAACGGCGGGGCAATCGCGATGGGACATCCCCTTGGGGCCAGTGGTGCCATGATATTAGGAACCGTTCTGGATGAACTGGAGCGGCGCAGGCTGCGCTATGGCCTGTGCACCCTCTGCGTCGGTGGCGGAATCGGGATAGCGACCATTGTCGAACGGCTGTGACAGCGGCACACAATCAAACAATAAAAGGTGGGACATATATGAGCGCATACAGATATGAAAGGGATGGAGAGGGTATCGTAACCGTTACCATCAATCCCGCAGGCCAGCCGGCCAGCATCATGGATGAAGGAACGGCGGGAGAGCTTCTCGATCGCCTTGAACGCGATACCATCAGTGGTGTCATTATCACCATTGATCAGGCATCACCCGCTACCGCCTGCACTGTCAGCGAAAACAGCCTTTCGGCACGTCAGCAGGTTTTTAACCGCCTCAGTGCTTACAAAAGCATGCTGCGGCGTCTTGAAACTCTTGGCAAACCGGTCGTTGCAGCCATCAATGGTCCGACTCAGGGAAGAGATTACGAACTTTGCCTGGCCGCCCATCACCGCATAGCGGTCAACGATCTTGCCATCGCGATCGGCCTGCCGGACGTAGCGGCAGGTCTGATTCCCTGCAACGGTGGAGTAGCGCGCTTGGTCCGCCTGATTGGGCTCGAAAAGGGGTTGCCGCTCCTCATGGCAGGAACAAAACTTGCCCCGGAAAAGGCGAAAGAGACTGGTCTGATTGACCAACTAGCTGCCAGCAGTGGCGAACTCCAATCCATGGCACGAGACTGGATCGCTGCCAATCCCGCTGCCGGTCAGCCCTGGGACCAGAAAGGATATAAGATGCCGGGGGGGACACCTTCCAGCCCCAATATAGCGCAACAGATCTTTGTTGCACCGGCCATCCTGCGGAAAAAATGCGCTGACGGGCAACCGGCACAGGAATCGATACTGGCGGTGGCGGTCGAAGGCGCCCAAGTCGACCTGGAATCGGCTCTGCGCATCGAATCCCGCTATTTTACGGATCTGCTGTTTCGAACAGCTGCCGGTTAACGCGGAATGCCGGTGTGGCAAAAACTGAAATCAATCTGGATTCCCTGAGGAGAGAACCATGACCGAAAAATTCGAAACGATTATCTTCGAAAAGCGCGGAGCCATTGCAGTTATTACCATGAACCGCCCTGACAAGCTCAATGCCTGCAACACGGTCATGTACCGGGAGCTTGATTGTGTCCTTGACAAGATAGAGTCGGACCGGGAAGTGCAGGCGGTGGTCATCACCGGTTCGGGCGACAAGGCGTTCAGCGCCGGAGCCGATCTGGAGGAGCTGAATTTCGATAACCTGCGCGACTCGTCAGAGTATATCAAGGTTGACGCCAGGGCCTTCCGGCGGCTGGAAAATATCCCCCAGCCGGTTATTGCCGCGGTAAACGGGGCCGCCATCGGTTACGGCTGCAAGGTGGCGATCGTGAGTGATATTGCCATCGCTTCGGAAACGGCAAAATTCTCACTGCCTGGCGCTACCTTCGGCGCCGTGCACGTCATAATGCTCGGCAGGGCGCGGGAGGTCATGGGGAGGAAGCGGCTATCCCAACTCCTCCTGACAGGGGAGAAGATCGATGCCCACGAGGCGGAGAGATACGGGATCGTCAACAAGGTCGTTCCCCAGGACCAGGTGATGGCAGAGGCCATGAAGATAGCGAACAGGATTGCGGAGTGCCCGCCGCTCTCGGTCCAGGTGACCAGGCGCATGCTGCATCGCGGCATGGATGATGATTACCGGTGGGAGGATCTGCTGAGCCCCGGGTTGTTGCTCATGGAGGATGTCAAGGAAGGGCGCCGGGCATTCAAAGAGAAACGGAAACCGAAATTTGTTGGTAAATGAGAATGATAAATGCATACAGAGGAGGGAAATCCCATGGGCTTGGAACGTTTCAGTCTGAAAGGTAAAACCGCTATCGTCACCGGTGCCAGTCAGGGGCTGGGTGAAGCCATGGCACTGGGTCTGGCGGAAGCAGGTGCCAATCTGGTGCTGGCGAGCCGCAACGAAGCCAGTATGGCCAAGGTCGCTTCCGAGGTGACCTCAAAAGGGGTCCAGTGTCTTACGGTCAAAACGGACATGCTGAAGGCCGATGACATTCAGGCGATGGTGGATAAGGGGATCGCCCAATTCGGAACGATCGATATCCTGGTCAACAATGCCGGCATCAATCTGGTCAAGCCGTTTGTGAATCTTACCGAGGAGGACTGGGACTCGGTCGTTGATACGAACCTCAAAGGATATTTCCTCTGTAGCCAGGTTGTGGGCAGGGAAATGATCAAGAACAAGAACGGCTGTGTTATCAACAATGCCTCCGTCTTCGGTCTCAGGGGCTTTCCCAATATTGCGTCATACATAGCCAGCAAGGGTGGGGTTGTCCAACTGACCAGGGGATTGGCCGTGGAATGGGCCCGTCACAATATCCGGGTGAACTGTATTGCCCCGGGCTATATCGTTACCGAAATGGCCAAGAGGGATATTGAGACAAATCCGAAGATTCTGGAGCAGAACCTGCTGAAGATCCCCATGAAAAGGGGCGGTCAGCCCCGGGAAGTCGCCGATGTCGTGGTGTTCCTGGCGTCGGAGGCCTCAAGCTACATGACAGGACAGATCGTCTCCATGGATGGCGGCTGGTCGGCTTTCTAGCAACTCGAGGTCGGAATTTCCGGCTGACCCCGTCAAGAAATACATCGCGGGAAACTGCGCAAGGGTTATCACAATGAACACAAAACCAGTCCCGGCAGAAGCGCCAGATCTCTTTTCTCCAATTACCATCAGCGGGCTGACCATAAAGAACCGGATCATCATGCCTGCGTTCATCCTCAACTATCCCATAGACGGATACGACATCAGTGATGAATGGCTCCGGTTCTATCGGCGGCGAGCCAAAGGTGGGGCCGGCCTGATCATCGTCGGCGCCTGCCATGTGGATCCGGCCGGAAGGCAGGATGAGCATCAGATCGGGGCGGACCGGGATGAGTGGTTGCCGTCTCTGGAAAAAGTCGCCAGGGCGATCAAAGAAGGCGGCGCCGTTCCGGCCCTGCAACTGAACCATGCCGGGCGTTATGCAAAAAAGGCGATCAACGGCGGCTTGGATCCGGTCGCTCCTTCGGCTTTGCCCTCCCGCTACACGAAGGAGCTGCCGCACGAGTTGACCACTGCAGAGGTAGAAGGGATCATCGAATCTTTTGCCGCAGCTGCAGGTCGGGCAAAGCGCGCGGGATTCGAGGCCGTTGAATTTCTGGGGGCAACTGGATACCTGATCAGTCAGTTTCTCTCTCCCCTGACAAATCAGCGCACTGACAGGTTCGGCGGGGATGAAGAGAAGCGCCGGACCTTTATAAGAGAGGTCATCGCAGCGGTGAAGCGTGAGGTCGGGCATGATTTTCCACTTATCTTCCGGATGTCTTCAACGGACAATATGCCCGGGGGGATGGATGATGCGGATCACCGAAACTTTGCGATCGAACTGGAAAAATGGGGGATTCATCTCCTTAACGTAACTGCTGGGTGGCACGATGCGCCGGTCCATCAGATAGGTCCCTCCGTTCCCCAAGGCCATTTCATCCCCTATGCGACAAAAATCAAAGAGGTCGTCTCTATACCAGTTTCGTGCGCCGTCCGTATTACTGAACCCCAAATGGCGCGTCAGGTCATTGCCGAAGGAAAGCTGGACATGGTAACGCTAGGGAGAGCCCTGATCGTGGATCCAGACTGGCCCAACAAAACTCAGGCGGGAAAGGACGAATCTATCCGCCCCTGCATTTCATGCTGTAACTGTTTTGACCGCGCCTTTGCCAGGGACAGGATCGAATGCTCGCTGAATGCCGACCTGACCGATGATGGTTCGTTGCCGCCTGCCAAACCCAAAAAACGCATACTCGTGGTAGGAGGCGGCCCTGCAGGCATGGAGGCTGCACGCGTCCTGGCTACGCGCGGTCACAAGGTGACCCTTCTGGAAAAGAACCGGCAAACAGGCGGAAGGCTTGGCACTGCTGCAGCCCCCCCACACAAATCCGAGATTGCCGGACTGATCCGCTATCTTACCCATGAACTGGCGGGACTGAAGGTGCCAGTCGTTGCGGAAACCGACTTTTCACGACTTTCTGAAAATTTCGACGCAGTCATTTTGGCTACCGGCGCCAAGGAGAGAACCATTCTCATTAATGGAATGGAACAGGTTCCCTGTTACACGAGCAGCGAGATTCTGGATGGCACGGTCTCACCCGACAATCCGGTGGTCATCATCGGTGCCGGTCTGGTGGGGGGGGAAACCGCCGATTATCTCAGTTCAAAAGGATTTGACGTCTCCCTGGTGGAGATAAGACCAAAACCGCTTGCTGACATGGGCGCAACCCTGAGGTGGGTTCTTTTGGACCATCTGAACAAGGGGGGGGTGAATATCCATACCTCATCCTCTGTTCAGGAAATAAAGGATGGAAAAGCGGTCATCCAAACGCTCGAGGGGGTGATTACCGTCCCGCTTGGATGTCTGGTCATATCTGTCGGCTTTGAGTCAGACGATCTTCTCGTCGGCGATCTTGACCGTGCCGGATTACCATATTGCATCATAGGTGACAAGAAATCCCCCCGTAGAATCAAGGATGCGATTCATGAGGGGTTCTTGGCGGCTACTCACTGGGTGGACAGTATTTAAATAGTGTAGAAATTGAGAACATTCATGGATTGGCGGGAGAATGGGGGGAAGGTCAAAGTGACTACCGCTTGCGCTTTGTCCAGTCGTAATTGAACTGGAGCATGGCAAAGACATAGTCGATGTCTCTGTTTCCGGCGTTGGCGTCGCGGAAGAACCTGCCGGTGAAAAAGTGGTCGTAACCCAGCACCAGGGCATAGTCCTTGTTGTGGGTGTAGGTGAGGGTGAGGTCGGTCTCGATGCCGATGTCGCGGCTGATGCCGTCCGCCACCTTGTCAGCCACGAACTTGCGTCCCGTGGCGGAGATGTTCAGCTTCTTGGAGAGGTCAATCCCGAAGCCGAGGGTGTAGACCTGGATGCCGCTGGCGTGCTGTTCCCCGGCGTCGAAGCCGGACAGGTCGCCGATGAGTCCCATGTCGCCCACCAATGACGTGTCGTTGTTCGGGTTACGGAATTCCCGGGCCGATGAGGTTCCGTTGACCGCATTTTTATCCCCGGACCCCATGGCGTAGCTGAGGAAGACCGAGCTGTTGTAGGAGTTGTCGAAAACCCTGATGGGAATTTCGCCGGTCAGGTCAACGTGTCCGCCGAACGCGAAAATATTGTCGTTGCTTGCGCCGTTGAAGGATTTGCCGGTCTGGTAGGCCAGTTCGTATTCCAGCCCGAAAATGCCAACTGAACTGGTGCTGCGAAAGCCCAGGGTATCCAGATGTTCACCGGAATGGCGCTCCTCAGACCCGGTGTCGCGGAAGCCGTATGCTTCGAAGCTGCTGTCTGCGGATGGCTGGTAGGTAAGATAGGCGCCCAGCAAGTCTCCGTTCACTCCATCGGAAAATGGCCTGGCATAGGAGCCGCCCAAAAGGTCGAGGGAGAGGTTGTTGAACCAGTTCCACGAGGGTTGTACCCTGAGTCTTCCGGCATCGAAGGTCAGGCCGTTGAAGAAACTGTCGGTCCCGAGGATAAAGCCGCTGCCGTAATTGAACTCCTGGCGGCCGGCCTTGAGGGCCAGGAGGTTTTTGCCTGAACCGTCTCCCTGGGGAAGCTTGGCTTCCACGAATCCCTGATACAGATTGAATTCATGGGAATCCCTGGAGCCTTCGCCGGTAAAACCATATCCCTGCCCCTCAAGATGGACATCCAGATAATCGTTGGGATGCCAGTAGGCGAACGGCTTGACCCGATACAACATCCGGCCGGCATCCTTGCCCGCGGCATAACTCAAGTCCGCCAGCCTGAAGTTGGACGAACCTTCGCCCCTCAAAAAGCCGTTGACGCCTACCTTGTACTTAAAAACGGGGACCGGGGGTTCGACCAACGTAAGGAGTTGTTCAATGGTGGTGCGGATAGTGGTGTAGCTGTTGTTTCCGAAAAGCTCATCCTCCAGCGCAACAATCAGAGTGCGAATGTTCTCCAGGTCATCCCGAGAGACCGCCTGCCCCCCCTCCTTGTCGTACCTGTCTGCAATTCTGGTGAGCGCGTCGACGAATTTGTCCAGCAGCTCATTCCGGGAGGCGCTCTGTCCTTCAGCGAGTTTCCATCCCGCCCCGTATTTTTCTTCCAAATCGGCGACCAGTTGATAGGCCCAGTTTTCGGCAGTGATTTGCCCGGGAATTTCCTGATTCGGGTTGTTCGAATTGTTACGTTTCCCGGCAGAGTAGGCATCATCAGCATTTCCATCGGACCGGATCGCTTGACCAGGGCTGGCATGGGCGGCGGCTGACATAGTCAGAACAAAGGCAAAGGCAAGGGAGGTGGTGCGCAGGGCAGTCATTGACAAATCTCCTTTTAATGAGTTCTTGTCTCTGGCTGGCTGGCTGCGTGACGTGAAGTCTGCGTGGCTGGCTTGAGATACTGTTTTTCAGGTGATGGTGCGGGCCAGGGGAGCCAGCACGGCTATTTCGTGAGTATCAGCTTGTTGTTCGCGGTAATCCTCAACCGGTACTGTTCCCCGGCGTGGACAATAATGATTTCAATCTCTCCATCCATAAGCTCTGCAGCGGTGATGCACTTTACCGGCATTGCGCCATTACCTCCTGCCTGAATATTGATGTGCGTCCTGGTTTGCTGGAAAGTATGCAAATGAAAATCACTATCAACTGCAATGCAAAAAAAGGCGCTCTTGAACGAGTATGGAGGTACTCAAAGGGCGACGCACAGGTTGCCCGTCCCTCCGCTATCCGCCTGGTGATGAACCAGTCCATGAAACTGCTGGTCCGAACCACTGTGTGGCACAAATCGTGACTGTCCCATGCGTCTCTCCGTCAACGTTTGGTCACTATAAAAGAAATTGAAATTCGTTGTCAACTGGAAATGTGTTAGAAAATTTGTTTCAGGCAGGTCTGGCCATGCAGCAACAAGCAGTAGCGAGATTTTTAGAGACGTGGGTCGGTGGGTATGGCACTCTGTGGAGATGATCACAAGGTATTACTTTCGAGAATCAACCGGATTGAAGGTCAGATCAGAGGCATTCGCAAGATGGTGGAGGACGACCGGGACTGCCTCGACACTTTGAAGCAGCAGCCACGAGTGGTGCGATCCGTTCCCTTGGAATGGTGATTCTGGAAGATCACCTGAAAGGATGTGTCTCGAATGCCGTCAGAGACAAGAGTGACAATGATGAGCTCATTCATCAGGTGATCGAAATTTTCAACAAGTCAGCAAGTAACGTACTGAGAAGACCCCACTATGACAACAACAAGGCTGATCTCCAACGCAAGGCAATGGGCGCGTACAATCAAACGGGATGTGCATGCAGTCTGGCTTGCCGCCCGGGACCCACACACACCTTGGTTCGCCAAGGCTCTTGCGCTGGTCGTAGCTGCCTATGCTGTGTCACCCATCGACTTGATTCCGGATTTTATCCCAGTGCTCGGCTACCTGGACGATCTGGTGATCGTGCCGCTCGGCATCCTGCTTGTTGTCCGGCTGATACCGTACGAAGTAATGGCGGAACACAGAGAAGCAGCATCCAAGGCCACCGAACGGCCAGTCAGCCGCTTGGCGGCCGCCACGGTCATTACCGTTTGGATCATTTGCTCTCTGTTTTTTGCCAGAATGTTCATGTGAGGCCGCAGGCATGTCTCCACTTGCCTCACCATTTATCTTGTTGAGATTTTTTCCCGAAAAATCAACGCAGGAGTACTCATGTTCATAAAGACCCTGGGGCTGTTCGTTCTGACGGCTCTCGCCGGGATTCTCGGCTGTTATCTGCCGTACCTCTGGTTGAGGAAAAACGTTCATTGGTCGGCATGGCCATCATCATGTTTGCGCCGCGCCAGGTATGAGGCCGCCGCAGAAGGGAAGCCGCAAATGATCTATGTGGATGGTATTTGCCCTGCTGCCGATCGGAGCCTTTCTGCTGCTACGGTTCATTTGACGGTGTAACGTCTTGATTCAACCCCATGGCCGAAGAGGGGGGCGGTCTGATCATGCGCTGGCTGCCTGCATGAGAATTCAGGCGTACCAGTCGGCACGGGTCAAGGGCTGTCCGCTTTTCCCCTTGTCCGGTTTCGCAAGCAGGGCCTGGTAGATATTGATTCGATTGCAGTCGAAAGCATGGGCGGAGCCTGCCATGTAGAGGCGCCAGACGCGGAAAGTTGTCTCGCTGGCAGCGATGAAGGCTTCCGTTGCCGCGGCGTCCAGACGTTTTATCCAGTGGCGCAGGGTAAGGGCATAGTGTTCCCGCAGGCTTTCCAGGTCGCGCGCTTCAAAGCCGGCCGCGGCGGCGGCGTGGAGCGTGACGTCGACCGGCAGCAGTTCGCCGTCCGGAAAGACGTAGCGGTCAATGAACGAGTTGTCGTCGTCGGGACAGTAGCCCTGACCGGCGGCAATCCCATGGTTGAGAAACGCCCCGCCGGTTCCGAGAAGCCGGAAGGCACGGGCGAAGTATTCCTCAAGGCGTGCTTTCCCCACGTGCTCGAACATCCCGACACTCACGATCTTGTCGTAGATTCCCTGCCCCTCCAGTTCCCGGTAATCCTTTACCTCCACTCGACAGCTATCTTCCAGTCCGGCGGCCCGGATGCGCTCGCCGGCCAGTTCCGCCTGGGGACGGCTGAGGGTTATACCGTGGGCCTTAACGCCGTAATTACGTGCGGCATGGAGCACCAGCCCACCCCAGCCACAGCCGATGTCCAGCAGTCGCTCTCCCGGTTTCAGCCTCAGTTTGCGGCAGATGTAGTCGAGTTTTCGCTCCTGGGCAGCGTCGAGTTCATCGCTGGTGGACGTGAAGTAGGCGCAGGAATAGACCATCCGTTCGTCCAGCCAGAGGCGGTAGAAGTCGTTTGAGACGTTGTAATGAAAGGCGATGGCCTGGCTGTCCCTTTTTTTGCAATGCACGGACCCGGACAGATGAGCGGAGGCGTGGCCGGGACGTGACGGCTTTGCCGTTGCCGGGAGGGTGAAGAGGTCCCTGCCCATGCGGAACCGGTCGAGAATCCCCCAATGGAGACCCATTAGATAGTCACCGAGGGCAAAGGCCGCGACCACGTCCCCTTCGATGTCGAAGTCCTTGCGGACGAACGCCTCGCCGAGGGTTATCTGGCTGGGATTCAGGAACATTCCGCGGAGGACGCCGGGGTGGTTGAGTACCATGGTGAAGCGGGGCTTCTCTTCGGCCTTGAGAAGCGTGCCGTCCCAGAGGCGAACCTCGAAATCACGCGGATGATACCCTGCCAGCACTTTTTCCAGAAAGGAGAGGGCTGCAACGGCGTCCTCGTCCGCGCGGTGGGGACTTTCGAGTACCATATGGTTTCCGGGCATATTTTCCTCCTTGAAAATATGTCTCTGAAATTGAATTGTAATGAGGTTTCCGGAGTATGCAAGCCGGCCTCTCAATTCTCGATGGTTGAGGAAGGTGAGGCGGGCGGGTATACTATTTCAGATTATTGGCTGATCCCAACACTCACGACGGCGCAATGTTCAGGATAGGGGTGAAATGTGACGGCATCTGATGCTGAAGAGCGGGGGATAGCGCTTCTCTATGTTGAAGATGAACCGGGCACCCGTGAGATGTTCAGCCTGATCATCTCACGTCGTTATCCGGAGTTGCGGATTATTGTCGCTGAAGACGGCCAATCGGGATTTGTCGCATTCAGGCAGAATCTACCCCAGATCGTTATCACCGACATCAACATGCCCGTAACCGACGGCCTCAAGATGGCGGCGGAGATCAAGGCGTTGAGTCCCCAGACCGAGATCATCGCCCTGACTGCCTATGCCAACACGCAGCAGTTGCTGCAAGCCATCGAGATCGGCATCAGTCACTACATCCTGAAGCCCATCGATATTCAGCAGATTTTCGCCGTCCTGGACAAGGTGCTGTCTATTATCAGGGCGCAACAGGAGATTTCACGGCAGAACGAACTGATTCGAAGCCTCAATGCTGACCTGGCCCGCAAGGCGGCGGACCTGGAGATGGCGAACAGTGAGCTTGAAGCATTCAACTACACGGTTGCCCACGATCTCCGTTCCCCCATGGTATCCATCAGCGGTTTCTCCCAGGTGCTGCTCGAAATGCACGCCGCGGTCCTGAACGACGAGGGGAAGAAATATCTCGGGATCATACACCGGGAAGTTCTCCGCATGAGCAACCTCATCGGAGTCCTGCTCAAATTCTCCCTCTACTCGCGAAAGCGTGTGGAAAAAAGCTGGTCGGATCTCAGCGGCATGGCTAATGAGATCAAAACTAACCTGCTCCTGCAGCAACCGGACTGCCGGGCGGTTTTTTCAATCGCCGAAGGGGTCAAAGGCTTTTGCGACCCCGAACTTCTGCGGATAGTCCTTGAAAATCTTTTCGAAAATGCCTTGAAGTACTCCATGAAAAAAGAAGATGCCCATATCGAGTTCGGCATGGTCAACCAGGAGGACGATCTCATCTATTTTGTCCGTGACAATGGGATCGGATTCGATCAACAGGATGCCGACAAGCTTTTCCTCCCCTTCCAGAGACTCGAATGTGACCGCGAGATTGCCGGATTCGGCATCGGTCTCGCCACGGCGTCACGGATAATCCAGCGCCATGGCGGCAAGATCTGGGCCGAGGGGGAGAAAGGGATTGGAGCGACATTCTATTTCAGCCTTTGATCCCTGCTCTCTTGTTTGGTCGCGCAGGGGGGGCCCGATTCCCTTGCCCCCTGCACGGTTATCCGTCCCCGTAGGACTACGCCGCACTGTGCTTCTCTGAATTCCTACCCTGTTTCTACCAAAAACTCCTAGTTCAAAAACAGACGTACTCCTATCTTCCCTTCCTGATTGGCCTGCTAAGATATCCTACAGTTAACGCCGGTCAGTCCGCGGGTGCGGACATGCCTCCGGTTCTCGAATGTCTTAATCCAAAAACAGACATGCACCTACCTCCTCACCCGGGGGCTGCTGGTACTATTGCCCTGGGTTGCCGCAGAGCCAATCTGCGCATACGAAACAGTCGGCAAAGTCACACAGCAAAGGGTCAAGGAGGACACGATGAGAAGACGATTGTTGTACCAGGTGTTTGTCGCCGCATTCATGATGGTGTGGGTGATGGTCATGGCAGGTTGCGGAGGAGGGGGCGGCGGTTCGGCGCCGGTCGCCAGCCAGGGGGTAAGCAAAGGGACCATTACCAAGCTGGGGAGCATTTTTGTCAACGGGGTGGAATACGACACCACTGGCCTCACCCCCGACATGGAAAATCCCGGTGACGTGGCCGGAGGGCTCAAGGTAGGGATGGTCGTCACGGTTATGGGGACATTCAGCGACAGTACCCACGCCAAGGCGACCTATGTCAAGTTTTCCGATACCCTCGAGGGGCCGATCGCGGCAGTGGACAGCGTTGCGAAAACCATGACGGTTCTGGGGCAGAACATCACGTTCGATTCGGCAACGGTGTTCGACGATTTCAACAGCGCCCCCATGCCGGGACAAATGGTCCAGGTAAGCGGCTACGCGGATGCCAGCGGCACGATCAAGGCAACCCGCATCGAGCGGCATCTCCCCGACTGGACACCGACCACGGTTGTTGAGATGAAAGGGACCATCACCGCCATGCCGACGGCCACCAGCTTCGCCATCGGCGGCCTGACCGTTGACGCAACCGGCATCACCCTCCCGGCCGGCACCGCCGTTGGGTCGTTCGTCAAGGTCGAGGGGACCATGACGGCTGCCACCGCCACTACCCTCAAGGCGACCAGCGTTTCCTCCCGCAAAGAGGGGGTCGAGGTCGACGATAACCACAAAGGGCACGTGGATGTCGAGGGCTTTGTCCAGAATCTTACCGGCAATACGTTCACGGTGGCAGGCACGAAGGTTAACGCGGGCAATCTTTCCCTTGCCGGGATCGCCAACGGCGTCAAGGTGGAAGTGGAAGGCACCGTTGTCAACGGCGTACTGAATGCCACGAAGATCTCGATTGAAGGGGCAGCGCCTCCGGCGGCCGTTCCGTCAGCTCCCACGGCAACCGCCGCCGCCGGTTCCGGGCAGGTAACCATCTCCTGGGGCGCCGTGTCCAGTGCCACGTCGTACAATATCTACTGGGCCACGACCACGGGCGTTACCCCGGCAACGGGGACCAAGATCGCCAATGTCAATTCTCCCTACACCCAGACCGGTCTCACCAACGGCACCACCTACTTCTACGTCGTGACCGCGGTTAACGCCGTTGGCGAGAGCGCCCCGTCGGGCCAGGTTTCGGCCACTCCTTCCGCCGTCGCGACCGTGCCGGCTGCTCCCGTTGCAAGTGCCGCCGCTGGTGCCAATCAGGTGACCATCACCTGGCCTGCCGTCACCGGTGCCACCTCGTACAACCTGTACTGGTCCACGACCACGGGCGTTACCCCGGCTAACGGGACCCTGATCGCCGGCGTTACCTCTCCCTACGTCCAGACCGCCCTGACCAACGGCACCACCTACTTCTACGTCGTGACTGCGGTCAATGCCGTCGGCGAAAGCGCCCCGTCGGCCCAGGTTTCGGCCACTCCCGCCGCCGCGGTGACCGTGCCGGCCGCTCCCGTTGCGACTGCCACGGGCGGCGCCAATCAGGTAACCATCACCTGGCCGGCCGTTACCGGCGCAACCTCGTACAACCTGTACTGGTCCACCACCACGGGCGTTACCCCGGCCAACGGGACCCTGATCGCCAACGCCACCTCTCCCTATGTTCAGACCGGTCTGACCGCATCCACCACCTATTTCTACGTGGTCACCGCCATGAACGCTGCCGGCACCAGCGCCCCGTCGGCCCAGGTTTCGGCCATGACATCGGCTCCGGCCCTGGACGGCGCGGCACTGTATGCAGCCAACTGTGCCGGCTGCCACAACCCGTTGGCGACGTCGACCAAGAGGATGAGAACCGCAGCCCAGATTCAGGCTGCAATCAATAACAACGTTGGCGGCATGGGCTTCCTGTCGACCCTGACTGCTGCCCAGGTTCAAGCCATTGCCACAGCCCTGAACTTCTGATTCCGGAACGTAATGCACCTGCCGGGGGGGTCCGCACGGACCCCCCGGCAGGTAACACCCTTACCAAGGAAAAACAGAATTTCCGACAGGGCTGTGGGGAGCAAAGGAGAATCCCTTGAAAAGAGGAAATTCGTTTTTCTGTGCCCTTCTCGGGTTGGTCGGGGTGTTGTGCGGTATTCACTTGGTTTTCGCCGCGGAATTTTTCCCAACCCTGTCCCGGGAGTTGCCACAGGCCTCCCCACACCGCCCTGCCGCAGCCTTGCCAACGTTTACATCCCTATCGTCGGCTGCCAAGGCCTCGCCCCCGGCAGAGGCTTCATCCCCACGGAAAAATACTGAAGAAGGCAAGACGGTAACGGCAAAAGAATCCTCCGCGGATGCGGATGAGCTTTCCGCCATTGAAAAAAGCGTTATTGCCAAAGCCGGCGCAGAAGACAATACCCGCCCTCAGCCCTACGAGGTTCAGGAGCTCAGGCAGTTCGGGTACAACTTCTTCAGGCCAGCCGCGGCCGGTTTCGCTCCCCTTGCCGATATCCCGGTGGGCCCCGATTACGTTATCGGCCCGGGAGACCGGATCATCCTGAACCTCTGGGGGAGCGCCGAAGGCACCCACGAACTGGAGGTGAACCGGAGCGGGGAAATCGTGCTTCCGCGGGTGGGGAGCGTTAAGGTATGGGGAATCACCTTCGAGCGGCTGCCGGAGGTGCTGAAAACCCATTTGTCGAAGATATACAAGAATTTCGACCTGAATGTGACCATGGGCAAGCTGCGTGTCATCAAGGTGTACGTGGTCGGCGAGGTGAAGATGCCCGGCGACTACAACCTGAGCCCGCTCTCGACGCTGATCAACGCCCTTGCCGCATCGGGCGGCCCCCTGAAAACCGGCACCCTGAGAAATATCAAGATCAAGCGTGGGGGGAAGGTCGTGGAAACGGTCGATCTCTACGATTTCTTCCTCAAGGGGGACAAGGGAAAGGACATCCGTCTCCAACCCGGCGACACCATCTTCGTGCCGGTCATCGGCAGGGTCGCCGGAATCGCCGGCAACGTGAAGCGCCCCGCCATCTATGAACTGAAGGACGAAAAGAACCTCGGCGATCTGGTTGAGCTGGCGGAAGGGTTCCTTCCCACCGGCTATCTGCAGAGGGTGCAGATCACCAGGGTCGACGCCCATGACAAACGGATGGTTGCCGATTTCAACATCGATCCGAAAGGGGCGGGGAAATCCCTGGATCAGATCGTACAGGGGATAGCGATCCAGGATATGGATATCGTCAAGATATTCCCCATCAACGCCACCCTCCGTGACCATGTCCGGCTCGACGGGTACGTGCTCCGCCCCGGAGTCTATGCGCTCCAGCCCCACATGCGGCTGAGCCAGCTCCTGTCCCAGGACAATCTCCTCACCGAATATTACAAGGATGCCGCGGAAATAACCCGGCTCTACCCGCCGGATTCCCATCTGGAAAAAATATTCGTCAGTGTCGCCAAGGCGCTTGCGGGCGATCCCGAGCACGACCTGGAACTGAAGGAGTTCGACGAGGTGCGGATCTTCTCCCGCTGGGAGATGGAGGAGATGCCGAAGGTCAAGGTGAACGGCGAGGTGCAGCGGCCGGGAGAATATCGGCTCTTCGCCAACATGACGGTCCGCGATCTCCTCATGGAGGCCGGCAACCTCAAGACCTCCGCCTATCTGAAAAACGCCGAGATCAACCGGATATCCAAGACCGGCGAGTCGGTTTCATCGTTTCCCATCGTCATCAATCTGGAACAGGCCCTGAAGGGCGATCCGAAGGACAACCTGGTGCTCGCCCCTTTTGACGAGGTGACCATCAGGAAAATCCCCAACTGGGCCGAGGAAAAGGAGCGATACGTCACGCTGCGCGGCGAGTTCAGGTTCCCCGGCGTCTATCCGATTCACAAGGGGGAAAAGCTGAGCGCCCTGATCGAGCGTGCCGGCGGCTTTACGGACAAGGCATACCTGCGCGCCGCCAAATACACCAGGGAGCCCCTTCGGGAGCTGCAGCAGAAGAGGATGGATGAGATGGTGGCCGCCTCCGAGCAGGAGATCCTGAAAAAACAGGCCGAGCTGGCCACGACCGCATCCTCCAAGGAGGAAGTGGAGGCAACCAAGGCGGCCCTGGAGAGCCTGCAGCGCTCCGTGGCGCTGCTGAAGACGGCGAAGGCGGAAGGGCGGCTGGTGATCCGTCTGGAACAACCCGACGCGTTCAAGGGAACTGCCTCCGACGTGGAACTCATGGGGGGAGACACGCTGGAAGTGCCCCCGCAGCCCCATGCCGTGAGCGTCCTTGGGCAGGTCTACAACCCGACCAGCTTTATCCCCGAGAACAATGAGGATGTGGCGTTCTATCTGGAGAAGGCGGGCGGTCCGACCCGAAACGCGGAAAAGTGCGACATCTATATCGTCCGCGCCGACGGGACGGTCTTGAGCCGCCAGCAGTCGTCCTTTGGCATCAACTGGAGTGACTCCCAGCGTCGCTGGACCTTCGGCGGTTTCATGTCAACGACCCTGGAGCCGGGCGACACCGTCATAGTGCCCCAGAGATTCGAGAGAATTGCCTGGATGCGGGAAATCAAGGATATAGCCGTCATCCTCGGCAACCTGGCCCTTGCGGCCGGGGTGATAGTAGCGGCAGGTCTGTAGCGATGGCGGCGGAAAGGGAAAACCTACAAGGATTCGCGGAGTTCATATGATGCTGCATTCAGAAAATTCAACTGACGATACCCGCACCTCGAAACCCCTGTTCACTCTGCTTGATTTCGCGGCCGTAATCATCAAGCACTGGCGGCTGACTGCCTGCATCACCCTCGCTGCGGCCCTTGTCGCCGTGATTTACACGCTGATGCTGCCGAACCTCTACACGGCACGGTCCATGATCCTGCCGCTGGAGGACGATCGCGAAGGGGTGGGAGCCGCTCTTGGCCAACTGGCCGGCCTGGCCGGAGTCGGACGGATCGGGCTCGGCAACCCCTCCAAGGCCGACGTGTATCTGGCCATGCTCAATGGCGAAACCATCAGGGACCCGCTCATTGACCGCTTCAGGCTGTTGGAAGCCTACGAGGCGAAGTACCGGACCGAAGCCTATGGAGCGCTGGACAGAAATGTTGCGGTCACGGTGGGAAAAAAGGACGGCATCATCACCATTGCCGTGGATGACAGGGACCCCAGGCGCGCGGCGGAGATGGCCAACGCCTACGTGGAGGAGTTGGGGAGGCTGGCAAATCGGCTCAACATGGCGTCTGCGGGCAATGACAGGATGTATCTGGAAAAACGGCTTGCCTCGGCCCGTGTCGATCTTGCCAAGGCTGAGGATGCGCTCAAGGCCTTTCAGTCGAAAAACAAGGCCGTATCGGTAAGCGATCAGGCGAAAGCCACGATCGATGGCGTGGCGCAACTGCGTGCCCAGCTTGCCGCCCAGGAAGTGCAACTTTCCGCTTACCGGAGCCAGTTCACCGATTCGAGCCAGGAAGTGAGAACGTCCAAGGCCGCCATCGGCAGACTGCAGGCCCAGATCGCCAGGCTCGAAGGGAATGGCGGCGGAGGCAGCGCCATTCCGTCGGTGGGGAGCATGCCGCAGCTGGGACAGCAGTACCTGCGGCTGATGCGGGATTTCAAGATCCAGGAGACAATGGTTGAGCTGCTTGCAAAGCAGTATGAAGTGGCAAGGATGTCCGAGGTCAAGGATGTTTCGCCGTTCCAGGTGCTCCAGGTGGCAAAAGTGCCCGAGAAGAAAAGCAAACCCCATCGCACGCTGATCGTGCTGGTTGCCGCACTTACGGCGTTCCTCTGCTCGATCTACCTTTCGTTCGTGCTCGAACATCTCGACAGGATGTCCGAGCAGGACAAGATGCGGTGGTTCGAGTTGAAAAGCCGGCTGTTGTTCTGGAAAAAACAGAAGCTCACTTTGCAAAACGAATAGTGCCTGAAGGAATGCATGTTCGGGCGCTTGAATTGGAAAAATCATGCCCTTTCAAGCCATTACTCAAAACGGGATATCAGAAATCTATGAACGACCGGCCTGTCATAAATGCAAAGAGTTTCACCAGCGGTTGCTCGATTGCCAGAAACGCCACACTCAATCTGGTAGGCCAAATAGTCCCCATGGGCGTCGGACTTGTCACGATTCCGGTTCTCATCAAGCATCTCGGCACAGATCGCTTTGCTGTAATCACCATTGTCTGGATGCTGATTGGTTATTTTAGCCTGTTCGACATGGGGCTCGGGCGGAGACATTTCTGCAAATGCATAGAGAGCTGATAGCTAAGACAGTCAATAACATCGGTTATAATTCAATAGCCACTATTTTGGCGGCAATTATACAATTTGTCACAACGATATATTTGGCTCGAATTCTGACACCACAAGATTATGGCATTGTAGGATTTGCGCAGATATTCAGTAATTTCATGATCCAGTTTTGTGATTTCGGTATCAACAATGCTGTGGTTCAAAAAAAAGAAATCGATAGCACTACTTTGTACACGGCATTTACGTTAAAAGTAATACTAAGTCTTATAATATTCGCATTGATTATTATTGCGGCACCTCTGTCATACTATTTTAATGGCCAGCATGAAATACCAACAGTAATCAGGGCATTATCATTAAATTTCCTGATCTCCATATTCATTTTTTTGCCGCAAGTGGTGCTGACCAGGAACCTGGACTATAAGAAACTCGTAGGCCCGCAGACATTGGCACTCGTCGGGAGTTCGATATGTTCAGTATACATGGCGTATCTCGGATTCGGTTATTGGAGCGTAGTTGGCGCCAGCTTGTTGTCAAATTTGTTGAATGCCGCAATGCTGGTCATTATAAAGCCGGTTTCCCTCAGGGTTGTCTTTGATAGCTCTATTGCCAGGCAACTCTTGGGTTTTGGTTGGAGTCTTCTGCTCCCGGGGATCATTGTATTTGTAATATTTAATACGGATAACTTTCTTATCGGCTCTTTGTCCGGAATCGAACAGTTGGGTTATTACTCGATTGCGTTTAACTGGGGATCGATGGTTTGTGTGCTAATGGGGGGCATGTTTCATAAGGTACTGTTCCCGACATTTTCAAAGCTTCAGTACGAAACATCCTCTATGAAAAAGGCATATCTTACTTCATTGCAATATATAGCTTTCTTGGCAGTGCCTGCGAATGCGATTTTATTCATAGAGGGAAGAGAGTTCCTTTTTTATATTCTCGGGCGAGGGACCGATAGATGGTTGCCAGCGGTCATTACTTTCCAGATATTTTGCTTGTACGGAGTCTTGAGGTCACTATTGGAACCGATCGGAAACGTGGTGATGGGAATTGGCAAACCTCAGCTTTTTATGAAAGCAATACTTATTGTCACAGTGGTAGAGCTTAGCCTTATTTATCCTGCAATAAACTATTATGGAATTGAAGGAGTTGCAATAGCCGTCACGCTTGCTTATGCAACTCAATATTTTGTCTATATTCCGATTATAAAAAGAGAGATAAATGTTGATTTGGCCGAATTTGTAGATGTTATAAAGCTACCCATAGCTTCCGTAGTAGTTATGGGCATTGCCATGACATTGCTAAAGCAGGCGATTCACATGACTCCGGTTTTGCTTATAATTAATTCAGTATTCGGCATTATTGTTTATCTCGTATTTTTCATATTAGCAGATAGGGGCAAGTTATTTAGAGAAATACGGACGGTGTTCTTGCATAGTTAATCGCAAGCGACTTTGTTGCTATATTTTGATCTAAAAGGCCTGATTATGCACGATAAAACCGGTGTCATGAAAACGATTAACAAAAAGCCTTCGGTAATCATAGAATGCGGCTGTGGTGAGTCCAAACGAATGGCTGATTCGATCGCTATTGATATTATCAACATGGATGGAGTTGATATTGTGGCAGACCTTAATAAAGGTTTCCCTTTTTTTGATGATAACAGTGTTGACGGAATCGTTTCACATCATTTTCTGGAACACCTTACTAGTATTGATCTGTTCTTTAAGGAATCATACAGGATACTTAAAAAGGGCGGAAAATTTAGTGGAACCGTACCACATTTTTCTAATCCGTATTTCTATAGTGATTACACTCATAAGACTCAGTTTGGCCTGTATTCGTTTTCCTATCTTTCAAAAAAGCAATTTTTCAAGCGGACTGTTCCAGTTTTTTACAATGATTTGGATTTCGAAATTATTAAGTTGG
This sequence comes from Geobacter metallireducens GS-15, assembly GCF_000012925.1. Taxonomy (NCBI): domain Bacteria; kingdom Pseudomonadati; phylum Thermodesulfobacteriota; class Desulfuromonadia; order Geobacterales; family Geobacteraceae; genus Geobacter; species Geobacter metallireducens. Next base: position 2,465,256 of record NC_007517.1, on the reverse strand, counting down.
AAATAGTATTTTATTCGATCTTTAACTCGCGAAAGTTCCCCAAGAGGATCGTGCAGAAAATTGTAAATCGCTCAAAATGGACCCAGGAATTTTATGAAGAGTGTTTCTGCTTTATGTTTCCGGCATTCGAAATCAAGTTTGAGTTGCAAAAATAGTCATGAGCGAACCTAGAGCAACTGATATATTTGCAGAAAAAATAGTTGTAGTGACGGTCACCTATGGGGATAGATCAGTTTATGTATCAAGACTGCTGGAACGAATAGCACAGCTTAACATAAAGAAAATAGTCCTCGTGGACAATAACTCGAGCTGCTCCACTAAAGCCCTGTTGGATACCGCTGCATCTCAATACCATAACGAGCTCATTGATAGTATAACCATGGCAGAGAATGTCGGATCAGCAAAAGCATTCAAGGCTGGATTGATAAAAGCCAACCAGTTGGAGGGGTATGAATACATTTTGCTTCTGGACGACGATAACCTGCCAGACTTGGATCTGATTGAAGTCCTGGAATCATATTGGACTAACCTAGCTTACAAGCATGAACTAACGGCTCTGGCTTGCAACAGGGTACATTTGGGAATCAATGAAAGAGTTGTCGCTCAGGATAACCCTTGGCTATTGCTCGGGAAGCCGAACAGTTTCTTGGGGTTCCATGTTGGTGAAATTATCAGAAACACATGCGCCAGGCTTTTTAAGTTACCCAAAGCCAGCCTGAGCGGTCGCGGAACCAATTACAGGACAACAAACTTTGCACCCTATGGAGGCCTGTTTTTTCATAAAAGTCTACTCGAGGTTATCGGATATCCAAACGAAGACTATGTCATCTATGCTGATGACTGTGAATTTACGTATCGTATACCTTTAAACGGCGGAATGATTCTCGCATTATTGGATGCCAAAATATATGACATGGATGACAGATCTGAGATGACCGCCAATATCTTTAGTATTTATGCCAATATTTATGACAAGGTGAGACTGTATTACACCTTTAGAAATGCAATACATTTCCATTTGAATCAACATTGCAACAACAAAACTATATTTATCTGCAATTTATTGATCTACTACGCGATATGCGTATGTTTCGTGCTGAGTAAATTTAATTATTCTCGGTTGCGGATTTTTTATGACGCGTTATTGGACGGTATCAGCGGTAATATTGGAGAGGCTGACAGTTACACGTTAGCAGATGTGAATTTATCGGTTAGAACTTTATAGGAACAAATATTTAATCATATGACACTATGACTTAATCCAAGCAGTATTATATAGCAACCACAAGATTGCACTACTAACACTGAACTTTCACTTATTATTCTAAAGGTACGTTAGGAGGTTCGAGATGACAAAAACTCTTGCGACTTTACTTGCCAGTACGTTGTTAACCCTAATTAGCGTTACACTTGTGACTTCGATTGCATCTGCAATCATGATTCCCAAAATCGTTGACTATGACGGTGATGGTAAGACCGATGTAGCCATGTTTCGTCCATCAGAGGGCAAATGGTACATTTTGTACAGTTCAAATAACACACAGCATGTTGTGAATTACGGAATCAGTGGTGATATTCCAGTTTTTGGCGATTTTGACGGCGACGGCAAAACCGACGAAGCTGTATACCGGCCATCAGAAGGAAGGTGGTACATCTTGAGGAGTTCTAATGGCTCTCAAAATGTTATTAACTATGGAATTAGTGGCGATATCGCAGTTCCCGGCGACTATGACGGAGATGGTAAGACCGATGTAGCCATGTTTCGTCCATCAGAGGGCAACTGGTACCTTTTATACAGTTCAAATAACACACAGCATGTTGTGAATTACGGAATTAGCGGTGATATTCCTGTTTTTGGCGATTTTGACGGCGACGGCAAAACCGACGAAGCTGTATACCGGCCATCAGAAGGCAAGTGGTACATCTTGAGCAGCTCTAACGGCTCTCAAAATGTCATTAGCTATGGAATTAGTGGCGATATCGCAGTACCCGGCGACTATGACGGTGATGGTAAGACTGATGTAGCCATGTTCCGTCCATCAGAGGGCAACTGGTATATTTTGTACAGTTCAAATAACACACAGCATGTTGTGAATTACGGAATCGGTAGCGACATTCCGGCTCCCGGCGACTACGACGGCGACGGCAAGACTGACGAAGCTGTATACCGGCCGTCGGCAGGGAAATGGTACATCCTAAACAGCTCCAATGGCTCGCCACAAGTTGTATCGTACGGCTTACCGACGGACATGCCTTTAGTGAATCTGTTTCAACATTTTTCATCCGGTTATTCTGTGGTACGGCAAATAACAATTAATGGAGGGCTCTCCGGCATAGCCGCGGGGGCTGTTGCATCACTCACGATTGACTCTAGGGCACTAATCTCTGAGGGGCTGTTGCGGTCCGACCGTAACGACTTGCGACTTTTCTATGACAACCAGGAGATAGATAGAGCTCTGGCTGATACCGGGACCATTCATTTCAAGGTACAGGTAGCGATTGCGGCAAATGGCGCAGACAGTGGGTATTGTCTCTACTATGGCAATCCGAACGAATCTGTCTCTCCAAAGTCGAACAGAGAGAACATTTATCCTTTCTATGTTGACGGCAGTTCAACGGCCGCATTCGTTGTTACCGGTCCGACTCCGACCATCATGGCGATGCCGAAGCCAGAATTCCTGAAGTTCAGAAACAACCCTTTGTTGAGCCGTACCCCAGGTTATTACGACTGGAAAAATGTGCGTGATATCAATTCACTCCTATACGAAGATGGATGGTATTACGCCTATTACGATTGTGACGATGAGGGAACTCTTGACGGGTTCCAAGGATGGGGTGTCTGTCAGGCAAAAAGCCAAGATTTGTCCAACTGGTTAAAGCTGGGACCGATCTTGCAGCCTAGCCTAGAGGAGGATTCGGGATCAGCTAGTGGCGCATATGTAACGAAAATTGGTTCAACATTTTATATGTACTACCTGGGTACTCCCAACATTGTCTTGGGTGTACCTCTTACTCCGTATAATGGAATGTTAGCAACTGCTTCTGCGATAACAGGACCGTATACCAAGAAAGGAGTGGTTCTACCTCTGAGGAAAGGGGAATTTGACCAAGACGAGGCATTGATCAATACCGTTTGGTACGACGGCACCAAGTATAATTGTCTGTACTCAGCCGCGGCCTTGGGATATGCAAACGCTCTTGACCCGTCTGGCCCCTGGGATCATAGGACTAGCGTTATTGATGGGCGAGAAGGTATTGAGAATCCCGTGCTGATTCATGACGCGTTGTCTGGGTATTATTACTTGTTTGCAAACCATGTGCAGCAACCGAATTCAGAGCCAGCATATACAGATTCTATTGTCATGTACTGGTCTAACGACCCGAAATCTTGGGACGTATCAAATAAGACTACGGTCGTTTCTCCGGGGTACGGTGCCTGGGATGGCTACATAATCGGGTTGCTTTCGAGTCTGGTCGTGAGAAATGGGGTTGTATACGGAGCTTATGACGGTAGGCAGCGGCCACCTTCCGGTGAACCTGTCTGGGGGCATGAATTTCGTGATGGGGGGTTCGTGGAGGCAAAATGGCCATTTTCATGGGGTAGCCGGATGAAAGTGGCGAGCGGTACGTCGCTACGATCAGGCCAAAAGTTTGGCGATGGTACACTACGGATCACTGCGCAGATGACCGGAGGCAACACCCCTAAGGTAGGACTCTCCGATGGGACCACTCACTTGTTTTTCCAAGTGGACAGCAGCAACATATTTACAGTGAACAACAACGGTACCATGATTGCCGGAGGATTCCAACGTGTGAAGGAACTGACAAAAACTTTCGAAATTCGCCGGTCGGGAACTAATGTGAGCTATATTTTTGATGGGGTGTTGGTTGCAAGCACAACTGGCCCAACGGGAGATCTGCCAATCTCTATTGCGGGAGATGTATTTTTGGAATCTATCACCTTTGAACCTGCCGCGCTCGTAACAGCTGTTATCAGATAAGCCATGTGGCTAAGGCTCTCGGACAACAAAACGTGTCTCTTGATGAGGTCGCCGAACCTGGTTGGTGGACAACAGAGCAAGTATCTCCGACGGACCGGTGGCCAGACGATACTTGGCCCCATCCGGAAAGCTAGAGCATGGATAACATCAGGATAACCACTGAACCCAGGCGTGACTGCTTGTTATGCGGTAGGAACGGGAATGCGCTCTACGAGGATCTGGGAGACAGGCTCTTCGGGGCGCCCGGTAAATGGACGCTTGAGAAGTGCGTTAATGATAACTGCGGCCTTGTTTGGTTGAATCCTGCTCCCCGCAAGGATGAGATCTGGAAGGCGTACGCTTCCTACTACACCCACGGGGACAATCAGGCTCCCCCGGCAGGCGTTGCGAAAAGAATATTCCATTGCGTCAGGGACTGCTATCTGGCCCTCAAATATGACTATTTCAACGAACTGCGTCAGTCCCCACTGAGGTTTTTGGGAACACTTCTGTATCTCTTTCCGGGACGACGCGCCGATGTGGATTTCAGCGTGATGTACCTGCGAAGCAGGCCGGGGGGGCGATTGCTGGAAATCGGATGCGGCAGCGGCACGATGCTGAGCTACCTGGGATCGCTGGGGTGGCGGACGGAAGGGATAGACGTTGACCCTTCGGCAGTTGCCAATGCCAGGAGCAAGGGGCTGAATGTGGCGCAGGGCGACCTTCTGGAGCAGCCCTACGGGGACAACACCTTTGACGCCGTCATGATCAGCCACGTGATCGAGCATGTTCCCAATCCTGTGGAACTGCTCACCGAGTGCTACCGGATATTGAAACCGGGCGGGGTGCTCAGTCTGGTAACCCCGAACGTCGAATCCATGGGCAGCCATCTCTTCGGGAGGCATTGGCTGCACCTGGACCCGCCCCGGCATCTGATCCTCTACAACGTCAGAACGATTCGGGCGCTGGCCCGCAAGGCCGGCTTCACCAACATGGAAATCAGGACCACCATCCGCGATGCCCACGCCCTTTTCTGGGCAAGCTACTCCATCAGTAGACGGGGCACGTATGCCATGGGATCGCAACCGGGCCGGTCCGGCAGGCTGTTCATGCTGCTGATGCGGCTGGTGGAGTGGGGCCTGCTCAAAGTGTTCCCTCACAAGGGAGAGGAATTATCTCTCATGGGTGTCAAGTGAGTGCCATGCTGAAACTGTCTGTCGCCATATGCACCTACAACGGTGAACGGTTCCTCCGGGAGCAGCTGGACAGCATCGCCCGCCAGACAAGACTGCCGGACGAGCTGATACTTTGCGACGACGGTTCTTCGGACAGGACACTGCAGATCATCGATAATTTTGCCTCGTCCGCTCCGTTCGAGGTGAAATCATCCCGGAATGTCAGCAACATCGGTTCAACCAAAAACTTCGAGCGTGCCATCGGCCTTTGCGACGGAGACATAATCGCCTTATCGGATCAAGATGACGTATGGCATCGCGACAAGCTTGAAGTGATCGAGCGGGCATTTCTCGATGCGCCGCTGACGGGAGCGGTTTTCACAAATGGTGCGGTGGTCGGCGACGATTTGTCACCCTTGGGGTATACCCTCTGGGATACCTTCCGCTTCAAGAAGAAGCAACAAAGCTGCTTCAAGAAGGGGAGGGCGCTGGAAGTGCTTCTGAATCATGATGTTGTCACGGGCGCGACCATGGCCTTCCGTTCCGCCTTGCGCGACATCGTTGTCCCGATACCTGTCGAATGGGTCCACGACGCCTGGATAGCACTCTTGACCTCAATCTATTCGAAGATTGATTTCATTGACAAGAATCTGATCGACTATCGCCAGCACAGTAATCAGCAGATTGGCAGTGTCAAAAAAAATTTTACCGACCATAAAAACGTTGCACAGTCAATAACTGATTATTATGCGCAGATCTCTAAGTACGAGATGCTGCTTGATCATATACGCTGCTTGAACCAGGTCCCCAACGATTATGCCATAGGAAAACTGCACGATAAGATCGAACACATGGAAGTACGTAACAGTATCTGCACGAGTCCAAAAATTATCAAGACCGTAGAAGCCACCTGTGAATTGCTGAACCGAAGATACCATAATTATTCCAACGGATACTTCAGCTTTTGCAAGGATATATTTTGGGGCGATTGATTTCATTATGACAGTGGGCTGGCAGGCATTGCCAACGGGTTGCCAATGAACTCGCAATCGATTCACGCCATGAATCAGGAAAGCTTTCCGGAATGCCGGAGCCGATTTCTCGGCCAGGGCGTTGTCCTGTTGTTGTGGTTTGCCAATATCTACGACATGGGTGGGGGGTTCGGAATAAAGTACGCATCGTTTGCCCTTGCCATGCTCTATTTGTTTTTGCACTTCAAGCCGTTCCCCATGGACAGTCAGACAAGCCACCTGTTCATGTTCCTTTTCCTGCTGTGGCCTGTTCTGTCTCTGCTTCACAGCGTGATCGCAGGGGCTGAACTCTCCCTTGCCATAAGTCAGATGACAGCCTTTCCCGCGGCAATTGTCTTCTTTCTGGTCATACAGTCAGTGCGACCGCGCTATGCGCTTTCCGTATTCTTATACACCATGCTCTCATTGGCTGTTATCGTGATTGCTCTCTATCTGCTGATGTGGTTTACCAGTCCCTTTGCTGATATGTTCATGCGAATATTCAGTTCCGAAGCCCATGGATATATCGGGTATCGTCCGTTCGGAAACATATTCATGCCGAACGTTTATCTAAAGGCCACGCTTTTCCTGGTGCCGGTTTATGTTTACTTTTTATTCATGGCAAAGCCGATACACGCACTGATTGCTTTGCTGGCACTCGTTGTCGCTTTTTCCAAGGCCGGTTTTGCCCTCTGCCTGTTGTTCACACTGTACTTCCTGTTTTTGCATAGAGGCGACAGGCGGTATAAGGCAGCAGTCATAGTACTGTTTATAGCGGTCACACCTCTGGTTCTCGGTTTTGAGCAGTTTACCGAGGAGCTGCTTCGGAGCCTGACGGGCGAGGCGGAAACGGCACAGGTTCGGATCGGCTATCTGGATTCCCTGCTCGCCATGTTCGGGGAAGATCCGGCCAGCCTCCTGATAGGGCAGGGGCCCGGGGCTGTTTTCTACGCGCGGAACCTTGGAGCCTTTGTCTCGAACATCGAACTCGACCATCTCAATGCAATCAGAAAATTCGGGTTGCCGTGGTTCATGGCCTTCACTGCCTTTGTCCTGGCGGTCTCGTACCGGCTCTTCCGCTCGCAGCCAGCCGAAGAGCGGGCCTTGGGGTTGGCCCTTTTGTCGCTATTCATTGCCGCGGGCACCAATCCGGTCCTGCTCAGTCCGGCGTTTCTCATGTTCATGGCCATGGCGACGGATTTCTATTGGAGAAGAGATGAAACCGCGCGTTGAAATTCTGATGTCCACTTACAACGGGGAGAAATTCCTGGCCGAACAACTGGACAGTATCCTGGCCCAGACTCATCAGTATTTCGTTTTGACCGTTCGTGACGACGGGTCGAAAGACGGTACGCCGGATATCCTTTCGCGCTATGCCGCTACTGACGAACGGATAACGTACTGTGTGCAGGAAAATCGGGGGGTAGTGGGGAGTTTTTATTGGTTGCTGAAGAATTCCAGCCCCTTGAGTAACTATGTTGCCTTTTCCGATCAGGACGATGTGTGGTTGCCCAATAAGCTCGAAAGAGCACTGGATGTTCTTTCCCGATACGATGAAACTCTGCCGCTCCTTTATTGCTCAAGGGTGGAATATGTCTCCGCGGGCCTCGGACACTTGGACGATTCACCAATGATGGTCAGGCCGGTTTGTTTAAATAATGCGCTCATTCAGAATGTTGCGACAGGATGTACCGTTGTGATGAACAAGGCGGCACGGGACCTGTTGCTGGAGCGTGAGTGGCCTCCCCAGGTCCTCATGCATGACTGGTGGTCCTACATAGTAGTCTCTGCTTTTGGCAAGGTAGTTTACGATGATTTTGTGTCTATCAAGTACCGTCAGCACGGAGGCAATGTAATTGGAGGGACGGTATCGTTCGTATCTGATTACAGAAGCAGAATCATCAATTTTTTAAGCAGACGCAGGAAAGGGGTTTTCGGGTGTTATGACCAGGCATATTCCTTTTGGCTTGGCTACAAGGATGAGCTGAAGGGAGAGAGCAGAGGGATAGTGAGTCAATTCATAGAGTCCAAGCGATCTTTTCTGTCACGCCTTAACTATCTGACATCCAGCCAAAGGGTATACAGGCACAGATTTATAGACGATGTCCTTGTCAGACTGCTGATTCTATCCAACAAATATTGAGCGCCAGCAGCTAAGGAGTTTCCGATGAAATACAGAATTTTGTTCCTCATGGCGATCCTCTCAATTGTTCTGATGGCGGTCGCACCCAAGGTTTTCGCCGCAACTCCCGCAGTGCTTGATGTGAAACTCTTCCCGAGCTTCGAAGCTGCCGTGGCCAGCAGCAGAACAGCCGGCAACGTCATTCTTGTGCGCACGCCGGTCAGTTGCACGAGTCTGACGGTTCCAACCGACAGGAAGATTTACGTCACTGCCAGCGGGTTGATCACCGTCAATGGGGTTCTGGATTTCCAGGGGAACAGGCCTGACGCGGGCGACTATCGCATTTTCAGCGGTACGGGGAGCGTGGTCAATTTGAGCTCCGCCCGGATCAAGTGGTTCGGCGCGCGGGGGGACGGGAAGACGGAGGAATCGGCCCTGGTGCAGAAGGCGATCAACGCCGTTGCCGAGGGAGATATGCTCGTTACCCGGGGCACCTACATCGTTGCGAATCTCCAGCTCAAAACGGGGGTGAATATCATCGGGCAGGGAGAGGGGTCGCTGCTGAAGCTGCCCCCGAATGCCCACGTGCGGAGCATCAACGGCTCCGGCGCCGACGACAAGGGGAACTACGCGGCGAACGTTATTGGCACGACCCTCAACCATCATGGCGGAACCTGGTTCGACAACGGCGCGCGGGCGAGGAACGAGAACAATTCGACCTATATCGTGACCGATGTGATCATCAGGGATCTGGTGATCGACGGGAACAAGGCCCGGAATACCCTGGGCGATGTCGGGCAGAACGGCTCGGCAATGGGCGCCGACATCTCCCTGAATCAGGCCGCCCGCATTACGGTCGAGAATTGCCTCCTGATTAACGCGCGGCTGGACGGGATCCTCGTCGGGTATACCCTCCACGGCGGCAGCGATTACGTCACCATCAGGAACTGCCGCATAGAGAACAACGTCCGGACTGGCATCGCCATGATAACGGGTAAATACAACAAGATTCTCGATTGCACGATCAAGCATGCCGGGACGGGAGTCGGCATCGATGTCGAAGCGAACTGGGATGGAGAGATCAATAACCATCACCTGATCAAGGGAAACTACGTGCAGGCGGGGATTGCCCTCGCCTCGCCCCAGTTCGCCAGGATGAACGATACGACCGTGGAGGGTAACACCATTGTCGGCGGACCGGGCCGCAACGGCATCACGGTGTCATCAAGCCGGGTAAACGGCGGCACGCTCATTACCAACAACAAGCTCATCGGCGGCGGGGGAGGCTCGGCGTTCGTGATAAACGGAGACGCCGGTCCGACGGAAGGGTTCTCTCCCATCGTCGTAAGCTTCAACGATGCGTCAAACTACGATTACATCCTTCCCGAGCAACCCAACGGCAGCATGGCGAACATCACCATGCGCGACAACCGTTTCACCACCAAATACGGTCTCCAGCTGTACCGTCCCTACAAGTTCGAGTTCAGCACCAACACGGTCTTCTTCTCCGGCGGAACGAACCTCAATCCCCTGTTGTACATCCTCTTCGGCCAGGCTTCGGTGGACCCCAACCAGGGAGCCACAATACTCAAGGGGAACACTTTCAGGGGGAGGGGGATCAACAAGCTCGTGGAGGCGGTGGTCGGCGCCGATGCGCCCCCCATCAAGCCCGATTCCCTGACAATCGTCGGCAACGACATCAACGTGACCACCAGCGCTCCCTACTCAATGGATCTGAATTACGCCGTCATCATCAAGGGGAACAAGATAGGGGGCTTCAACAACGGCATTCACTGCGTGGGGGGAATTGACGGCATGGAGATAATCGATAACGAGATTGTTTCGACCGTAAAAGACGTGCCTTTGATAGTCAACGACGGGCAATTCAAGCATTCCAAAATTACCGGGAACAAACTCACCGGAATAAATCTGACCGTAACAAGGCCTAACTACTGCGACATATCCAATAATGTCGTGGTAAACGGCAAAGGGTCAATTACCTATACGTTCACCTCGGGCGGGGTCGGCTCGAACAGCATTTCCGGCAACAGATTCACTTCCGATACCGACGTTGACCGTCCGTTCGAAATACTCGTTGGTTCAGGGTATTCAGACAAGGATTTTTCCGGAGAGGATATCATCAAGAACAATACCTACTCGGGAAAGTATAGCGGGCCGGCTTTCCTCAACTCGACTCCCAAGAGCGTGGCCGGCAACTCTTTCTGAGGGAGCGCGGCGGCAGAGGGCATTGAACCAATGTGCGGCATAACCGGTTTCATGGATTTCTCACTGCAATGCGGACCTGACGCCATGCGAGCCAACGCACGGCGCATGGCGGATGCCCTCATGCACCGCGGCCCCGATGACAGTGGCGCGTGGTGCGACCAGGGGGCGGGTGTCGGCCTGGCGCACCGCCGGCTCTCCATCCTCGATCTTACCCCTGCCGGCCACCAGCCCATGGAATCGCGTTCCGGGCGGTTCACGATCGTCTTCAACGGCGAGATTTACAATCATCAGGCACTGCGGAAGGAGTTGGCGGCGTTCGAGCCCTGGCGGGGGCATTCGGACACGGAGACCCTCCTGGCCGGATTCGAGGCATGGGGCATCGAGGCCACGCTCAAGAGGACGGTCGGCATGTTCGCCCTGGCAGTGTGGGACAATGCGGAGAGGACGCTGACCCTTGCCCGCGACCGCATGGGTGAGAAGCCCCTGTACTACGGCTGGAACCAGGGCGTTTTCCTCTTTGCCTCGGAGCTGAAGGCGCTGCGGGCCTATCCGGGTTTCGACGCGGAAATCAACCGCGACGCCATTGCCCTCCTCATGCGCCACAGTTGCATTCCCACGCCCCACTCGATCTATCGCGGCATCTACAAACTCTGGCCGGGAACCATACTGACTCTGCGAAACACGGGCCGCGGAATCGCCCCCTGGGATGCCGCCGATCCCCCCTTCAAGCTGTTTCAGGGAGAGGGGGTTTCCCTTCGCCCGTACTGGTCATTGCTGGAGGCGGCGGAGCAGGGGCATGCCCGCCCCTTTGAGGGGACGGAAAGCGAGGCGATAGGGGAACTTGAACGGGTTCTGACGGAAGCCGTGCTGGCGCAGCAGATCTCCGATGTGCCGTTGGGGGCTTTCCTGTCAGGGGGGGTGGATTCGACCGCCATCGTGGCCCTGATGCAGGCCCACTCGTCCCGGCCGGTGAAGACCTTTACCATCGGTTTCCACGAGGATGACTGCAACGAGGCGAAATATGCAGGGGAAATCGCCTCCCGCCTGGGGACCGACCATACCGAGCTGTACGTGTCGCCCGGTGATTCGCTGGCAGTGATTCCTCGCCTGCCGCAGCTTTATGACGAGCCGTTTTCGGACCCTTCGCACATCCCCACGTTTCTGGTGTCCCTGCTGGCACGGGAGCACGTTACGGTTTCCCTGTCCGGAGACGGCGGGGACGAGCTGTTCGGGGGTTATGTCCGGCACACCTTGCTCCACAGGATCTGGAATAACATCGGCTGGTGCCCGTTGCCGATGCGAAAAGCCCTGTCCGACAAGATCAGGTTTCTTTCGCCGGGCCAGCTCCAGGCCGTTCTGCGGAATCTTCCCTTCATCGACAGGGTCCACGCCCCCGTCTACAAGGCCTACCGGCTTGCCGAGCTGATCCGGGCGGATTCCCCCGCATCCATGTACGAGATATGCATCTCCCACTGGCAGCAGGACGACCCGGTTGTCGTGGGGGGCCAATCCCCCTTCCATGCATCATCCGGCCGGATGCCCCGCCAGCTCGATTCGTTCAGCCTGCCGGAAAAGATCATGCTCATGGACAGCGTCACCTATCTGCCCGACGATATTCTCGTGAAAATCGACCGGGCAGCCATGGGGGTAAGCCTGGAAACGCGGGTGCCGTTCCTCGATCATCGGGTGGTGGAGTTTGCCTGGCGGCTGCCGCTCGGCCTGAAGATCCGCGGGGGCCAAAGCAAGTGGATTTTGCGCCAGGTGCTGAACAGGCATATCCCGAAAGAGCTTGTGGAGCGCCCGAAGCATGGCTTCGGCATCCCGCTGGGGACGTGGTTGCGGGGGCCGCTGCGCGAATGGGCCGAGGAGCTTCTCAATGAGTCCCGGCTGCTGCGCGAAGGGTTTCTGGACCCCAGGCCGGTGCGGCAAAAATGGCTGGAGCACGTTTCCGGGCGCCGGGATTGGGAATTCCACCTGTGGGACGTGCTGATGTTCCAGTCGTGGCTCGAGCAGGAAAGAAGACCATGAAAGTGCTCATGATCTGCAATACCGACGGCGCGCTCTATGTGTTCCGCAAACCGATCATCAACAGGCTGGTCGCCTGCGGCCACGAGGTTGATTCCATCAGCGCGGCCAGCCGGTACTTCGAGCCCCTGAACGCACTGGGGGTGCATCCGCTCCAACTCGATTTCGCGCGGCATTCGGTCTCCCCCCTCAGCAACGTGCGGTTGTTCAGGGCACTCTATGCCATGGTCAGGCGCCTGAAGCCGGATGTGGTCCACAATTTCACCCATAAGCCGGCAATCCTCGGGTCCATTGCTGCCCGGCTCGCCGGCGTGAAGGGGATATTCATCACCATAACGGGACTTGGCTCCCTGTTCGTCCATGATGATCCCAAGACCCGATTGATGCGCTATCTCCTCCTCGCCCAGTACAAATTCGCGCTCGGTTTCGTGGATACGGTCTTTTTCCAGAATCCGGACGACATGGAGTATTTCGTATCGAAAAAGCTCGTGGGGGCTGGAAAAGCCGTGTTGACCTACGGCTCGGGGCTGGACCTCGACGAATACCGGCTCCCGTCCACGGAAGAAATCGCGCGGGCCAGGGCAATGCTGGGTGCTGAGCTGGGAGTCGACCTGCGCGGCCGCAAGGTGGCGCTCTTTCCCGCCCGGGGGGTACCGGAAAAGGGGTTCTTCGAATTTTACCGGGCGGCAAAGACCATCAACGCCCTGGAGCCGGACGCCTATGCATTCCTGCACCTGGGGCTCGTCGATGCCGACGCCGCCCGAAGGATCAGCAAGGAGGGGATGGAGCAGTATGCCGCTGACTGCGGCGTCAAGTACCTGGGGTTCAAGGACAATATCAAGGACTACATGATTGCCTCCGATATCGTGGTCCTCCCGTCGTCCTACCGGGAAGGGACGCCCCGTTCCCTGATCGAGGCCCTGGCGCTCGGCAAGGCGATAGTGACCACCGACATGCCCGGGTGCAGGGAAACGGTGATAGATGGGTGGAATGGTTACCTGTGCAGGAAAGGGGACGAACAGTCCCTCGTGGCAAAGCTTCTGGCAGTGGATGGGGAGATGCTGACCGCCGCCAGGAGCCGGTCGCGCAGATACTGTGAGACGAAGTATGACGCAGCGTGGCTGGCCGACCTGACGCTCGGCCGCTACCAGGGGAGCCTGAACAGTGAATGACCGTCAATGCGCGTGCTGCGCTTCCACAAGCATGAAGAGCATTGCCCCCTACGGCGCCTATGACCATGTCAGGTGCGAGGAGTGCGGATACGAGAGCTTCCGCTCGCCCGCTGCCGCCATTGCCGCGCACCTCTACGAAAACGACACCGATTATTGCGATGATCTGACGGTCGCCAGCACCCATGAAGATCTCATCCTGTGGCATCACCGGAACGCCGTGGAATTCCTGCGGTCGAGGTACCCGTCGGGGAACGCGGCGGTGCTGGATGTGGGGTGCTTCAACGGGTTCTTCGTGAAAAAACTGTTGTCCCTGGGATTCGATGCCCATGGAATCGACTTCAACACCAGGGCCGTGGCCTATGGGCAGAAGGCTCTCGGGCTCGGTCCCCGGGTCTCGTCCCTTTCGGTTGACCAGTGTATCGCCCGGGGAAAGCGTTTTGACGTGATAACGCTCTTCGAGGTGCTGGAGCATGTGCCGGCGGTGAGGCCGTTTCTGGAAAATGTCCTGAAACTGCTCAAGGATGACGGGGTTATCATCATATCAACGCCCAACAACAACATGTGCTGGCGTCCCCCCCTCGATTATCCCCCGCACCATCTGTCGCGATTCACCATTGCATCACTGAACGCCTGCCTGTCCGGCCTCGGCATGAAGAGCCTCTATGCCGCGGAGCAGATGAGCACCTATGAGCTTGTCCGCCACTACCTGGGGACCTTCTTCCGGGCAAAGGACCGAAGCAGCCTGCGGGGGGGAGAATTCAAATGCGAGAGGATCACGACCGGCCTGCGCCGCGGCATGAACCGGCTCCGCGGGACGGCCAATCTTCTTCTCACGCCGGTCGACAAAGGGCTCCACCGGCTCGGCATTCGCTACATATCACAGATTATCGTAGCGGGGAGGTAACAGCCATGAGACTGGCCATACTCGGCACGCGGGGGATACCCGCACGTTACGGAGGCTTCGAAACCTTTGCCGAAGAGCTCGCTCTCCGCCTGGTCGCCCGGGGAACCGAGGTGACGGTCTACTGCGAGGCAAACGGCACCGATCAGCCGCGGGAATACCGGGGGATCAGGCTCGTCCATATCCCGGCAACCGCCTGTGGCCCCCTGACCACGGTCCTGTTCGACCTGCGCTGCCTGTGGCATGCCCGCAACAGCTACGATGTCGTCTATATGCTGGGGTATGGCGCGGCCCCCTTCTGCCTGATCCCGCAAGTGTGGGGGACAGACGTCTGGCTCAATGTGGACGGGATCGAATGGGCGCGGGGGAAATGGAACAGCGCGGCAAAGCTCTACTTCAAAATGATGGAATGGCTGTCAACGTGGGTTCCCGACCGGATCATCGCCGATGCCGACGGGATAAGGGCTCACCTCGAATCGCGGCATCGCCTCTCGTCCCCCTGCAGCGTAATCCCCTACGGAGCCCCGGTTGCGGTTGTGCCGCCGGACGCCTCGCTCCTGCGCAAGTGGAATCTTGAGCCCGGAGGGTACTACCTGGTGGTCGCCCGCATCGAGCCTGAAAATCATGTCCGGGAAATCATCGAAGGGTACCGCGCCCACGAAACGCAGATCCCGCTGGTTGTTGTCGGCAACCATATGGTTACCACCGATTATGCAAGAAAACTCCGACCGCTGGCGGGGTCGCGCGTCAGGCTCGTGGGCGGGGTTTACGACCGGGAAGAACTGCGGGCTCTTCGCTATCATGCGAGGGCCTGCTTCCATGGCCATTCCGTCGGGGGAACCAATCCTTCCCTGCTCGAAGCCCTCGGCTGCGGCAGTCTGATCATTGCCCACGACAATATCTTCAACCGTGAGGTTGTGGGGGATATCGGTTTCTATTTTTCATCATCCTCCACTATCCCCGCTCTCCTGAAGGGGGTCGAATCTCTCACCGCGCCGGAAAAGGCTGCCCTTGCCGGCAAGGCCCGGGCCAGGATACGGGAAAAATACGACTGGGGTGCCATAGCTGAACAGTATCTCGACCTCATCGAAATGCATTGCGGGGAGAGGAGGGGTGATGTGCTCCTGTCCGGGGCAATCCCGGCCGAAAAAAAGGCCGGCATTTCTGCCGGCCTTGGGAGACGGAATCTTACTTGATGGGCTTGTCGGTCGGTATCCCCAACTGAAGGATCCGTTGGGCGCCGGTCATGCCGTTCATGATATACCAGTTCCCTTCCGCTGAACGCCAGACAGCGCTTTCAGTCCTGCCCGTACCGTCGTAATCGCCCGGAACCGGGATGTCGCCGGTAGTCCCGAAATTGACGACACTTTGCGTTTTTGTGGCACTGTTCGTGATGAACCAGGTGCCGCTGCGCCATACCGCGATATCGGTCTTGCCGTCGCCGTCGTAGTCGCCGGGGACGGGGGTGTCGGTGGCTGCCCCGTACTTCACGACGCTCTGGGCGCCGGTGGAGCTGTTGATGACGTACCAGGTGCCGTTGGAGGGGCGCCATACGGCCATATCAGTCTTGCCGTCGCCGTCATAGTCGCCAGCAACGGGGGTATCTCCCGAGGTTCCGAAGTTCACGACGCTCTGGGCGCCGGTGGAGCTGTTGATGACGTACCAGGTGCCGTTGGAGGGTCGCCATACCGCGATATCGGTCTTGCCGTCCACATCGTAGTCGCCGGGGACGGGGATGTCGCCGGTCGTTCCGAATTTCACGACGCTCTGGGCGCCGGTGGCGCTGTTGGTGATGTACCAGGTGCCGGTAGAGGTGCGCCATACCGCGATATCGGCTTTTTTGTCGCCGTCGTAGTCGCCGGGGACGGCGATATCGCCGGAGGTGCCGTAATTCACGACATTCTGCTTGCCGGTAGCGCTGTTCAGAATGAACCAGTTGTAGCTCTGGGGATCCAGCACGGCTAGGTCGGTCTTGCCGTCGCCATCGAAGTCCCTGGAGATGATCTTGCCGACGACGGTAACGATGGCGCTTTTGGCAAGAGAGACGTTCCCCACCGCGTCCTTGGCCCAGGCATAGAAGGTGTTTTTGCCGGCAGCGGCGCTGACAGTG
This sequence comes from Geobacter metallireducens GS-15, assembly GCF_000012925.1. NCBI lineage: Bacteria > Pseudomonadati > Thermodesulfobacteriota > Desulfuromonadia > Geobacterales > Geobacteraceae > Geobacter > Geobacter metallireducens. The sequence goes on along the minus strand of NC_007517.1, from coordinate 2,448,535 downwards.
GCCGGTGCGGCGGCTGTCCAGCCGGCGGTGGTCGCTGTCGGGGCAGTGGCGCTCTTGGTGATCAGGTAACCGGTGACAGCCACGTTGTCGGTGGCGGTGAAGCTCGTGACCGGCACGGTCAGGTTGGTGGTGGTGGCGGGAAGGGTAAAGCTGCTGACCACGGGAACAGTCGTGTCAGCGGGGGCCACGACGGTGAAGGAGTTGGTGTTCACCGACACTTCGCCGTGGGCGGCCGCGGTTGCATTGCCGGTATCATAGCTGTTGCCGTACCAGGCCGCTTTCCAGGTGTAGGTGCCGGGGGTCGTGGGCGCCGGCGCGCTCAGCACTGCCGGGAAGGTGGTCGCGCTTCCCATGCCGCTGGCATTGCCGTTCGATACGGCAACGCGCGTATTGTTCTGATCGTAGAGGATGGCCCTGACCCAGCCGCTCTGGCTTCCGCCGCTGATGGTAACCGATACGGCCTCTCCCGGCGCATAGGTTGCCTTGTCCGTGGTTCCCTTCAACCCGACCGGGCCGTGGTGATGGCAACCGTTGCAGGTGGCCACTACCGGTGAGGCGTGGCAGCCGGCGCAGTTGGCCGTGAAGTATGCGGGGTATGCCTGTGCCTCGCCGCGCCAGAGCTGAAATGTCGCCAGTGCCATGGCAAAGGCGAAAAATACCGATGTCTTACTGATGATTCGCATGCAGACTCCTTTTCCATTCCTTGGAAGATACGTTTCTTCGTCCGAAAACAACTGCTCTCCTCGTTGTGACATCTTTTGAAATAATTCCTCCCCTGTGCTGGTTGTTGCCCGGATTTTTGCGCACAAAAAAGCCGGGACCGCTATCATCGAGTGATATTTCGGCAACCCGGCTGTCTGCTGGAGACCCTGTAGGCTTTCCGCCCCATCCTCGCGGATGGTTGAGTATTGTCGTGTATCGAGTCTGTTGTGAATTTGTTATCTATTTGTGCCTTAGTGGGGGGAATAAAGTCAAAAAAAATATTTTTAATACTGATTTCACATTGTGGCGGGCAGGGGCGGAGCTCTTGCTCCGAAGCGATCCAGCGTCACCAGCCGGTCTTCGTGGCACGTGAACAGCTGTTTCCGAGGCTTTCCCTCCGCCAATACCGAAGGTGGTTTTTTGCGGGGATCGCTTCTCCGCAAGAGCTCCGCCCCTCCCGGGAACCGGCGGTGGAAGATGGGGCAAAAAGAAAGGTTCATCCGGGAATTCCGGGGAAAGCGGCTCTGATCTTGAGAAAGAAGTATTCGTGATCCCGGAAGCCGTAGGCCATTCTTTTGATCACCTTGATCTTGTTATTGATGCCTTCGAGGATTCCGGTGTGAAGGGGCCAGAGGCAGTGGTTGAGGATTCCTTGGAGATAGCCCTTTAGCCGGCGGGCAAACAGGATGAGTGGCGGTATTCCACTCTCCATCGCCCTTTGGTGCCACTGCTCCCAGAATAGTCCCGCCTCTTCAATGCAGGTAAACTTCCACAGTTGCTTCAGATCGTCTTTGAGCAGGTAGACCGTAAGGAGGCTGCGGTTTGCCTCCAACAGTTCCTGGAGGCGAAGCATGTCGTCGCCCTTGACGTTCTCGCTGTTTCGTAGCAGCAACCACCGCGATGTTTTGACTACCTTCCGTGCCTTCTTGTCTTCCTTCAGGCGGTTTGCCTCATCGACTCGCACCCTGTCGATCACTTCCCTGCCATACTTCGCCACCACATGGAACAGGTCGTAGACTATGTCTGCCTGGGGCGAGTGCTGCTTGATTTCCTCCTCATATGATGCGTTCATATCCATCACGACCGCTTTGAGCCGTTTACAGCCATGTGGGCCAAGCTGCGTGAAGAAAGGACGGATACTCTCGCGACTCCTGCCTTTGCCGATCCATAAGACTTCCTTACGGTATGGCTCGATGATAACCGTCGCATAGCGGTGCCCCTTGTGAAGGGCGAACTCATCCATCCCGAGAACTTCGATGTTTGAGAGGTCGACGGTGCCGACCCGCTCTGTGAGTGAGCGCTTGTCGATTTCCTTCACCTGGTCCCAAGAAAGCCCCAGATACTGCGCCACGTGCTTCACAGACACGACACCACACAGTCGCGCTACGCTCTCTGCAAGCCTGCGCGTCACGCGGGCGTATTTCGCCAGCCATGACAGACGCTCCAGCGTTGGCCCACACTGAGGGCACAGCAGCCTGCGGCGGTGAACGATCAGATAAGTCTGAGCATCGAGAATCGGCAAATCTCGAATTACGCGCTTGGTCGTTTCATGGACGCTTGTGCAACGCCCGCCGCACGAGCCACACACCATCTCATCCTGGGACAGGGCAATCAGTTCTACCTCGATCCGTTTGGCATCACCTGTGACGATAGTGCGTGTCCCAGCAACACGATATCCTTCCCACCCTCCCGCAATTGCGATAACATCGGAATACGACAACGGCAGCCTCCTGCGATCTTTTTTGGTTGGGGAACCATCAAGATACCGCAGTGCTGCCGTTGTTGTTTATTAATCTTCCCCGGAATTCCCTGAAGAACCAAAAGAAAGGCCGGCACTTCTGCCGGCCTTTCCGTTGTGCTGCTGCTGGAACTTCTCGTTTACTTCACTGGCTGGTTTGCCTGGACGGGCTGATCGGTGGACAGGCCCCAACTCACCGTCCGTTGCTTGCCGGTGACGGTGTCCATGATATACCAGGTTCCGTTGGAAGGACGCCAGACAGCGATGCTGGTCCTGCCGATGCTGTCGTAGTCGCCCGGTACGGGGATATCGCCGGCGGTCCCGTAACTGATGACGCTCTGGGTGCCGTTGCCGCTGTTCTTGATGAACCAGGTGCCGTTGCGCCAGACGGCGATGTCGGTCTTGCCGTCGCCGTCATAGTCGCCGGGGACGACAACGTCGCCGGTGGTCCCGTAAGCCGCGGTGGTTTGCGTGCCGGTGGCGCTGTTCGTGATGTACCAGGTCCCGTTGGTGGGGCGCCAGACAGCCAGGTCGGTCTTGCCGTCGCCGTCGTAGTCGCCGGGAACGGGGATGTCGCCGGTGGTCCCGTAGCTGGGGGTGCTCTGGGTGCCGGTGGCGCTATTCTTGATGAACCAGCTGCCGCCGCGCCAGACGGCCATGTCGGTCTTGCCGTCGCCGTCATAGTCGCCGGGGACGGGGGTATCGCCCATGGTCCCGTAGCTGACGGTGCTCTGGGCGCCGGTGATGCTGTTCATGAAGTACCAGTGGCCGTTGGAGGGGCGCCAGACAGCCATGTCGACCCTGCCGTCGCCGTCGTAATCGCCGGGGACCAGCTTATCGCCGGTGGTGCCGAAGTTGACCGTGCGGGTCATGTTGGTGAATGATGGCATGTGCAGCCAGTCACCCGTGTTGGGGCGCCAGACCACCAGGTCGGTCTTGCCGTCGCCGTCGAAATCGGCGTTGAGCCGCGCCTTGTGCACCACATAGGGGCGCATCATCTCGTTGTCTTCATGCTCGACGATATGGCAGTGCCATACATAGAGCCCCTCGATGTCGAACTTTGCCTTTATCCGGGTAACCTGTCCGGGCAGCGCGATGATGGTGTCTTTAAAGCCCTGTTCGTTGGGTTGCGGGAGAGTCGTGCTGCCGGCCGCGGGGTCCGGCGTCAGGGTGGCGGCGAGGAGTTTTTGCCGGTTGACCAGCTCGAACCGCACCAGGTGTACGTGGACAGGATGTCCATCCATGGTGGTGTTGTAGATTTCCCAGGTTTCGGTGCTGCTGAGAAGCGGCAGTTCGGTGAGCGGATCATTCCAGTTCAACGGGACCGCCGTAAGCCCGTCGGCGGACAGCGTGCCGAGGAGCGTTATGCGGGGGCCTGCCGGCAACGGCACATCACCCGGTGTGAGGACCGCCGCCTTCGCGCAGTTGGCCGCAAAGTTCGGATCCCCGGCGAAGGTGCTGAAAATCGTCCGGACGATTGCCGCGGTGACCGGATTGACTTCGACGCAGACCTGGGCGGAGTCCAGCTCGTTCAGGGAAACCTTGCGGGGAGTGGGCACCGGTGCGCCGAGGGGTGCCTCGCTGGGGAGGACGAGGTTCTGCACCGTCGTTGTGGTTGCGTCGCTCGGGAGCACGGGAACGGCAACGGAGTCGACGATGAAATCCATCACCTGTCCGGAGGTGAGCGGATCGGCCGGCGCATAGAGTGCCAGGTTGGCCGGGAACCCCTGGAAGGGGGCGTCGGGACCCGTGTTGAAAATCCGGACATGGGTACCGTTGGCCAGACCGGTGAAGTCGATGATCACGTCGGCACGTTCAGCCGGACCCATCAACAAACCCTGTTCGGTGGAGGGAGCGGCCACGGCTGCCGGGATGGTCCCGTTCCCGGGAAGGGCGGTAGCGAAGCCCTTGGTGATCTTGACGACCTTGGGAAGGAACCCCTGATCGCCGCCGATCTGGTAGAAGGGGATTTCCGTAGTGGTCTTCACGTCGTCGGCCGTGCCCCATTTGCCGTCGGGGCCGGCGGTTACCACATACATCGAGAGGTTGAGGGTCCGGGAGTTGCAGCCGTCCAGGAAGCGGAAGCGGTATTTGGTCGGCGCCACGGTGAATTTCGGCCAGGTTGTGCCGTTGACCACCATGGTGTTGAAGAACACTTCGGGGTTGAGTATGGGGGAGATGTCCGAAGGACCGGCAGGGGTGCCGACTCCACCGATGTACGGTCCGGTGAAGCCGTCGAAGAAGAGGCGGCTGGACGGGTAGAACAGCTTGGCCTGGGTGGCCCCCGTCGACGTGGGGAGCGTGTTGCCGGCGGCATCGGCCCAATCGAACGAACGGTCCTGGATGACAATCGGCACCTCGCGGATGGCGTTGCGGGTCGCGGGGGTTAGGTTCGGGTCTTGCCCGACGGTCGGTGCCGGGCCGGGAAGGCTGCCGGCTGCCAGATCGTTCACGCCCCCCCTGATGAGCCAGAAACCGGCCGGGCCTGCATAGACGTTAAGCCGGGTCATGCCGATGGTATGGTCATGATACCAGATCGTTGTGGCCGGCTGGGTGTTGAGGTAGTTGAAGTAGGCCGTGCCGGCGATGGCGTTGGCGGTGTTGGCCTGGTCGTATTTCGTGCCGCGCTCCACATAGCTGGCTGGAATCCCCTTGGTGCCGGGGGTGCCGGGGAGCCACCACGCTTCGGGATAGCCGTCGCTATGGGGCATGACATGGGCGCCGTGGACGTGGGTCACCAGTGGGACCGGACCGATGTAGGGAGCTGCATTGGCCGTGTGGCAATCGACCCCGAGGGGGTTCATGGCCATGACGCAGCCCGTGCCGGTCGGGTTGGCCCAGTGGATGGTCTGGTCCACGCTGAAGAGGTGAGGCAGGAAATTACACGCGGCGACGCTCTTGTTGGGAGATGCCGCGCAGGCAACCGGATCGGCGACCAGATCGTTGCTCCAGCGCACCGAGGTAGCCACGTTCGAGGTGTTTTCCACGGTGAAGGCCGGATAGTTGAAGCTCGAGTTCGTGGCCGGCGCGATCCCTACGCCTCCCCCCACGATCGCCGTTGAATCCGGCTGCGGGTCCGATGCCCGGCCGTAACTCCACACGGTTGTGGCAGGGAATGGGCCGACCGTTGCCGGCGCAGCAGCGAGCGGGTTGGGGAAGCTGCTCCCCCAGATGCCGCCGGGAAGGATCTGCTGTTTGAACTGGCGGACAGCGATGTCATATTTGGCCGCCGGGGCCGGTGACGAGACACTTGCGGGCATCACCGGGGGGATGACCAGAGGGGTCACGTACTTGGGGATGCTGGCGGGGTCGACGGTCCCCCCCGGTACAGGCACCGCGTGGGCGGTTGACGTGATGCTCAGGCCCAGGAAGGTGAGGGCGGAGAGCAGCCTGGTTCCGGTTTTCCATGGTGGGTGATCATTCATTGTTGCCTCCTCGAGTTCAGGGCCTCATGCCCTTTGGGTGCCATCCCGACGTGTGTCGCTCCGGAGATGGTTCAGCGATGTCTGCAGCAATCCCTGCCGTCTTTCCGATCACCACCTTTCCCTAGGTTTTTATAGAGACGTTGAAGGTCGCCTATTTAGCCGGAATAACGGAAACCAGTTCCAGGTCGTAGATCAAAACTCCCTGGTCATCCAGGGGTTCCTTGTTTCCCGAAGCGGTGCCAGTGGGGATGACGACCTGCCACTTGGACCCCTCGGCCATCAGCGGCAGCACCTCCTGGAGGGCCGGCATCGCTTTTGCCACGGAGACGGTTCTCGGAATGCCGGCGTCATAGGTGTTGCCCAACTCCTTGCCGTCTATCCGCGAGATGCGATAGTGGACCTTTACCTCATCCTTGAGGGTTGGCATTTTGCCGCTCCCTTCGCTGATTACCCGGTACTGGACGCCGCTCGGCAGGATCTTGACCCCTTCCTTTTGGGCGTTCTCCTTCAGAAATGCCTCGCTGGCGCGGCGGTACTCGGCGGTTTTCTGCCGGGCGCTCGTCTGCCCGGCGGCATCAATCTTCCGTTTGAGTCCCGTCAGGGACTTGTTCATCTCTTCTTTGGACACAGACGGCTCTTTCTGCTTGACGGCATCCTGTACCCCCTGCATCAGTGCGTCGGGGTCCAGTTCCACGCCATGGGCCTTGAAATCACTGCCCACCTGGTAGCCCACGCTGTAGTTGAGCTTTGCATTCTCTCCCTTGATCTCCTGACCGAGGGCGGCGGATACCGCACAGAACAACAGGATCAAGCCCCAGATTCCTATGGGGATACATCTCCTGCCGCGGCTATTGCCCCTGAGGCAGGGAAAGGCTGGTACGGATTCGGGGGATTTCAGCGAGTAATCACCCCATTTCAGATGAGAAAACCGGCTCATGTACTGATTCCTCCTTGATTTTTGGATATGACGGATCACTCATTCTCCTGCAGAAACCTGTTACGGGCCGTGATCGCGGCCTCGAGGCGCGACCTGGACATGCGGCCGGGCCTGGGCCCATTGATGCTATCCGTTGAGTGATCCTGGATTGCGGCTTGAATCGGCGTTGCGGACGTTGCTGCTGTGGCGGATTGACCTATAGTCGACGGCCGGGGCGCCGGAGGTTCTGCTTTTTCTTCTCCGGTGCATACGACCACGTAGTGATCCGGGTATTCATCGACCCGGCAGTCGGTATCCGCAAACAGAACGTGCGGCAGTAGCACCATTCCGGCCACGACAGCTAGTTTCATGGATAACCCCTCAACCAACGGGTCACGCGAATCGCGGGCTACTCATTCTTCGGTGATTAAATAGTCCCCTCTCCCTGAGGGAGTGCTTTGTTGTTGATCAAAGTATATTTTTAAGCGGCATTTCGTGTAATCGGCGAACGTCTGTTTTCTTGTAGAGACTTTCTGATTGAGGAATGTGAGATTGTCTTATGTTTCTTCGCCTCAATGAGTCCCGCGTCATACTTTGTCCTAACGCGAAAAAGGCCGGCATTGCTGCCGGCCTTTCCGGTTCTTCTCATCTACTTCACCGGTTGGAATACCTTGATGGGCAAGTCTGTCGGGGCGCCCCAGTTTACGGTGGTTTGCAAGTGGGTCACCGGATTCATGATGTACCAGTTGCCGTTGGAGGGACGCCATACGGCTATTTCCGTCCGGCCGAGGTTTTCGTAGTCGCCGGGGACCGGGATGTCGCCGGCGGTGCCGAAATTCACGACAGTTTGGGTATTGGTGGCGCTGTTCTTGATGTACCAGGTGCCGTTGCGCCAGACGGCCATGTCGGTCTTGTTGTCGCCGTCGTAATCGCCGGGAACGGGGGTATCGCCGTTCGAGCCGTAGCTGACGACGGTTTGCGTGGTTGAGCCGCTGTTCTTGATGTACCATCTGCCATTGGATGGACGCCAGACGGCAACGTCAGTCTTGCCGTCGCCGTCGTAGTCGCCGGCGACGGGGATGTCGCCGTTCGTCCCGTACGTTATGACGCTCTGCGTACCATTGGCGCTGTTGGGGATATACCAGGTACCATTGGAGGGGCGCCACACTGCCGTCTCGGTTTTGCCGATGCCATCGTAGTCGCCGGGGACGGGGATGTCGCCATTGGTTCCGTAACCTATGGTACTGGTCGTCCCGTTGGCACTGTTGGTAATGTACCAGTTGCCGTCGGAGGGGCGCCATACGGCCACGTCGGTCTTTCTGTCGCCATCGTAGTCGCCGGGAACGAGCTTATCTCCGGTTATTCCCTGGTTTATTACAACGGGCGTGTTAGTTGACGTTTTGATCCACCATTGGCCGGTGGTGCCAGGGCGCCAGACGGCGATATCGGTTTTGCCGAGGCCGTTGAAGTCACCCTGTGGCGGCTTGGTAGCGAATACAACTGGCCGCATCATGTCATTCTCTTCATGACCCAGGAGATGGCAGTGCCAAACGTACTCGTGCTCAAAGTTTGTCAACTCGTTGGTAACGGTGATCGGCGTATTGGTAGTGGGATCAACACCGGTAAATTGCGTTGTGGTACCCAGAGGCATTGTCACGTCGAGCGGCCGGACGCTGTTGGGGAGAGGGAATGGCACAGGCGGCGTCGTCGGTCTCATGGCGACAACGATGTCTTCCAGCGGGTGCATCCTGACCGTATCCTTCCATCCCAACTCGTTGGCGTCGGGTGGCCGAATCATGCCGTCCCAGCCGACCCGGTTGATGATCTGCACGTCGAACAGGTGGAAATGGATGGCATGGGTGTCAACGCCGTTATGGGTGATCTTCCAGAGCTGGGGCTGGCCGTTGTTGAGCTGTTCGGTTGTCGGGTCTATGTAACCCAGGGGAATCGTCGTCTGGATAAGGGCGTTGGTAAACGGCAGTTCGACCCCCAGAGTGGCGTTCATGCGGCCATAGTCCGCGGTGAAAAGCTCCTGAATGGCCTTCGACTTCATGGGCATCGTTACCGGCGCGGTGGCGCCGACCGGCGTAAAGGTCAGGGAGTTGTCTGATATTCTGGAATAGGTATCGGCTGTTGCTTTATAGGGGCCGGGATAGCCGGTTTGCGGAATCACCGGCGCGGGCTGCGACGCTGCATAGATCGTCGGCAGAGCCGTGGTTAACGGAGCCGGATTGAAGGGTACCGGAGTAGCAGCCGCTACCCGGAACTGCATGATGGTCCGGGTGTTGGGACCGTAACCGGCCATTGTCGGAGGTGCGCCACCCGACGAGGTATTATCCGGGCAGCCCGTGTAGTAGTCGTTGCGCGGGTCGAACGCCGGCACCGGCGCGGGGCCGTCGTTGTAAAGGATGACGGTCTTGCCGGCATAGGCGGAAAAGTCGACGATCACATCGGCCCGTTCCGCCGGCCCCAGGAAGAGCGCCTTGTCCGACACATTCAGGACCACCACGTTTCTGCGATTGTATTCATAGTTGACCGGTTGGGGATTGATCACGGTAGGCGCCGGCAGCAGGCCGCCTTCAGAACCTATCTGGATGATTGGCGGGCCGGCTGTGGCCGGGTCGGGCACGCCGCCCGCCCTCGAATCCGTGGGCCAGGTCGGCGGGAAACAGCCAACCGGTGTTCCGGGGGCGCCGGCGCAGGTGCAGTTCGTGGTGACGGTCGCACTGCAGACCGGCCGCGGAACTGCCGGAACCATTTTGACTTCCTTTTGATAACCGGGGTTCGGCTGGCCGGTCACCGGGTCAAAGGGGGTAAGGGTCGGGTCGGCCGTAAAGAAGGAGAGGTTGAACATCCGGTCGTTGGCCGCGTTCAGGATCCGCAACCGGTAGGCCTGGGGCTGTACGTCCATATACGGGTAGGCCGTACCGTTGACAACGGGCGTATCCATGAACCCTTCAGGCACGCCGGACACGTTCATTGTGGGCAGTCCCGGAACGGCAGCGGGGAAGATCGGCCAGAACCAGGGGCCGTAGTCCCACCGGCCGAAGTTGTTCGCACCACTCAGGTCCGGGTTGGTGGGCCACTGGTTCGTTTCGTAGACGTGCGGGAACCACAGGTCGCCGTACTTGCCCCATTTGGGATCGTTCCATTTCGTATCCTGAACGGCAATGTCCTGGGGAACGAAAGTCTTGTCCTGGATGATCAGGGGGATAATGTGTGCCAGGTCGTTATTTGCCGTATCCCCCAGATTGGCTGGATTACGGATGGTGCCGGGGACGCCGGCGGCGGCCAGCGAGGTCTCTTCCGCGGGATCGACTATGAGGTAGCCTGCCGCCTCGCCGGCATAGACGTTGAGGCGCGTTATCCCGTAGGAATGGTCGTGGTAGAACAACATCCTGCCGCTCTGGTTGTTGGTCCAGAAATAGGTGGAGGCGCCGGCCGGCTCGATCCCGCCATCCATGTCGGGAACGTTTCTCAAACTTGCACCAGAGGTATAGGGGGTGCTCGTCTCCCCGGCCGGGGTGATCCACTGGTGTGGGGTCCCGTCACTGATCCACGGAGAGTGTCCGCCATGGAGATGAAGATCGGCCCGGTTCTGTGTGTAGTTATCCATCCCGTTGGGGCCCATCCCCGCACCCATGTACGTGGTGTCCACCGGTATGAAGAGGTCGCCCGCGCCGTTAGCGCCCAGTTCGTTAAAGAACTTGATGCGCACCGGCCGGTCCTTCTGGGCAATGATCAGAGGTCCCAGGTAGTTGGACGAGTGGTCCGTACCGTTTTTCTGGTAATACCCCCTCAGCTTAGTGCCGGTTCCCAACGCATCCGCGGTGGGGGGGAGGTCCGAGTGCATCTGTACCCGGTAGTCTTTCAGACCGATCTGGTAGTAATCCGAGCCGGGGTACGTGGCCGTGTCGGGAGCTGCGATTGGGATGTACTGCCCGAGGTTGTTGGCGCCCAGGGCTGTACCGGCAGGCCGTGCGCCGGACCCGAGCCCCGGCAGCGAGTCGACAAACTTCCTGAGAGGGGTTCCGGAATTGCTGGAAGCGCTACTGTAGGTGCCCATGATGTTAGTGTATTTCCAGGGGCCTGCCGGGCTGTTGGCGTAGAACGTGCCTCCGCTGGGCGTTGCGGACGCAGGGTAGTCAGGTGCCGGCGGCGTCGCCCTTGTCCCCGGACCAGCGTAGGCAGCCAGGGGAAGTGCCGCCAGTGCAAGCACCAGGCTCATAATGATTGAAAGCTGTTGCCTGTTCATAGGTCCTCCTCCAAAATCGCTCAAGTTCTTAGTTCGTGCCGTCCTTCTGCAACTGCTGCTTGATCTTTTTCATCTCTTCCACCTCGATCTTGGCCCGATTGCGTTTGGATAAAACGGCCTTCTTCGGGGCAGGGGCACTGTTTCGCTTGACTTGTGCCTGTTGTTTCTGCGGATTCCCGGAACCGGGATTCTGTGCCGCGTGCAGCGATGCAGCCATCAAACCCGAGAGGATAATCGCGGATGCTAATGCCGGCAGCTTTCTCATGATTCTTACCTCCTTTCCGCCCTGTGTACTCTGCACAATGCTCGTTCAGTGCTCACTTGATCGCGAGGAGCTCAACCTCCACGATGATCGTCTCATTGGGCCCGACCGGCGATCCGATGAGACTTGTCCGCCCCCGCTCTCCGTAGGCCAGTTGGGAGGGAATGAAAAGTTGCCACTTTGAGTTCACCGGCATCATTTTCAAAGCTTCGCTCAGGCCGGGGATTCCTCCTCCTTCGGCGACACTGAACGTCACCGGACGGCCGGGATAGGAGCGGTCGAATTCAGCTCCGTTCAGAAGGGTCCCGCGGTAGTCGCAGAGAACATGGTCAACATCCGTGGGGGTCCTGCCGTTACCTGCCTTCAGTATCTTGTACTGGAGGCCGCTCGGCAGGGTTACCACTCCCTCTTTCGTTTTGTTTTCAGCCAGGAATGCCTGCCCCTCCTTGGCCGCTATTATGGGGGCCATCTTCTGTCTCTTCCGCACCTCTTCCTGAACGGCAAGGGTGGTTCTGCGGATCTCTTCCTCAGTCATGAGAAGCTTGCCGCCTGAACGGGCGTCCCTCATGCCCTGCATCAGCATATCCAGGTCGATTTCGACCGACTGCTGCGTAAAGTTCCTCACCATGTTGACGCCAATGGCGTAATTGACCTTGTCCCGCTGGGTCTTGAGAACGGCCGGTTCCTCGGCAAAGACCTGGGTTGCCAGGAAAACGACGCCAAGGACAAACATCAGCCTGACGGTAATCGTCCCTTCCTTGGGCCTGTACGGCTGTCTGGCCGTATTGTAGGAACTGGTTTCAACCGGTTTCGCTTCCCTGCCGGCCTCCACTCCCGGTGTCAGGCTTGCGGCGGTCAGGCCCAGGAATGACGCGGCATACAGCACGACGGAAAGATACGAGACCGATGGCCGGTTTGTGAGGAGCAGCGCAATGGAGCCGAAGAGGGCCGTGCCCCCCCAGAAGAGGAGCGTCACGTGTGCCGGGGGAATATTCCTGCGCACCATCAGGTAGTGGAGATGAAGGTTGTCTGCCCGGAACGGGTTTTTCTTTTTCAGCAGTCGTACCAGCAGGACCCGGAGCGTGTCGAAGATGGGGATGAGGAGCACGAGCACCGGGAACATGGAGTCCACCGAGTCTTGTACGCCCTGCGTGAGGAGCACGGCCACGAAGGCAAGAGAGAACCCGAGAAAGAGGCTTCCCGTGTCCCCCATGAAGATTCTGGCGTTGGGGAAGTTGAAGAGGAGAAAGGCTCCCAGCGCCCCCACATAGGCGAAGCAGATGACCGCTACCGGTACGTTGCCCGTAAGGAGGGCCGCAATCCCCATGAACAGGAATCCCAGAAGCGATACGCCGCCTGCCAGGCCGTCGAGGCCGTCGAGGAGGTTGATGGCGTTGGTAATGCCAATGATGCCGATGTAGGTGAAGGGGATGCTTAACATCCCCAGGTCCAACCGCCCCAGTGAGCCAAAGACCCCGATGTGGTTGATGGTGACGTTGCCGCCGAATATGACGATTGTGGCCGCGGCCGCCATGACGGCAAATTTCATTTTCCAGTCAAGGGAGGAAAGGTCATCCACCATCCCCATGCCGACCAGAATGAACGACGCGGCAATGAACGACGCCAATGCTCCGCCATGGCTCTCGACAAACAGAAAGGGGAGCACCCCGGCGAAAAACGCCGCCCCTCCCCACCGGGGAGTCGGCCTCCGGTGCAGGCGTCGCTCGCCTGGCACATCCACGCACCTGCAGGCGGTCGCGATGCGGATGACGAAGGGGGTGAGAACGGCCGTAATAAGAAATGACGTGATGCAGGGGATGACGAGTCTCATAGGTGGAATTCCTCTTAGAATATGTCAATATGCCTAGGCTAACTTTGCGGGAGATGTTTGATGCAGGGCTGCGCACTGTCTGTTCCGGCGGCCCAATTTTGGATAAAACTATACGAAATAACAGCGGCCGCTCTATTCGGTGGACATCTGTATTTGTCATAGGTATCAGGGAAATGGTCTATAGGTATTTGTGTGTGAATAAGCGGCAGTAAGTACTATCGTTAGACAGAAACTTTCCGATGACTGAAGTACGAGGGAAGTGATGCGGTGTGGTCTGAAAGACTAAGACAAACCCTTAATAGTGCTGTCGCAATTACCTATAAACTCAGCGTATGATGTCCTAGTAAAAATACGGACACCTGCACATATCGTCTGTAGAATCGTCTTGTTATTCTCTCTTTGGGTTTGTTAATCCTCAGCGTGGCACTGATTCAAACCTGCCTTACCGTTCACCCGGCCTTCGGCCACCCTCTCCCACGGCGGGGAGAGGAGCGGGGGGAGGGGGGAAATTGGCCTCGTCCGCAGAATCTGTGGGTAGTTGGCTGAAAAAATAAGGGCATTGCCCCTCCGTGAAGGATAAGATTGTTTTTGCGAGAAACGATCAAGTCCGACACGGGAGAAGCAATGCTTATCAAGACTGTACTGAACAAGTTCGAGCGTTTCAAGTCCTTCATTTACGGAGATTGCCGACTGGCGAAAGTCGGCGGCTCAGAAGCACTGGTCATTGACATCAAGGCTCGTCGCAACAGCAAGCCCGAATGCCCGGAATGTGGCAAGCGAGGCAAGACATACGACACGCAACCGGCCCGACTGTTCGAGTATGTGCCGATCTGGGCGTTCAAGGTCTTCTTTCGCTACGCTCCCCGTCGGGTTCTGTGCCCAATCCATGGGGTAAAGGTTGAATCCCTCCCCTGGGGGTATGGCAAAGAGCAAATGACGATCTCGTACCAGGTCTATCTTGCCCGGTGGGCTCGGCGACTCTCCTGGAAGGAAGTTGCCGAAATCTTTAAGACCAGTTGGGACAGCATCTTTCGGGCGGTGCAGTATGCTGTCGATTACGGCCTGGCAAACAGAAACCTTGATGGCGTTACGGAAATCGGTGTTGATGAAATTGCCGTCTTCAAGGGCCATCAGTATCTTACGATGGTCTATCAGCTCAATGCCGGCGTCAGGCGTCTTCTCTGGTGTGGTCCGCAACGTCGGATAAGAACGCTACTGCGCTTCTTTCGGGAATTCGGCAAAGAACGCAGCGCCAAGCTCAAGTATGTCTGCAGCGACATGTGGGCACCGTATCTCAAGGTTATCGCCAAGCGGGCACCCAATGCCGTGAACATCCTCGACCGCTTCCACATCATGCGGAAGTTTAACGAAGCGATTGACGAGGTTCGGCGCACCGAAGCCAAGGAGTTCAAGGCCGCCAAGCAGGAGAACGTCCTGGAAAAGGGCCGTTGGTTGCTGCTGAAACGGCCGGAAAATCTGTCCGAGAAGCAGACGTCACGATTGGGAGATTTGCTCAAGCTCAACCTCTCATCAATCAAGGCATATCTGCTGCGCGAGGACTTTCAGCAGTTCTGGGACTACCAGCGGTCTGACTTTGCTGGCAAGTTCCTCGACGACTGGGTCATCAGGACAATGCAAACTGACCTGGAACCGATGAAGAAGGTTGCCAGGATGTTACGCAACCACAAACCGATGATTCTCAACTGGTTCAAGGCAAAAGGCCGACTTTCCAGCGGCGCGGTAGAGGGTCTGAACCTCAAAGCAAAACTGACTATCAGAAAAGCGTACGGTTTCCGAACCATCAAGTGCCTGCAAGTGGCGCTATATCACACACTTGGCGACTTGCCAGAACCCCTGTGTCACCACAGATTCTGCTAAAGAGCCGGAAATTGCAGCAGTATATTGTGGTCGGGACGCCATTGGCCCGAACCGCTGCGAGACAAAGGGCCTCAATCCGGTATACTTATTAGCCGGTGTAGCGAGTATGCGAGGTCGCCATTGGAAACGGACAATCTCAAGAACAAGCCGCCAGTATCCGCCGAATCGGAGCCGGGAAGAGTGACGGAGCCCCTCCCTCCCTCGTCGAGCGCGTTTTCGCCTCGGACAGAGAAGGAGATAGAGATGCTGCTGCTTGAAATTGAAGCGCAGAAGAACGTGCTGGAACTGCAAAACGCCAAACTCGTTGATGCCATGGCCGAGAAAGAGCACGTTCTGCAACAATTCAATCGCCTGTTCGATCAGGCGCCGGTTGGCGGCGTTATCCTGGGACAGGATGGAATAATTCGCACCGTCAACCATATTGCGGCCCACATGCTGGGGGAGGAGCGTTCCAGGCTCGTTGGCCGGCCATTGGAGCAGTTTCTTTCCGAGGGATCGCGTCCGGTCTTTGCGGAATTTCTCAGGAACATGATGAGTGCGTGTAAAGCCAGTTGCGAGCTTGAACAGCCGATAGGGGGGAATCCCTCCCTGATCCGTTTCGAGGGGGCTTGCGACACCTGCGGGGACGAGTGCCGCGTCGCGATGATAGACATTACCGGCCGGCACATTCCGGAGGAGGAGCGGGCACCCGGGGCGGGGGGGCACCGGAAGCTGCGTTGGTATGAATTGTCGGGAAAGCCGCCTCCTCCGGACCGGGAGGATTCCCGTGAGATTGAGCGCAGCAAACGGGAGGAGGGGCTGGTCGATTCCCTGAAAAAGCAGCGCAGGCTTTCGTTTCACCTTATGTCGGCCCGGGAGGAGGAGCGAACGGCAGTCGCGCGGGAAATTCACGAAGAACTGGGACAGATGCTGGCGGCCCTTCAGTTGAACGTGTCGCTCGTGACAAAGGAATACCTCGACCACGCCAAGCTTGTCGCCAGGACACAGGCGATGGAGCAGTTGATCACTTCGTCCATCATGACCGTGAACAGGATCTCCTCGGAACTGCGGCCGGTTATGCTCGATATCCTGGGACTGGCCGATGCCATTGAATGGCAGGCAAAGGAATTCGAGAAGAAAAGCGGGATACGCTGCAAGACAACCATCCTTCTCGCCGAGAAGAAGGTGGATCGGGATGTGTCCACGGCGGTTTACCGGATAGTTCAGGAAGCGTTGAGCAATGTCGCCCGCCACGCCACCGCTGACCATGTCCGGGTGACCCTGGTGGAAAAAGTCGGTAGGGTGACCCTGTCGGTGAGCGACAATGGCCGGGGAATTACTGAGAGAGAGAAGAACAATCCGCAGTCGCTCGGTATTGCAGGGATGCGGGAACGGGCGGAGGCGTTTGGAGGGAGACTGAGGATATGCGGCTCTTCGCGCCAGGGGACCACAGTGGTTGCACGGATTCCATTAGCCAGGGAAGGAGACGTTGATGAGCACCAGGATACTTGTAGCCGATGATCACGCAATCTTCAGGGAAGGGCTCAAGCAGGTTATTGGCACCACGGTGGACATGAGCGTTGTCGACGAAGCGGTCGACGGCAAGGAGTTGCTGAACAAGATACAGGCCAATGATTACGACATGGTGATCCTCGATATCACCATGCCGGGCAGAAACGGACTCGATGTCCTGACGGAGATGAAAAGCATCAAACCGAAACTGCCGGTCCTCGTCATGAGCATGCACCCCGAGGAGCAGTACGCGCTCCGTGCGTATAAATCGGGGGCAGCGGGCTACCTGAACAAGGGAAGCGCTTCCAATGAACTGCTCGATGCCCTGCATAAGATTTCCATGGGGAAAAAATATGTGAGCTCGGCCCTGGCGGAGTCTCTGGTATCCGGTCTCAGTGATCATAACCAGCAGGATCTCCTCCAGAGTCTCTCCAACAGGGAGTATCAGGTGATGAGCATGATCGCCTCAGGCAAGACGGTCGGCAAGATCGCCACCGAGCTTTCCCTGAGCGTGAAGACCGTCAGTACCTACCGGGCCCACATCCTGCGCAAGCTGAACATGAAAAACAACGCGGAACTGACCCGCTTCGTCATCGAGAACAAGTTGATCTGATGGGTTCATGGGAAAGGTCTGGCGATGTCACTGGCCCAATCCATAGTTGTTGTTGCCGAACCGAGCCATTCCGATCTGTATGACTTGCTGGCAGTCGGCAATGCGGGCATCCGGCTCGTATCCGCGGCGGGGCTTTCCACGGCAATTGGCCCCAGTGATCCGGATATCGTCATCCTCGACAGCGGCACCGACGCCGATGGCGGGATAACCCTCCTTGGAGAAATCAAAGCACTTCGCAACGATCTGCCGGTAATCTTTCTGACCGATTCCAGCTCCGAGGAGATCGTCCTCAAGGCATTCAGAAAAGGAGCCCGGGAGTATTTCCGCAAGCCGGTCGATCTGCATGTGCTCCAGCATGCGGTTGAAACCATACTCGCCCTTCGCCGGATGCAGCGGGAGCGCAGAGATCCCCTCAAGCGGCACTATTCCGATCCCATCAACCTTCCCGACGACCTTCCCGAATCGATCGGCCGTGCGGTCATGCACATCAAGAGCAATTACGACTGCGCCTTATATCTCGACGACCTGGCCCGCGCGGCCCACCTCAGTAAATTCCACTTCTGCCGCAACTTCAAAAAGTATATCGGCGTGAGCCCCATGCGGTTCATGAATATGGTAAAGATAAGCAAGGCGGAAACCCTTCTCCGGAGAGCGGATCTCACTATCTCGACCGTTGCCTACAAGCTCGGGTTCAATGATCCGAGTGAATTCACCCGACAGTTCAAGAGCATTACTGGCATATCCCCATCTGCATTCAGACGCTCCTGCCTTAGTTGAATCCACAACTAAATCCTATGCATAAAATTCTTTGATACCAAAAACAATCCAACTGTCTTTGTGTTGCAGATTTATTACACAAAAATAATTGCTTACTAGAAATGTCAATTTAGTATCTGGATCTGAATCAAAGTTGTATTAAAACGAGTTCAACTATGTGTAATGAGTCAATATTGCGCTGATACAAAAAAATGATGCAACCCGCTATAGCAATATTTCACAAATATTCAGCAATTTACATCAAGGCCAATTCCCGATTTATCGATAGACTCTATACCAGCACAATCTTGCCACGCCAGGCGCTGCCAGGAGAGAACCCCATGAAAACAAAACTGCATTTGTCCGCTCTCCTGGTGGTCATGGTCTGCGCGGGGTGTGGCGGAAACGGGGCAGGCGATCCCCCGGCAGCATATTCCCTTATCGCCTGGAACGATCTGGGGATGCATTGCATAGACAACGATTATTCGGTCTTCGCGATTCTCCCCCCGTACAACAACCTCCATGCACAGTTGATCGACCGTCAAACCGGCAAGCAGGTGACGGCAGGCGTTACCGTAACCTACACCGCGACCGCCGACACGCGCGGTTCCATTAACTCCACGAGCAAGGGGAAAACGAACTTCTGGCAGTGGGTGTCCGGCCTGTTTGGCGTGACCCTGCCGGTGGACACCGGACTGACCGGCAATCGGACGCCGGGAACCGCTCCGGCGCCCATGTCCTATGATCCGGCATCCGGATTCTGGAAGGCTGACGGGATACCGATCCTTCCCCATGATGATGCAGGCGCTCCCAACTATTACCCGATGGTAAAGGTTGAGGCCAGGGACGGCCGCGGAGTGCTCCTCGCCACGACCTATACGGTGCTGCCGGTCAGCGATGAACTGGCGTGCAGCAAATGCCACACCTCCGGCATCGGCGACCCCATGGCGCAGCCTTCGCCCGACTGGGTCTTCGATCCCAATCCTGTCAGGGACTGGCGGCGAAACATCCTGCTCCTCCATGACACCAAGAATGGCGCAAACCCCCTGTATGCAACTGCCCTGGCACAGAAAGGATATTTGCCCGCCGGGCTTCTGGCCACCTCCGATGCCGGAACCCCGATCCTCTGCGCGGGGTGCCACCCGTCCAATGCCCTGGGAACGACAGGGGTCGCGGGGGTGAAGCAGCTCACCACCTCAATGCATTCGTGGCATGCGGTCAAAGCCATGGATGATGCTACCGGGATGCCCCTCGGCCAGACCATGGACCGGTCCGGCTGCTATTACTGCCATCCCGGCTCCACGACCCAGTGCCTGCGGGGCGTCATGGGAAACGCAAAAAATCCGGACGGCTCTGCCGCCCTCGAATGCCAGAGCTGCCATGGCTCCATGAACGTTGTGGGGGGGGCAGGGCGTGCCGGCTGGATCGATCTCCCCAAATGCCAGTACTGCCATTACCAGGCCCCGGACGGGACGTATGTGCGCGACACCTCGGCCTTCGACGTATCCGGAAACTTCCGGCAAACGACCAGCATTTTCTCGACCGGCCAGGCGCTCTTCAAGGTGGGCGCAACCCACGGAACCATGCAGTGTGAGGCGTGCCACGGTTCCACCCATGCCGAATATCCCTCTTCGGAGGATAACGACAATGTGCAGAGCATCAACCTCCAGGGGTATGCCGGAACTATTGCGGAATGTGTCGTCTGCCATCCCCAGGGATTCCCCCCGAGCGCTGCCGGCGGACCCCATGGGCTTCACACCGTTGGCGCGGCGTGGGTGGATACCCATGGCAGTGCGGCCAAGGCTGATTCGCAGGCGTGCACCGTCTGCCACGGCAAGGACTACCGCGGGACCCGGCTCTCCCGAACGTTTACCGCGCGCAGCTTCCGGACCACCAGTACGGGGATGAAGGTCTATGCCAAGGGGGATATGGTGGGATGCTACGACTGCCATAACGGTCCCGGGGGCAAATAGGGTGCCCCGGCAACGGAATACGAGATGAGACCGTCCATGATCAATGCCATGACGGCACCGGCAGAAAATTGCCGGCTCCCCAGGGACGGGGATTTTATGGAAGTGCGGCACATACTGTCAGCGAAAAAGGAGTCAACCATGGACGGACGATCATTGTGGAGAGGAGCAGTTGCAGCCGGCATTACCCTGGCGCTCGGCATCGGGAACGCCTCCGCCAGCTTCCTTGTCCCCCAGACGGCGCTGCCGGGGAAGAATGTCCCCAAGTATCGGGATCCGCTTCCCACCTTCGCGGGATCACGGGTGCCGGCCACGTCGGGGTACACGGTTTCCTTCGAGGAATTCAAACAGCAGGTCCTCCCGGCGTCGGGCGGCTTTGGCCCAACGACCGTCTGGGGGTACAAGATCAACGGCAACGGCCCCCTCTGGCCGGGATATACCGTTGAGGCGACAAAGGGGAGCCCGGCCACGGCGACGTATGTGAACAACCTGGCAGGGCCGGGAGGGACACCGCCGCTGCTGCAGAAGTATCTGACGGTGGACCAGACGATCCACTGGGCCGATCCGTTCAAGCTCAGGTGCATGTTTACTCCCATGGCCGCCGGGTGTTTCGACCCCTATACCGGTCCGGTGCCGGCGGTCGCTCACCTCCATGGCGGCGAGGACAAGTCGGACTTCGACGGCGGACCGGAGCAGTGGTTCACGCCGAACGGGATGCGTGGCCCGGCCTACAGGACCTACACCTCGGCAGGCGCGCCGCCAGCCCCGGCAAACGGAGCGGTCTACAACTACCCGAACGGCCAGGAAGCAACAACCCTCTGGTTCCATGACCACGCCCTCGGCACGACCCGGCTCAACGTCTATGGCGGCCTGGCAGCCTTCTACTTCCTTCGGGACGACCGCGATACCGGCCGAGCGGATAACCCGATCCGCCTTCCCGCCGGCGACCAGGAGACCGAGATCCTCATCCAGGACCGGCAGTTCGACACCGCCGGCCAACTCCTCTTCCCCGACGGCTTCCCGTCCGGGCTGAACGGCGCGCCACCTAACCCCACGGTTCATCCGTTCTGGATTCCCGAATTTTTCGGCGACGTCATCGTGGTGAACGGGAAATCGTGGCCCTATCAGAACGTTGAGCCGAGGCGCTATCGCCTCCGTCTCCTCAACGGCTCCAACGCCCGTTTCTATAACCTGGCCTTCATTGATGGGGTCCTGCGCAGCGCACCCATCTGGCAGATCGGCACCGATGGCGGGTTACTCGACGCGCCGGTCCCTATTGTCTATCCTGGCCGCCTGCTGCTGGCACCGGGTGAGCGGGCCGATGTCATCGTCGATTTTACCCCCTTTGCCGGGAAAACCGTTACTCTCACGAACAATGCCAAGGCCCCCTTCCCGAGCGGCATGGCCGCTGACCCGCAGACCACCGCCCAGATAATGCAGTTCAGGGTAGGGACGACAGTCACCGGCGACACTGACGGAACCTGTGACCCGGCAGCCTCCAAGAAGAGCGGCAATAAATGCGTCCTCCGGACAACACCCATGGTGAAACTGGCGACCGCCAAGGGAACCACAGCCCCCGGTGTGACCGTTGCCACGCGGCGGCAACTGGTGCTGAGGGAAATAGAAGGGGGAGGCGGGCCGCTGGAGGTGCTCCTCAACAACACCAAGTGGAGCGGCATCATGGAGAGCACGATGGGCACCACGAATACCCCGGTTGCCGGAAGCACGCAGCTGGTTGATTACTGGCTCACCGAACTTCCCACCCTGGGCTCAACCGAGGTCTGGGAGATCATCAACACGACGGGCGATGCCCACCCGATCCACCTCCACCTCGTGCAGTTCCAGATCATGAACCGTCAGCCCTACCAGGCGAACAAGTACCTGTCGGACTGGATGGCGGCTTTGACCGCAGCAGGGAAAGGCCCGGGAGACGGCCCTCCCAACCCGTACGCCACTGTCCTCACGGATACCCTCTCCATCGGCGGGCAGAACCAGGTGATAGGCGGCAACCTGCTCGTCACCCCCTATCTTCAGGGCTCACCCGTGCCGGCAGCTCCGAACGAGCAGGGCTGGAAGGATACGGTGGTCATGATGCCGGGAGAGGTTACCCGGATCGCCGTGCGTTTCTCGCCCCAGGGCAACCCGATCGGCGGTTCCGTCGGCTACTCCTTCGACGCCACCGATGGCCCCGGTTACGTCTGGCATTGCCATATCCTCGACCACGAGGACAACGAGATGATGCGGCCGTATATCCCCGTCAAGCCCTAAAGCAAGACGAACAAGTACTGTGTCGCGATGCACGAAACCCGCCCTTCGGGGCGGGTTTTCGTTACCTCGACGGTGTTCGCGAAAACAACGGAAATTCCAGGGAAAGGAGATTTCATCATGAAAAAAAGAGGAATGAACCGCAGGAAATTCATCACTGCGGCATCGGTGGGCGTTGCGGGCGTTTACGCCACTCTCCACGCCGGCGTGGTCAGGGCCATGATGGGGAGTGGCGGCATGGGCGGCGGTGGCATGGGGGGCGGCGGCATGGGGGGGACGACTACGACGATTGTCGATCCGCCGCCGGGAGCGTCGTTCTTCGATATTCCCAATGCCACGAAGAATAGCGCCGGGGCCTACGAGCTTCTGGTGAAGGAGGCACGGCTGCGGCTGAACGGCACCGCGGTGACCCTTCTTACTTACAACGGCATGTATCCTGGCCCGGTCATTCGGGCTGCCCGGGGCGATATGCTCAAGGTGCGAATGGTCAATATGCTGCCGAAAACGACCGCCAGCAACATCCTCGGTCATGTGCGCAACATCACCAACATCCATACCCATGGTCTTCACGTCACCCCCTCGGGGATGGGCGACAACATGATGATGACGGCGGCGCCGGGCACGGAGCTCAATTACGAATACGATCTCGCCCTGGAAGAGCCAGGGCACCTCAATTTCTACCATCCCCACGTGCACGGCTCCGTTGCCGAGCAGTACTGGGGCGGGCTTGCCGGCCCTCTGGTGATTGACGATGCTGCGGGAAGCCCGCTTTCCGGCTACGAGACCCATGTGATGTTCATCAAGGACCTCACCATTGCCAACGGCCTTCCCGAGCCGTACACCTCCAACTCCGACTTCATGCGGGGGAAGGAGGGGAACCTGGTCATGGTTAACGGGCAGGTGAACCCGGTCCTGTCGATCCGGCCGGGGCAGGTGCAGCGGTGGCAGATCGTCAACGCCTGCAATGCCCGCTTCCTGAAGCTTTCCCTCGACAGGCACTCCCTCTGGCTCGTGGGGACCGACGGTGGGCTCCTCGACAAGCCCTATAAGCTTTCCACCATCCTCCTGGCGCCGGGAGAGCGGGTCGATGTCCTGGTCAAGGCGGACCAGGGGGGCGGGAACTTCAAGCTGCTGTCGCTCCCCTACGCCCGGGGGGGCGGCTCCCTGCAGCAGGTGACGCTCCTGACCCTCGCCTATGGCGGGATATCCGCGGGCGACACCCTCCCCACGGCGGTGAATCCGGCGGCGGCACGGCTGAACATGAACCTTTCCCTCCTGCCGCGGCGGCAGATCTCTCTCAGCATGATGATGGGGAGAGGGTACATCAACGGCATTTCGTACACCGACATGGACCACGCCTATACGATTTCGTCCGGCCTCGGCACCTACGAGGTCTGGGAGATCGTCAACCAGAGCGGCATGGATCACCCGTTCCACCAGCATGTCAATTCGTGCCAGGTTCTTTCCGTCACCGGCGGCGATCCCGACTATGCCTCGCTCTACACCACCATACCGGCCTGGAAGGACGTGGTCATCATCCCGAAGATGGGGAGCGCCACCATCCTCGTCCCGGTCAAGGACTACGACGGCATGACCATGTTCCACTGCCACATCGTCGAGCATGAGGATATCGGGATGATGGGGGTGTGGGACATCGGCATGATGTAAAAATCATTCGTTTGCCATCGCATGGCGACGGAAGGGGCGAAACTCTCGCTCCGAAGCGATCCAGCGTCACTGGTCGGTCTTCGTGGCACGTGAGCCGCTATTCCCGAGGCCTTCCCTCCGTTCATGCCGGCGGTGGTTTTTTGCGGGGATCGCTTCTCCGCGAGAGCCCCGCCCCTTCCGGGAGCCAGTGGTGGATAATGTGACAAAATAGAAATAAACGATCCGATTATAACCATCCTGCCAATCAATGAGGGAGCTTGCTTCGCCCCGGAAAATCACCCGTGGGGGACAAGTTCCCGTTTTTATTGTTGATTGCTTTTCCGGACCTGTGATTGACAACCCGGGGTGAGGTATCTCTGCGAACGATTTACCCTGAATAATTTTTGCTTGACAGTTAAAAAGTAAAATAGTACTTTTATACCAAATTAGAGATTAGACGGTTCGCGGGACGCCGTTGAACCGGATAGCGTTGGAGTAACGGGGCTGAAGTTATCGAACAAGGGTAAAGATCGTGGAGGTTTCTATGAAAGTACTCGTATGTATCAAGCAGGTTCCGGACATGGAGTCGAGGTTCAAGGCCAACAGCTCGGGGAACTGGTATGACGAAGCAGATCTGGCCTTCAGGATGAATGAGTACGACGAGTATGCCGTCGAGCAGGCCGTGCAGCTTAGGGAGCAGTTGGGGGATGCCGCCGATGTGACCGTGCTCTCGATCGGCCCCGACAGGGTGGTGGAGGCACTCAAAAAGGCTCTCGCCATGGGGTGTGACCGGGGCGTGCATGTCCAGGATCCGGCCGTCTCCCTCAAGGATCCCTGGCAGATCGCCTCGATCATCGCCACCTACGCAAAGGACAAGGGCTTTGATCTGATTTTCACCGGCATGCAGTCCCAGGACCGGGGCTCGGCCCAGGTGGGGGTGGCGGTTGCCGAGCAACTCGGCTACTCCTGTGCCACCACCTTGGTCGGCTTCTCCTTTGCCGACGGGGTTGTCACCGCCAAGCGGGAGCTCGAAGGGGGCCTTAAGGGGGTGGTGAAGCTTAAGACGCCGGCGCTGGTCACCTGCCAACTGGGGCTCAACGTTCCTCGCTATCCGACCCTTCCCAATATCATGAAGGCGAAGAAGAAGGAGATCGCGGCCATTCCGGGGGTGGACGTCCTGAAGGAAGAGGCCCTGGCTGCCACGGCCAGCGTTTATCCCCCGGCCAGGAAAGGGGGCGGCATCGTTCTGGAAGGGGACCTGAACGAAATGGCAGACAAGCTCCTCGGCATCCTCAAAGAAAAAACGGCAGTAGTGAGATAGGGGGTAAGCATGAAAGCGCTACTTGTATGCGAATACCGTGAAGGAAAGCTCCTCGAAACAAGCTATGAACTGGTTGCCTTTGCCGAGAAGCTGGGGGCCGAGAAAGCGATGGTCCTGATCGGGAGCGAGGCTGAGGCTCCCAAGGTCAACGGCACGGTCTACCTGGCCGATGCCGGCAAATATGGCGAGTACAACCCGGATGTCCACAAGAAGATCGTCCTGGCGGCGATTGAGCGGGAAAACCCCGACTACGTCGTCTTCGTCCATTCCTCCTACGGCTGGGACCTTGCGCCCCGCGTCGCCGCAAACCTGAAGGCAGCCCAGATTTCCGAGATCGTTGACATCGTCGATGGCAAATTTGAAGTGGGCGTCTGCAATGCCAAGCTCAGGCGCACCGTGACCCCGAAGTCGGGAAAGGCCGTTCTTACCATTCAGGCCGGGGCTTTCAGTGCGGCTGCCGCTTCCGGGACTCCGCAACTGGAGAGGATCGAGGCCGATGGCGCTTCGGTGCTGGAATTTGTCGGCTATGAGCCGGCGGAGAAGAAGGATGTGGATCTTACCCGGGCCGAGATCATCGTCAGCGCTGGCCGGGGTGTTGGGAAAAAGGAAAACGTGCCGGTCATCGCCGCCCTTGCCAAGGCCATGGGTGGCGAGTTGGGGGCAAGCCGTCCGGTGGTGGATGCCGGGTGGGTCGAGCATAGCCACCAGGTGGGGACCACGGGGCAGACGGTCAGCCCTAAACTCTATATGGCGTGCGGCATAAGTGGTGCGATCCAGCACCTCGCCGGGATGAAGAAGTCTGATTTCATCGTGGCCATCAACAAGGATAAGGATGCGCCCATCGGCGAGGTGGCAGACGTCCTGGTCGTTGCCGATGTGCTGCAGTTCGTGCCGGCATTGACGGCAAAGTTTCAGTAGCAGGGGTGGCGCTTGCCCCGCCCGATCGGGGGCGCGGCAAGCAGCGCCACTGCAGCAGGTTTAAGCGAAGAGATGTTTGCAGTGGGTAAGCTTGTTTCGAAATAGGTAAAAAAGTACCAAGTTGCAAAAATGGTTATGTTGCAACCTGTCGATTAACATGCACTTTTTAAGAACAAACGGAATAGGGAGGAAGGATCAATGAGCACTGCACCGCATCGCTGGACAATGACTGCCGTGGGCGAGCCCATGGTGAAGGCGGATTTCGACGCGGCTCCGCCGTCTGACAATGAAGTGGTGGTTGAGGTTGCCGGATGCGGGGTATGCCATACCGACCTGGGCTTCTATTACGATGGCGTGCGCGTCAACCATGGCCTGCCGTTGACCCTCGGCCACGAAATCAGCGGCCGGGTGGTTGCCACGGGCAAGGGGGCGGAGGCCTGGCAAGGGAAGGCGGTGCTGATTCCCGCGGTCATTCCCTGCGGAGTCTGTGACCTCTGCCTTTCGGGCCACGGCACCATTTGCCGCACGCAGCAGATGCCGGGCAACGACATCCAGGGGGGCTTTGCCACCCATATCAAGGTGCCCGCCCGGGGACTCTGTCCCGTCGATGAAAAGAAACTCGCTGCGGCAGGCTTTGAACTGGCGGACATCTCCGTGGTCGCCGACGCCGTCACCACTCCCTACCAGGCCGTTGTCCAGGCAGAAGTTCAGAAAGGGGACTTGGCCATCGTCATCGGCATCGGCGGGGTAGGGAGCTATGCCGTGCAGATCGCCAACGCCATGGGCGCCACGGTCGTCGCCATCGATGTGGACCAGGCCAAGCTGGACAACATGGCCAAGTATGGCGCGGGCCTTACCATCAATTCGCGGCAGGTGCAGGGGAAAGATCTGAAGAAAGCGATCCAGACCTTCGTGAAGGAAAAAGGGCTGCCGCAAACCTGCTGGAAGATCTTTGAATGCTCCGGGACTGTCCCGGGCCAGGATACCGCCTTCGGTCTCCTGACCTTCGGCGCCACCCTGTCGGTAGTAGGCTTCACCATGGACAAGATCGAACTGCGCCTCTCCAACCTCATGGCCTTCCATGCCCGGGCTCTGGGCAACTGGGGCTGCCTGACCGAGCTGTATCCGGCAGCGCTGGACCTGGTTCTGGAGAAGAAGATCGCGCTGGCGCCGTTCATCGAGAAGCACCCCCTGGAGAAGATCAACGAGATCTTTGAAGCAGCCCATGCCCACAAGCTGACCCGGCGGGCCATTCTGGTTCCCGGCAAGTAATTTGTTGCCGAAAATGACCGGCGGGGCAGCAATGCCCCGCTGAACAATAATCAGCCTGATTTTAGGAGGAAAGAGAATCATGAGCGAGAGCCCTCTCAAGGTATGGCTTGAAAAAGACGGCGCGCTGCTCCGTCTGCGTCTGGCACGTCCCAAGGCGAACATCGTGGACGCCGCCATGATCGCGGCGCTGCAGGCAGCGTTAACGGAGCATCTCCCCAGTGCAAAGCTTCGGGCCGTGCTGCTCGATGCGGAAGGCCCCCATTTCAGCTTTGGCGCCAGCGTTGAGGAACACATGCCCGAATCCTGCGCCGCCATGCTGCAATCCCTGCATGCCCTGGTGATTCAGATGCTGGAATCTCCGGTGCCGGTCCTGGTTGCGGTGCGGGGCCAGTGCCTCGGCGGTGGCCTTGAAGTGGTCGCCGCAGGTAACCTGATTTTCGCCGCACCGGGAGCAATGCTCGGGCAGCCGGAGATCAAGATCGGCGTCTTCGCCCCGGCGGCCTCCTGCCTGCTGCCGGAGAGGATCGGCAAGACCGCTTCCGAGGATCTCCTCTTCTCGGGGCGCAGTATCACGGCGGAAGAAGGCTTCCGGATCGGCCTGGTCACTGCGGTGGCCGAAGATCCCGAGCAGGCCGCGGTTGCCTACTTCGATGAGCACCTTGCAGGGCTCAGCGCCAGTTCGCTTCGGTTTGCCGTGCGCGCGGCGCGCATCGGCGTCCTCGAGCGGACCAAGACGAAAATAGCCGCAGTAGAAAAGCTGTACCTGGAAGAGCTGATGGCAACCCATGACGCCGTGGAAGGGCTGAACGCTTTCCTCGGCAAGCGGCCCGCCGCCTGGCAAGACCGCTGAGTTCTTGTATAGAGTCGCAACAGGACGTACCACGTAGTAACTCCTTTTACTGGTGATTCAAGGGGCAGGACGCCATGCCTGCCCCGGTTTTTTCATATCCCCATCCACTGAGCACAGTGAATGGGTTTATTAGTATCTTTTAAAAACAATAGAACAGGGTTTTAAGTTGGCGGATTATGAATTGCTGCAAACAGCTGTCATCGAGAAAGGAGCATCGAATGGGAACTCTCAGGTATGTAGCCTTGTTGGCCCTGCTTACCGTCACGGCCTGCGCCGGTCCCCGGACCGCCACCGGACCGTCGGAAGAGTACGTTGAGGTGGACAACCCGGCCTACACCATGTCCCCCAACGCCTCGCCCACCATGTGGGTTCCCCGGCGGTACGTGGAGAGCGGCATTCCCCGCGGCAGCCAACTGGTGAAAAAGGGGTACGAGGAGGTGGTCGGGAAGGGGGCTCCCGCCCCGGCTTCCCAGGTTGCAGCAGCGGTCTCGCCCCGGTTGCGCATCGCCGTTGTGCAGGCGGGGGGAAATGAGCTGGCGGCGGGGCTCGGCGAGAAGCTGAGAGGAGCCGGCTTTGCCCTTGTCGGCGAGCCGCGGCCGGAGGGAGCCCTTTCCGTGCCCGCATCCGTGGAGGAGCGCGGTGCCTACGTCCAGAGCCTCAACCGGAACCGGGAGTTCAATGCAGTCGTGTTCATCGGCTCCCTCAAGGGAGAAGGGGGCGGGAGCCTCCTCGTGGCGGAGATGTATGACGGCATGGGGGGAATCCTCCTGCGCCGGATCGAGGTTCCTGTCTCAAGCCAAGGAGAGAGTGCCGCGTCCCTCGATGCCGTTGCCGATAAGGTCCGCGGCGTTGCGCGGCATATCCCGTGGCTCTGCGGCATTGCGGCGGTGGAAGGGGAGAAGGTCTACATCAACGCCGGGAGGGAAAGCGGCGTCGTAATCGGTCAACGGTTGCGGATCTACCGTGGCGGCAAGGGGATCAAAGGGCTGGGGTTTGACCCGGGAAGCAAGGTCGGGACCCTTGAGGTCACCGGTTTTGTGGGTCCCAACGGCGCCTACGGGATCGTCCGCGAAGGGGAGGGGGCCAGGACGTCCGATCTGGTGGGAAGCGATTACTGAAAGGGGGAGCAGGGAGCAAGCGCAGAAGTCGCATGTGTCATGGGAGTGCAACGGGAAAGTGAAGGTTTGCAGATCATCTCTTTTTGTGGAGGAAACATGAAGAACAAGGGACTTACGGTTGGAATCTCTGCTTTGCTTCTGGCCGCTCCGGCCATGGCCGAAGAGTTGCCCCAGACCGTCGCGCCGGTCTACAACTGTGATTTTCAGCCAAACTGTGAAGTGGCCCCCGGCATCTACGGCAAGATGGCCTCGCCGGTCACCAGCAAATTCAACCTGAGCATCGGCGGCTACGTCAAGCTCGATTACGCGTACAACTCGGTCAACCTGGGGTCCAACGGCGCCCTGGGCACGCTTCAGAGGGGCATCCCCAAGAGTAGTTCCCCCGCCGGCCAGGAGGATCAGTCCATCTTCACCGCCCGGCAGTCCCGGATCTGGCTGAAGGTTGGCGGCCCCACCTTCCTTGGCGCCAAGACCAATGCCATCATCGAAACGGACTTCTACGGCGGGGGCGGCGCTTCCAACGAGACCGCCACCATGCGGCTCCGCCTCGCCAATGCCTCGCTGGACTGGGCCAATACCCAACTGGTGCTGGGGCAGGCTTATGACATCTTCGGTCCGGCCACCGCCTCCACCGTCGATTTCGGCCAGGCGGCCATGACCGGCGCCCCGAACAACCCGCGGGTGCCCCAGATCAGGGTAACCCATCGGCTGAACCTCAATGACAAGAATGCCCTGCGGCTGGTCCTCGGGGTGCAGAATCCGGTTCAGGATTCCAATCTCCAAGGGGCAAGCGGTGACTCATGGGGGGCCAAGGTCAACGTGGCCGGCCAGGCAATGCTCATCAGCAAGGTTCTCGGGGTTGCGCCGGGCTACTACGGCATGTCCATGAATTCGCTGACAGCGGGCTTCTTCGGCCTCTACGGCAACCAGGACGTTGCCGGTAACAAAGATTCGGTGGATAGCTGGGGATACGGCTTCTATACCTTCGTGCCGCTCCTGCCGTCAAAGGATGGTAAAAACCGCGCCATGACCGCCTCCTTTGAGGGGCAGGCCTACATGGCCGCCAACATGTATACCATTGGCGCTACGGCGGGAACCGTGGTTGGAGCTGCCGGCGACAAGAAGCCCGCCAAGGGGTACGGCATATACAGCCAGCTTATTTTCTACCCGACTCAGGACCTGGGGATTACGGCCGGTTATGCCCGGCGGAACGCCTATAACTACGCAAGCTACAGAGGCATCGATAACTTCGAGAAATCCAACTCGGCCATCTATGCCAACGTTACCTACGATCTGAATGCTGCGCTCCGGTTTGCCGTCGAATACCAGAACATCAACACCCAGTACGGCAACGTCACCAACGGCACCGGCAACCTGGCGGGCCTGGCGACCTCCGGTACCGCCAACATCGGGCGCTTCGCCGCCTATTACTTCTTCTAGTAAATGATAAAACAGTGTTACAGTGTTTGAGCTGTTGCAACAGTTGTAATCAGTCCCCTCCCCCTGTGCGGGGGAGGGGCATGTTGCCTGTCTGCTGGAGAGGAGACCGGAAGAAGAGAGGAAGACACCATGGCTCATGAAATGCGAGACGGAAGTTCGCGGGGGCTGCGCATCGATTTCCACGTCCACCTCGGCGTGTATGCCGACCACAAGCCCTGGGTGACGGAGTGGATCAAGCAGTCCCAGCCCGACCCCGGGGAATACGATGCGTACATAGAGCGCTACAGCGACCCCGGCGCCTTCGAGGAGCTGCTGGCCGCCGAAGGGGTCGATTACGCCTGCGTCCTGGCGGAGTTGTGCCCGATAACCACCGGCATCTGCTCCAACGAGCAGGTGGAGGCCTTCTGTAAGGGGAGAAAGAGGCTGATTCCCTTCTGCAGCATCAATCCCCATCTCACCACCGACCTGGGGGGCGAGCTCCGCCGCCTGGTGGAAACGGAAGGGTTCCGCGGCCTCAAGCTCTATCCCTCCTACCAGCATTACTACCTCAATGACCCGAGGGTCTACCCCCTCTACCAGGCTGCCCAGGAGCTGGGGATTCCGGTGCTCATCCACACCGGCTCCTCGGTCTTTAAGGGGACCCGGATCAAATACTGCGATCCGATCCATCTGGATGACGTGGCCAATGATTTCCCGTCACTGAACCTGGTCATGGCCCATTCGGGGCGGGGATTCTGGTACGACCGGGCCTTTTTCCTGTCGAAGCTCCATTCCAATCTCTACATGGAGGTTTCAGGGCTTCCACCCTCGAAGCTGATGACCTATTTTCCGGAACTGGCGCGCAACACGGACAAGGTCATTTTCGGCAGCGACTGGCCGGGGGCATCCCAGATAAAGCGCAACATGGATGCCATCGGCGCTCTCCCGCTGCCGGCAGAGGGGGTAGAAAAGATTCTGGGAGGGAATGCCGCCAGACTGCTGAATTTTTAATGACTGCGACACTGCCATGATTCATCTTCGCAAACTCAAGCTGCTGCTCGTTCTGGTCCTGGTGGTCGCCACGGCCGTCGGCGCTCTCCTCTGGATCAGGCACACCACCAACGCCGTTCGCGCCGAGGCGCGGGAGCGCTTCTTCGAGCAGTACAACCGGCAGCAGTCCCTCATGGCCGAACTGGCCTCCCACACCCTGGAGGAGATGTTTGCCACGTTCCATCGCAACCTCGATCTG
The DNA here is from genome assembly GCF_000012925.1 of Geobacter metallireducens GS-15. Taxonomy (NCBI): domain Bacteria; kingdom Pseudomonadati; phylum Thermodesulfobacteriota; class Desulfuromonadia; order Geobacterales; family Geobacteraceae; genus Geobacter; species Geobacter metallireducens. Next base: position 2,416,639 of record NC_007517.1, on the reverse strand, counting down.
GTGGTGACGCTCTTCGAAGGGAAGGAGGTCACCCGCCGGAGGGCCGAGGAAGTCGGCGAACGTCTGAAAAAGATCTACGGTTCCCTCGCCTCGACCCCGGTTGTCGACCTCGTGATCTTTGACAGCCGTGGAACCGCCGTCGCCATAGAGCCGGCCGATCCGTACACCGTTGGCCGTAACTATGCCTGGCGGGACTATATAAAATGGGCCAAGGAAAAGGGGAAGCCCGGGGAGATGTACCTGTCCCCCTTCACCCGCATGGAGGGGGGAAAGCGCCGGGGGTACAAGGCCCTGATCGTGGCCGAGGGGATCTACGGACCCCGGGGGGAGTTCCTCGGGGTGGCCAGTTGTGTCCTCGATTTCGAGAAGCTGGCGAACAAGCACATCCTTCCCATACGCGTCGGCACCCATGGCCGCGCCTGGCTTGCCGACATCAGCAGCAGGACCATGCTCGTCGCCCCGAGCGGCAGGCTTGTGGGGCGCGGCTTCGACGCGGCGTTTCTTCCCCGGTGGCCGCGCCTCTATAACCTTCTCATCTCTGTGGAAGAGGGGAAGCCGGGGAGCGGCTGGTACGACTACCTGGATGCCGAGATCCCCGATCAGCCGGTGCGGAAGCTGGGGAGCTACTACCCGTTCCGCATCGAGAACCGCCTCTGGGCAATGGGGATTTCAACCCCCGAGCGGGAGGTGGACGAACTCCTGTCCACGTTCATGCATCGACAGGAGGCCTTCGCCACCACTCTGCTGGTGACGGTCCTGGCGGGGGCAACCCTGTTGATGGGGGTTCTCATGAATTGGAACCGGATCCTCTCCAGCCAGGTCAACCATCACACCAAAGCCCTCAGTGAAGCCCATTCCCGGCTCGAATCCACCTTCGACGAGCTGCTGGTGGCGAAGAAGGTGGCCGCGGTGGGGCACCTGGCCCTGGGGCTGGCCCATGAGATCCGCAACCCCCTCTCGGCCATCCAGATGAACATGCAGATGATCCGGAAAAAAATCGCTCCGGCTGGCACGCTCAGGGAGAACTTTTCCATCGTGGAGGAGGAAATCCAGCGCCTCAACCGCCTGCTGAACGATGTCCTGGATTTCGCCCGCTCGCGGCCCCTGCGCCTTGAGACGGCGGAACTGGAGGGGATTGTCGACCGCCTGATGCAGCTCATGGCGCAGCGCCTGGAGGAAGAGCAGGTTCGGTCCGAAGTCCGTATCGATTCGCCCCTGAACCTCGTCTGCGACCCCGAGCAGATTCATCAGGTGCTGCTGAACCTGGTCCTCAATGCCCTCGATGCCATGAACCGGACGCCGCCCGATGCCCGGCTGCTCACCATAACCGCCCAGAGTATGAGCGGGATGGCGCTGCTCAGGGTCAGCGATACCGGGGGGGGGATTCCGCCCGACAAGCTCGAACAGCTCTTCGAGCCGTTTTTCACCACCAAGGCGTCCGGAGGCGGCTTGGGGCTCTCTATCCTGCAAACGATTGTCCTTCGCCATGGCGGATCGGTATCCGTCGAGAGCGAACCCGGCCGGGGCGCCACGTTCACCGTGACTCTGCCCCTCGGGGGACCCGCCGAGAAAGGGGATGGCCTGCAATGAGAACAATCCTGGTCGCCGATGACGACAGAGCCATCCGTCGGACCCTGGAGCTGCACCTTGCCGAGACGGGGTATACGGTTCTCACCGCTGCCACCGGCAACGAAGCGGTCGACCTGGCCCTGGCGCGGGACGTGGGCCTGGTGCTCCTCGATCTGCGGCTGACCGGCATGGACGGTTTCGAGGTGCTGACCCTGATCAAGGAAAGAAAGCCGGCCCTGCCGGTTATCATGATCACCGCCTACGACGACATGCAGACCGCCATCGAGGCAATCCGCCTCGGGGCCATCGACCACCTGGGCAAGCCCCTCGATCTCGATCAGCTCGACCAGATTATCGACAAGATATTCGAGATGAGTGCCCTTTCCCGGACCGGCGTCGCCTTCCGCGACTCTATCGATGCCCCCTTTGAGCAGAACATCATGGTGGGCCGCTCCCGGGCCATGAAGGAGGTTTACAAAACCATCGGCGCCATTGCCGACTTCCGGGCCACGGTCCTGATCCAGGGGGAGAGCGGCACCGGCAAGGAAATGGTTGCCCGTGCCATCCATTTCAACAGCAAGTTCCGCAACCGTCCGTTCATCGCCGTGGCCTGCTCCGCCCTCTCGCCGACGGTCCTCGAAAGCGAGCTGTTCGGCCATGAGAAGGGGGCGTTCACCGGGGCGTATCGAACCAAACCGGGGAAGTTCGAGCTGGCCCAGGGGGGGACCCTGTTCCTTGATGAGATATCGGAGATCAGTCCCGAGTTGCAGGTGAAACTGCTCCGCTTTATCCAGGAGCGGGAGTTCGAGCGGGTAGGGGGAATCGAGACCATCAAGGCCGATGTGCGCATTGTGGCCGCCACCAACAAGAATCTCCTCACGCTGGTCAACAGCGGCATTTTCCGCCACGACCTGTACTACCGCCTGAAAGTGGTCTCCATCGATCTCCCTCCCCTCAGGGAACGCAGGGACGACATTCCCATCCTGGTGAAATTCCTGCTGGAAAAGCTTCACCATGAGACCGGGAAGCGGGTGGATATCATCCCCCAGGAGACCATGAATGCCATCCTGGCCCATCCGTGGGCGGGCAACGTCCGGGAGCTGGAGAACACGCTGCGGCGCGCCGTCCTCCTTTCGCACGGCTCGGTGCTGTCGCCCGAATCCCTGCACCTGGAAGAGGAAAGCGAGAGCGACAGCTTTCCCCTGGTGCTCAGGCCGCTCCATGAGGTCGAGCGGGAACATATCCAGAATGTCCTTGCCTTTACCCACAACGAGAAGAAGAGGGCGGCGGAAATCCTCGGCATTTCCCGGCCGACCCTCGACCGCCGCATCAAGGAGTATGGTCTGGAAGATTCGTAGCCTGTTCCGGTTTCACAAAAAAAAGCCCCCTATCCCGGGAAGGATACGAGGGCTCCATGACACAGCAATGCATTCTTCTACTTGGCCATGGCTTCAAACCCTGCCTGCTCGTCAGCGGGGAGGGGGATGTCCTCGGGTACGCTCAGGGGCACTTTGCGCACCAGGGGCCATTTATCGAAAAAGGTGTTCAGGAAGAGGAGGGTCATCAGCAGGGCGAACTGCCCCGCCAGGATCCCCAGCGGCGGAACGCCCATGCCGAGGTCGTTGGCGCCGTAGGGGATCAGCTTGAAGGTTTTCAGCCAGATGACCCCATAGACCGTGCCGCCGATGGACCATATCGCTATCCTGCAGCATACCCTGGCGGCGGTATTGGGAACCAGCGCGGCGCTCGGGTAATCCTCGAACAGGTGGTGCCAGGCCAGCATGAAGACGATCACCGACAGCTCCAGGGATGCCGCCACCGCATCCAGGGGCGGGCCGCTTACCAGATTGAGGGGGGCGATGATCCCCTTTATGATCGGCGGCATGACAAAGCCGGCGGCAAGCGCGATGGCAAAGCCGATAATCCCCATCAGCGGCTGCTTCCGGGTGAACAGCTTCATGGGGTAAAGCTCTCCCCCTTCCACCGGCATGATGGCAAAGATAACGTACGCCTGGCAGAATGCGGCGAATGCCGGCCAGTTGCCGAAGGGTGGGGCGACGATCTGCTCTCCGCCCAGGGAAAGCTTCATCCAGCTCGGAACGATCATCGCCATCCAGACGATGAAGGTCACCGCGATCCCCATGGCAATCACGCCGAAGCTCTCGACGGGCTTTTCGGCCTTTCCGGCAAAGGGCCATTTCTGCAGCAGGGAAACCAGCGGGATCTGGGCGATAATCACCGCCAGGGCATAGAAGTTGGATGCTTCCCAGGCCTCAAAGGCCATGGCTACATCGGCGGCGGTCCGGGGGACGAACATGATCGCCAGGCTGAACGGTTTCCACCAGATCCCCATGAAGCTGATGAGCGCCAGAAAGGCTCCCGCCCCCACCAGCCACCCCACGATGGTATAGTAGATGCCGGCCCAGGGCTGTTTTTCGGTCAAGGAGGTCTTGCCGTAATTCCCCATAACCAGAGTCAGCCAGATCCAGCTGTTGATGGCCGTCCAGAAGAAGGTTCCCCTGGCCACGGCACCGATCAGCTGGCCGGCTTCCTTGGGTTCCGCGGCGCTGAGGCCGGGGCCTGCGAGGATTCCGTACAGCGCCTTTACCGTGAGGGACCAGGCAGGCCACAGAAAAGCCGCGACGATGAAACTCAGTGCCAGAGCGGCGAAACCTGTTGCCAGTTGACCCTTGAACATTCTTCTGACTGCGTATTTCTCCATCCCGTACCTCCTTGGCAGGTAGTGCATCGAGTGTGTTCGTGACGATCAGGCCCCTGATTCAGGCCACGTGCTGCAACTCTTCCTTCTGGATCATGGTGCGCAGTTCGAAGCGTTTGATCTTGCCGGTGGCGGTCTTGGGGAGTTCATCGATGAACCGTATCCAGCGCGGGTACTTGTACATCGCCAGGGTGGTCTTCACATACTCCTTCAACTCGTTCTCCATCTCCGGCGATGGCTGATGCTGGGAATTGAGGACCACGAAGGCCATGGGCTTGATCAGGTTGTCCTCGTCAGGGGCGCCGATGACGGCACACTCCAGGATGGCGGGGTGTCCGATCAGGCAAGACTCAACCTCGTTGGGCGACACCCAGATCCCCCCCACCTTGAGCATGTCGTCGGAGCGGCCGGCGCAGTGGAAATAGCCGTTTTCATCGCAGACATATTTGTCGCCGGTATTTATCCAGTGCCCCATGATGGTCTGCCTGGTTTTCTCATGCTTGTTCCAGTAGAGGGCCGTGGCGCTGTCACCCTTGACCAGGAGCGTGCCGATCTCGCCGGCCGGGAGATCGTGCATGTTTTCATCCACGATGCGGGCCTCGTAGCCGGGGACGACCCTCCCGGAGCTGCCGGCGACGATTTCGCCGGGCCTGTTGGAGATGAAGATGTGGGCCATCTCGGTGGAGCCGATCCCGTCGAGAATGTCCAGCTGGAAGCGTGCTTTCCAGCGGTGGATGTAGGCTGCCGGCAGGGCCTCGCCCGCGGAGACGCACAGCCTGACGCCGTTCATGCTCCCTTCTTCCTCAAGCATCTGGCCGTAGAGGGTGGGAACGCCGAAAAACAGGGTCGGACGGTGGCGGCGCACCGTTTCATAAACATTGGCCGGGGTCGGCCGCAGCGGCAGGTACACGGCGGTTGCCCCGACACAGAAAGGGAAGTAGATGCCGTTCCCCAGGCCGTAGGCAAAGAACAGTTTCGCGGCCGAGAAAAATACGTCGTTTTCCTTGATGTCGAGCACTTTTGCCCCGTAGGTCTTGGCCGAATAGACCATGTCGTGCTGGAGATGGACCGTCCCCTTGGGTGAGCCGGTGGAGCCGGAGCTGTAGAGCCAGAAGCAGGCGTCGTCGCGGCAGGTGGGGGCGGTTTCAAGCTCCGTGGGCTGGGGGGCGCACAGTTCCGCCAGGCTCAGATCGCCTGCCGGGGCGGAGCCGTTGGCCACGATGACATGCTTCAGGAACTGCAGGTTGCGGCGAATGGGCTCGATCTGGTCAAGGAGCAGCGCATCGACAACCAGGACCCGCGCCCGGCTGTCGTTGAGGTAGAACTGGAAATCCTGGGGACGGTTCATGGTGTTGAGGCAGATGGGAACCGCCCCGATCTTGATGGCTCCGAAAAATGCCTGGGGGTAGACCTCCGTATCCAGCAGAAGGAGGGCGACGCGCTCTTCCATGCGCACATCCAGGGATTTCAGGGCGTTTCCGAAGCGGTTGACCCCTTCCTGCAGCTGCCGGTAGGTGAGGGAGCGCTCCTCGCAGAGAACGGCGAGCTTGTCGCCTCTCCCCTCGCGGATGTTGCGGTCGATGAAGTAATCGGCGGCGTTGAAGGTTTCGGGCAGGTTGAGATTGTAGGGCATTGTGGACCTCCGGCAGCTTGTGGTTAAGGTGTTAATTTGATAAACAGTGTTTTGCAGATACTGGACCAAGTGAAATGATACGAACCGTCAAATTTACAACATGCTGAAATATTGGATAAAATATGCAAAAAATAGGTTTTGTAACTAAAAACGGCGTTATGTAATTTGTGATATTGGCTCATTGGGTGTAATGTTCTGATGAGTGATGTAAAAAATTGATGAAATGTGAGAACGTGTACGGGCATCCGATTGGTTCCGGCAGCACGTCCCGAGGCGGGGTGGTCTGGTTGCGGTACTACTGAAAGGGACGTTTTCAAACGGGGAGAGGATGAACAACCAACTTGTTGAGCTGTACAGACAGAAGCTGACAACGGCTGATGAGGCGGTGGCACGGATTCAATCCGGTTGGCGCGTGTTTGTCGGGTCGGGCTGCGCCGCGCCGTTGCAGCTGGTGGCCGCCCTGAACCGAAACGCCGGCAGGCTCCATGACATCGAGCTGATCCAGCTACTCGCCTTCGGTTCTGCCGATTACATTACCGAGCGGAATACCGGTCATCTTCGCCACAACTCGTTCTTCATCAGCGAGGATATCCGCCAGGCGGTCTGCGACGGGCGGGCGGACTACACGCCGATCTTCCTGAGCGAGATCCCGGCCCTGATCCGCCGCGGCCGGAGGGGGAATCATGCGGCGCTGTTGCAGGTGTCCCCCCCTGACAGCCACGGTTACTGCAGCCTCGGGGTCAATGTGGATATCCAGCGGGCGGCGCTGGACCGGGCCCGGCTGGTGATTGCCGAGGTGAACCCCCGCATGCCGCGCACCTGCGGCGACACCCACATTCACCTGAGCCGCTTCGATTGCCTGGTGGAAACGGACTACCCGATCCTTGAATCCGCTGCCAAGGAACCGGATGAGGTGGAGCTGCAGATCGGCTACCACATCTCGCGGCTGGTGGAAAACGGCAGCTGCCTCCAGATGGGGATCGGCACCATTCCCAGCACGGTCCTCCGGTTCATCGCCGACAAGCGGGATCTCGGCATCCACACCGAGATGTTCAGCGACGCCCTGATCCCCCTTATCGAGGAGGGAAACATTACCAACCGCCTGAAGAGCGTTCATCCCGGCAAGACGGTCACCAGCTTTGTCATCGGCACCCGCGCGCTTTACGATTTCGTTGACGGCAACGTGGGGGTTGAATTCCATCCCTCGGATTTCGTCAACGATCCCCGGGTGATCTGCGCCAACGACCGGGTGGTGGCCATCAATTCGGCCCTGCAGGTGGACCTGACCGGGCAGATCTGCGCCGACAGCATCGGCTATACCTTCTACAGCGGCATCGGCGGCCAGGTGGATTTCGCCCGCGGTGCGGCCATGAGCCGGGGAGGTAAACCGATCATCGCCATCCGCAGCACCGCAAAAGGCGGGGGGATCAGCCGCATCGTCCACCGGATCGACGACGGCGCCGGCGTTGTCACCAGTCGCGGCGACGCCCACTACGTGGTGTCCGAGTACGGTATCGCCTATCTCCACGGGAAAACCATCCGCGAGCGGGCCCTGGCCCTGATCTCCATTGCCCACCCCGATTACCGGCGGGAGTTGCTGGAGTTCGTCAAGCAGAAGCATTACGTCTATGAAGATGAGCAGGTATGGCAGCAGGCGCTCAATCGCTACCCGAAGGATTTTGAAGAGAGAAGGGCGTTCGGCGGGACCATGATGCTGGTCCGACCCCTCAAGGCCACCGATGAGCGTTTGCTCCAGGAGTTCTTCTACAGCCATAATCCCGAGACCATTTACAATCGCTATTTCGGGCCGAAACTGCAACTGGCCCATCGTGAGGCGGCGAAACAGGTCTGCGTGGACTACAGCAGTCGCATGGCGCTGGCGGTGTTCCGGCAGGAGGATGATGCCGAGTCCATCGTGGCGGTGGCGCGCTATGCCGTCGACCCCCTCACCAATATGGCTGAAACGGCGGTGGTGGTCCATGAGGAGTATCGCCGCCTGGGCCTGGCTCATCACCTCCTCCGCCAGTTGGAGCGCCACGCCGCCGGCCAGGGGATCGACGGCTTCTATGCGGAGATCCTGCCGACCAACGAGGCGATGCTTGCCTATCACCGGCGGTTGGGGCATTCTCTGACCTATTCCGACGAGACCGATACCTACCGAATGGAGTACCGATTCAAATGATGCTATCCATGACCTTTCCGTATTCTCCTCCCCACTCGGATGGCGAGCTGGTGGAGATTGGCCCTGATGTCAGATGGCTGCGCATGCCGGTGACCTACGCCCCTGACCACGTGAATATCTACCTGGTGCGGGTTGCGGGAGGGTGGCTCATTGTGGACACGGGGCTCGATTCGCCCGAGGCGCGGAGAATATGGGAGGAGGTATTTTCCGGGCCCCTTGCCGGTGAAAAGGTGGTGGGGGTGTACTGCACCCATTACCACGTGGATCACCTGGGGCTGGCCGGCTACCTGACGGAGCGCTGGCGGGTTCCCCTCTTCATGACCTACGAGGAGTATTACACCCTGCTGGGGTGGCCGGACCTTCCCCAAGAGGTGCCGTGGCAGCATGTCGAATTTTTCCAACGGGCAGGCTTCCCGCAGGAACTGTTGCCCCAGACGCTGGTGATGTTCGACTTTGCCCGCGAGATATCCCCCATGCCTCTCTCCTTCGTCCGTTTGCAGGATCGCAGCCACCTGCCGCTGGACGAGGAGTGGCAGGTCATTGTCGGCCGGGGACATTCCCCCGAGCATGCACTGCTGCTTTCGAAGGTGCGTAAAATTCTCATCTCCGGGGACCAACTCCTGCCGAGCATCTCCACCAACGTCTCGGTCAGCGTCATGAATCCGGAGGACGACCCCCTCAGCCATTGGCTTGCATCTCTCGACCGTCTCGCGACAATCCCCGACGACGTCCTTGTGCTCCCGGGGCACGGGCTCCCCTTCCGCGGGGCGAGGAAAAGGGTCGCGGAGTTACGGGGTCATCACCGGCGCCGGTCCCAGGTGATAGTGGATGCCTGTGCCGGCAGTGAACTGTCCGCTTATGAGCTGGTGAAGGTGCTCTACTCCTTCTCATTGGGGGACTTTGATCTGCAGCTGGCGCTGGGGGAATGCCTTTCCCACGTGCGCTATCTGGCGTGCCGCGGCAGGCTGGAGGCGAGGCTCGATGGAGAAGGGATCAACCGCTACCGCAGTGTCAGGGGGGTGCGAGCTGTCAATGGCGGTGCTGGTTTTTGTCGTGACTGACAAGTGTGGCCGGGGTGCTTAAGAGGGTTCGGCGGCAATGAGCGGGGAGTTGGGCTTACACCGCGGGGAATTCCCGCAACAGGCGGAGGTAATCCTCCTCCGTATCCAGATCGAAGAGGATAGCCGGGGTTCGCACGTCGATGCTGCGGATATCATCGCCATACTCCCGGAAGAGCCCCCTGGCGCCGCGATCTCCGCTCAACGCCTCGATGCGGGGGAAGGTCTCCCGGCTGAAGAGGACCGGATTTCCCCTGTGGCCTTCAAAGGTGGGGATGACGATGGGGGAGGGGAAGTCGGCGAAGGCGGCGATGAGAAGGTTGATGGTGTCGGCGGTGACGAGGGGTTGGTCGCCCAGGAGAAAGAGGGCGGCATCGGTCTCTTCGGTCATCGCCCCCAGGCCCGCCTTCAGCGACGAGCTCTGACCCTCACCGTACAAGGGGTTTACGACGGTTGTGACGCACCGGTGCCCAAGAAGCGGCATGACGGCCTCCGCCTCGTGGCCGAGCACCACGACAACGCGGTGGAGGCGTGAGGCAAGGGCATTGTCGACGACACATTCCAGAACGGTCCGGCCCCGGAAGGGGAGGAGCTGCTTTGGCCGCCCCATGCGGGTGCTCTTGCCGGCGGCGAGGACAATCCCGGCAACCCTGGGACGGGCCTCCATTACTCTCCCCTCGGATAGACCCGGTGCAGGGTGATCTCCTGCCGCAGTTGCCCCACGATGACCGCTTCGGCAACGGAAGGCGCGATCTCCTTGAGCTGGAGCGCGACTTCCCCTCCCTTTTCCTGCAGTTCGGGCGTATCCGCCTTGTTGAGGAAGATGAAGCGGCGCGCTTGGGGCGGAGCCCCTTTGAAGCCCCCTGAAGGGTGCGCCAGAAGGCGCGCCAGGGCCGGCACGGTTATGGTTTCGCCCTGGGGGATCTGCATCAGTTCCCCCGCCAGTTCCGACCGGAAGACCATCTCCTCCCCCAGGGGCCTGCCAAGCACCTCAAGCCCGGCCAGGGCGACGACAATGGTGCTGTTGCCGGGGATGACCGGCTCATGGGCTGCCGGTGCCTTCAGCGGCTTCCGGGCCGCGCCGTCGGCTTCCACGACGACCCAGTCGAACTCTCCCGAATCCTCGAAGGTGCGGATCGCTTCACGGGGAAATCCCTGCAGTTTTTCGGTATGGGGGATATGGCCGGCTGCCGCCGAAACATGCACGCCGGGGCCGGGATGGGCTTTGGCATGGCGGAGGATGACCTGCGGGTCCTGGGAGATGAGGAGCGTCCTTGACTCCTCGACCGAAGGGGCGAGGATCTTGGTGGTGGTCGTTGTCAGAACCCTTTTGCCGGAGTAGGCCAGTTGTCTGGCAAGGTGGAACATGAGGCTCGTTTTGCCGCCTCCGCCGGTGATGCTTATCACTCCCGCAGGTCCGATACCCACTATTTCGGCGAAATTTTCCATGGTCCATGGCTCACTGGTTGTAGACGGTAAGTATCGCTTCCAGCACCGACCCGCCAAGGGCGCGGGCCTTCTCCGAAATGGTATGGCAATAGGCCGTATCCCCACGGGGATCGATATCGCCGATCTTGAGGCCGGTCGTGACATGGGTGCCGGGCCGTATCAGCCCCCGCAGGATGCCGTCGATGGAAGCCGTAACCGTGTTGGTGCCGACGATGCCGACCACATCCCCCTTGCTGACCTGGTCGCCGATCACCTTTTCGGTCGTGAAGTGGCCGTCGGCCGGCGCGCGGAGAACCCGCTCCCTGGTATAACCGCCGATGTTGCCGGGGATGCCGGTGTTGGGCTCCGCCTCGCCACAGGCGATAAGCCGCCCCAGATTGTGGCCCCGGTTGGTTTCAATCACCAGATGGCAGTCCCTGCCGGCAAAGAAGCCGGGACCCAGGGCGATCACGAGCGGCGCGTCGGTGATGGCAATGCCGAGATTCCGCTTGGCTATCGTTGCATCGATGAGGATGTCGGGTTCCATGCGGCGCACGGCATCCCCTTGCGGGTCGGCCAGCAGGGGAATTTCCCCCTTTCCCCAGGCATCGGCCAGGGCGGATCCGTTTTCGATCCTGACTGCCTCTATCCCCTCCACCGATTTCCTGCCGTTATGGATGGCTTCGCAGAAGGAAACCCCCCGTCTGACCGCGAGAGGGGAAGGGGCTTCCAGCATGAGGATACGCCGGAACCCTGACCGATGGAGCCGGCAAGCCACACCGGTAGCCATTTCTCCCGCTCCCTTCATGATGATGACGCGTTCCGTCAACCGTTTCATGGTGGTTCACTCCCGCCCGTAGTAGGTGGAAAGAAGCTGGCTGGCGATGCTGATGGCGATTTCCCGGGGCGAGTTGCCGCCGTTGTCGTGACCGATGGGGCACCGGACCGCGGAGAGGTCCAGCCCCTTTTCCTCCAGGTTGCTCCGGACCTTTGCCCACTTGGCTTTGCTGCCGATCATCCCCACGTAGCGGGTGGGGTTCGGCAGCACCTCTTCCAGAACCTGCTGATCCAGGGTGCCGCTGAAGGTCTGGATGGCGACGAAGGTCCGCTTGTCGCACCAGATGGCTTTTTCGATGAAGTCGCTGTAGTGGCGCTGGTGGCGGATGACGCTTCCCGGCAGGTTGGGGGCGTTAATCCACTCCTCCCGCTCGTCGATGAGATGGATGCGGAAGGGGGTTCCGTCGAGGATCTGGCAGAGGGACTGGCCGATATGCCCGGCGCCGAAGAGGTGGAGGACCGGGTTGTCGTTGATCACTTCCATATAGAACTCCATGGTGCCGCCGCAGGCGGGGAACTCTCCCCGCTGCTTGAGGGGGACGCTGCTCGTGGTGCTCTGCATGGTCTCGAAGCAGGCGCGGGCATCTTCCAGCGCGTAGTACTCGGGAGTCCCGCCCCCCACGGTGCCGTAGAAGGTCCCGTCGGGAAGGACGATCATCTTTGCCCCGTGCTTGCGCGGCGTGGAGCCGCTGCTCTTCGTCACCGTCACCAGCACCGCCAGCTGGTTGCTGCGTCGCAGTTCATCGAGTTTTCCGATCCAGTCCCACATGGCTGACTCCTGCTGCCGTTTTTATGCCGCCTTGGTCTCTTCCCGCTCCCGCTTTTCCTTCAGTGCCCGCCAGACCTTCTCGTAGGTGAGCGGCAGACTGTTCACCCTGACCCCCATGGCGTCGAAGATGGCATTGCTGAACATCCCCAGGGTAGGGTTGGTGGCCCCTTCGCCCACTTCCTTCACCCCCCACGGCCCGGTCGGTTCGTAGCTGTTCACCACCTCCGACTGGATGGGGGGCATGTCCACGGCGGTGAGGAGCCGGTAATTGGCCAGTTCCGCATTCTTGATCCGTCCCTTGTCGTCGAAGAGCACCTCTTCCCAGACCGATTCCCCCATCCCCATGTAGAGGGCGCCGTGGACCTGGCCGTGGAGCAGCCGCGGGTTGATGACCTTGCCGCAGTCGTGGACGTCCCAGATGCCCACCACGGTGATTTCTCCCGTTTCCTCGTCGATGGAAACCTCTCCCACCTGGGCGCCGAAGCTGTAGGCGGGCGACGTGCCGACCGCGGCCCCCTTGAAGCTTCCGCCAAGTTTCGGCGGCGTGTAGGCGCCGCGTCCCAGGAGCGGGCCCTTGAGGACGAAGTGTTTCCGTGCCACTTCCTCGAACGTCAGTGTCTTCCCTTCCCGCGACTTGGAGAAAATAACCCCTTCCGCGCACTCAAGGTCGTCGGCAGGGAGGGAAAGCATGGTCGACGCCAGGTCGAGGAGCTGCTTCTTGACCTCTTCCCCCGCCTGCTTGACGGCCGCCCCTGACATGTAGGTCTGGCGGCTGGCGTAGGCGCCGAAATCGAGCGGTGTGATCTCCGTGTCGGCGGCCACGATCTTCATCTGCTCGTAGCGATACCCCATGGCCTCGGCCGCCATCTGACAGAGAATGGTATCAGATCCCTGGCCGATGTCGACAGAGCCGGTGTAGAGGGTGGCTGCGGTGCCGTCCTCATGCACCTTGATGAAGGCGGCGGCGTGGGGGAGGTCGGTGCGGTAGATGGGGTACCCCGCGCCGGTGACGAAGCTGCCGGTGGCGACGCCGATGCCGCGTCCGTGGGGGAGGTTTTTCTTTTTCTCGTCCCAGTCCGAGATCTGCCGGACCTGTTCCAGGCACTCCCGCATCATGCAGGAGTTGACCCGGAAGTCATTGGGGGTGACGGTGTCGGGACGGCGGGCATTGCGGATCCGGATGTCCATGGGGTCGATCCCCAGGTCGGCGGCCACGTTGTCCAGATGGCTCTCGAAGGCGTACTTGGGCTGGGGAGCGCCGTGGCCCCGCTGGGCGCCGCAGGCGGGGAGGTTGGTGTAGACCCGGAACATGTCGAACTGGTAGTTGTCGAATTCGTAGGTCATGGGAAGGAGCGCGCCGGCGTAGTAGGCGCTGGCGATCCCGAGGCTCGTGTAGGCGCCGCCGTCCATGATGAAGTTGGCCTTGGCGGCCAGGATCTTGCCGTCCTTGTCCACCCCGGTGGTGATCTCCATGTACTGGGCGTGGCGCCCCCGGTTGTGGGCAAACATTTCGGCCCGGTCGTAGAAGGTCCGCACCGGCCGGCCGGTCCGCTTCGCCAGCACCGCTCCGGCAAACTCCAGGCCCGTGGGCTCCAGCTTGCCGCCGAAACCTCCCCCCAGGTATGGCTTGATGATCCGCACGTCCCCCATGGGCATGCCGAACTCCCGGGCGATGTAGTACTGGAAGTAGTGGGGGGACTGGGTGCTGGAATAGATGGTGAGTTTTTCCCCTTCCCACATGGAGATGGCGGAGTGGGGCTCGATGGGGGCCTGATAGGTCCGCTGGCCCACGAAGACGTCGGTACGGACATGGTGGGCCTCTGCCAGGGCCTTTGCCACGTCGCCGAACTCCTGGTGAATCTCGGTGTTGATGTTCCGCTCGTACTCCTCGTGGACCAGAGGCTGCCCCTCGTCCATGGCGTGACGGAAATCGAGCACTGCGGGGAGCTCTTCGTATTCCACCTTGATGAGCTTCATGGCCCGGTAGCAGGTATCCTCGTCTACGCAGGCGACCGCCGCCACCTTGTCGCCGACGAAGCGCACCTTGTCGATGCAGAAGATGTTTTCGTCCCACCGGGCCGGGCTCAGGCCATACTTCAGCTCCGGCACATCCTTGTGGGTGATGACCGCCTTCACCCCCGGCAGCTTCTCCGCCTCGGAGGTGTCGATGGAGATGATCCTGGCGTGGGCATGGGGGCTGGTGAGGATCTTGCCGTAGAGCATGTTGGGGAACTTGAGATCCCCGGTATACTTTGCCGCGCCGGTTACCTTCTCGGGCCCGTCGATGCGGGGAACGCTGCGGCCGATGACTTTATGATTGTCGCTCATCTGTTGTTCTCCTTAATGCTCGGCCGGCGCAGTTCGCCCTTGGGATGCGGCCAGAACGGCCTCGACGATATGAACGTAGCCGGTGCAGCGGCAGAGATTGCCGGCAATGGCCTCCCGAACCTCCGGTTCCGTGGGATGCGGGTTGCGGGTCAGAAGTGCCTTGGCGGAGAGGACCATGCCAGGGGTGCAGTAGCCGCACTGCACGGCGGCGTGGTTGATCATGGACTCCTGAATGGCGTCCAGTGCCCCGTTGGCGGCAACCCCTTCGATGGTGGTGATCTCCCGGCCGTCTGCCTCAACGGCCAGCATCAGGCACGAATCCACCGGTTTGCCGTCCAGCAGAACGGTGCACGAACCGCAGTCCCCCAGCTCGCACCCCTTCTTGGTGCCGGTCAGGTCCAGGTGGTCGCGCAGCACATTGGTCAGGATGGCGTTTCCCTTTACCAGCACGGTCTTCGCATCCCCATTCACCTTCAGGGTGATCAGGTAACGCTTCACTCCGTCTTTGTCGGTTATTGACTGCAACATATATTTACCTCCTTACGAGTGGCCTTCGTCGATTGCTTTGCGCAGCGCCCGTTTGGTGAGCACTCCGACCAAGTTCCGGCGATATTCGGCGGAACCCCGGATGCTGTCCCGGGGACGGCTTTCCGCCGCTGCCTCCTCCCCGGCTTCGGCCAGCAATTCGTCGCTGATCTTTTTCCCCCTCAGCCGGTCCTCTGCCTTCCGAGCGCGCATTACCGTTGGCGCCGCCGAAGCGAGAACGATCCGGACGTCTTCCAGGATGTCACCTTTCACCGTAACCGACACCGCTACCCCAACAACCGCTAGAGCACCGGAGCGGCGCAGGCCGAATTTCATGTAGGTGCTCCCGGTGGTCGGCTGGTCCGGGATGGTGATGTCGGCCAGCAACTCGCCCGGAGCGATCACCGTCTCGGCCGAGCCATGGAAGAAGTCTTCCAGGGGCATGGTTCGCTCCCCTTTGCTGGAAACCAGCCGTATCGAGGCGTTGAGGGCAATGAGGATCGGAGGGAGGTCGGCGGAAGGGACGCCGTTGACGATGTTACCGCCCACGGTTCCCATGTTGCAGATCTGGTTGGAGGCCATGGTGTGGGCCGCCATGGGGAGGGACAGGTAGCGTTTCTGGAGCAGACGCGAGGTGTAGATGGCATTGTGGCTGGTCAGGGCTCCCATGACGATGCCGCGCCCCGGCTCGTGGCTGATGGTGCGAAGGTCGTCCAGGTTTTTGAGCGATACCAGATGCCCCGGCGCCAGTTTACCCACCTTCATCTTGTGGAGGACATCGGTTCCCCCGGCCAGGACCGTGGCCTGTTCTCCCAGTTCGTCCAGGAGCGCGCAGGCCTCGGTCAGAGTCTCCGGAGTATGGTACTCAAAATCGGGCATGTACATGGTGTATCTCCTCACATTGATGATGGTCCTTGCCCTATGCGGATATCTTGTATGCAAGGTGTTAGGTTAAAAGAAAATCATTCTTATTCCCGGAAATCCCGAAGGAACCGTTTCATCAGAAGTTTTTCCTCAAGGGAAAAGTTCCGCATGAGCTCATCGTTTGTTCGTTCAATGCTTGCTGACAGCTCCGGAATGGCCGCCGCTGCCTTCTCCGTCAGATAGACCCGCGCCACCCGGGCGTCCTGGGAGTCGGTCTCGCGCCTGACCCAGCCGGCCGTGACCATGCGGTCGAGAATTCCCGCAAGGGTGGCGGTATCCAGGGCTATGCGCCGGCCGATCTCTCCCACCGAAAGCCCATCCTCCTCCATGAGGGCCTCCAGAAAAAGGCACTGCATGGGGGTGAGACCAAAGGGGAGAAGGTGTCCCTTAAGGGCTCCCTGGGCCCGTTGATGGGCCTTGGCGATCAAGAATACTATGTGGTCCCGATATGAAATCATCTCAATAAATCCTCTTGCATACAAGATAACCGCAAGGGGAGGTCATGTCAACGGGAAATAGTGAAAAATAAAGCATTATGTTAGATTTTTTCGTGTCTTTCGGCGGTTTCATGATTTTCTTTGTTCTGGCGATTTACAACCGTCGGCTCTTCCGTCCCTTTTCGGAAGTTTCTGATGGCCCCCCCCAATGCCGAGCCCAGTTGGGGAAGCTTTGCCGGTCCGAAGACCACGAGCGCGATGACCAGCAGAATGATGATTTCCGGCATGCCGAATCCAAACATGATGAGCCTCCCTCAAGAGGAGCTTCCGGAGAGGCGCGTTGCCGCGCTCTCTCCTGGCTCCGTTGTTGTGTTTCGTCAGTCTTCTAGAAGGGGAATTGCCGTTTGCCCATCTGCACGGTAATCCACTTCACCTCGGTCATCTCCTCCATGGAATAGTGGCCGCCTTCGCGTCCGACGCCGCTGTCTTTCACGCCGCCGAAGGGGACATGGGGCTCGTCGAAGATGCTGCTGTCATTGATGTGGACCATGCCGGACTCAAGCCGCAGCGACAGATCGAAGGCCTTCTGCAGGTCGTTGGTGATCAGGCCGGCGGAGAGGCCGAAGGAGGAGTCGTTGGCCAGGGCCAGGGCCTCTTCGCTGTTGGCGGCCTTGATGACGCAGACGACCGGGCCGAAACTCTCCTCGTCGAAGATGCGCATCTTCCTGGTCACGTCGGCCACGATGGTGGGCTGATAGAACGCACCTTCCGACCTTCCTCCCGAGAGAACCCGCGCCCCGTCGGCCAGGGCGTCGTGTACCTGGGAGTCGATGAAGGCGCACTGCTTGGCGTCGATGAGGGGGCCGATGACCGTGTCGGGCTTGTGGGGGTCGCCCATCTTGAGCCCTTTGACTTTTGCCGTCAGTTTCTCGCAGAACCGGTCGTAGATGTCTGCTTCGACGATGAGCCGTGAGTTGGCCATGCAGACCTGTCCCTGGTGGAGGAAGATGCCGAACACGGCGGCGTCAACCGCATAGTCGATATCCGCATCCTTGAGCACGATGAGGGGGCTTTTCCCGCCCATTTCCAGGGTGATCTTCTTCTGGTGGCGCCCCGCGACCTCGGCCAGCTGTTTTCCCACGTCCGTGGAACCGGTGAAGGTCACCATCCGGATCCTCGGGTCCTCCACCAGGGTATTTCCCAGGGTGCTCCCCTTGACGGGGATGACGTTGAGGACCCCCTTAGGAAGACCGGCCGCCTCGAACAGTTCGGCGATCTTCAGGCCGATGACCGGCGTCGGCGAGGCAGGCTTGAGGACGAAGGTGTTGCCGGCGGCCAGGGCCAGTGCGACTTTTTTCATGGCCAGCAGGAACGGGAAGTTGAAGGGGGAGATCCCCGCGATGACTCCCAGGGGCCTGCGGACGCTCATGGAAAAGAGGCCCGGGGCGTCGGAGGGGATCGTCTCGCCGAAGATGCGCCGGCACTCACCGGCCGCGCTCCGGAGCAGGGTGACGACAAAAGAGGACTCGAACATCGCCTTGCCGAAGGTGGCGCCACCTTCCTCGATGAGCACCTCTGCGAACTCGGGAATCCGCTCTTCGAGAATGGCGGCGGCCTTGATCAGGATCGCCTCCCGCTGGGCCGGCACCGTTTTCCCCCAATCTACCCGGGCGCGATAGGCGGAGGCGATGGCTTGTTCGATATCATCACGGCTCGCCTGGTGCACCTTGGCATACACGTCGCCGGTGGCCGGATTGATGTCGTCGGCCATGGTGCCCGTGGAGGAGGGCACCCATTCTCCGTTGATGAAAAGTCTGTATTCTTTCATGGTTATCCCTTTCTGGGGTCAGAATTCAAAGTTCTTGGGCGGTTCGGTCAGACTGTTAACGGATGCCGCGCCGTGCTCCAGGTAAAACACCTTGAAGAGCGGGTTGTCAGGCGTCTGATAGATATCTTTGAGCATGGGATAGTTGGCGAAGCATTTCTCCCTGCTCTTGATATCCTCGTCGAATGTGATCTCGCCGCCGATTCTCAGCCAGCGCATCTGTTCATCGGTCCTGGTGAATTCGATGAACGGCGTCTCGGTCAGTTGCCGGTAAACCTCTTTGTTGCTGGCCGTGCAGAAATAGAATCGACCGTTTTCTTCATACATGAAGGCAAAGGGCCTGACCCGGGGTTTGCCGCCGGCCACCGTTGCCAGGCTGCCGTAACAGGGGGCGGGAAGCATATCGAGGACTTCTTTCATGGCACCCTCCATCCCTTAGTGGAACGACAATCCGCCGTCGTGGACGATCATCTGGCCGGTGATGAAGGCGCTGTCATCGGAGGAGAGGAACAGGGCCAGGCCGATGAGATCCTCGGGCACCGCTTCCCTTTTCAGACAGCGGGCATTGATCTGCAGCTCTTCCAGCGGCGGCAGATCCAGCTTCTTGTTCTTGTCGAAGCTGTTACCCCCATCGGAATGGGTGAAGCCGGGGGCGATGGTGTTGACGTTGATCTTGTAGTCACCCAGTTCACGGGCCATGGAGCGGGTGAGGGCCATGATTGCACCTTTGGAAGCCACATAGTGGGGCATGCCGGGGACTCCTTCAATGATGGAGGAGGAGCTGATGTTGATGATCTTCCCCCCCCTGGCCTTCATGTGGGGGAATACCGCCTTCATGCAGTTGAACTGGCCAAGGACGTTGATTTCCATCACCTTCATGAACTCCTGGGGGGTGCATTCGGTGAACGGCTTCAGGACGATGCTGCCGAAGATGGCCGCATTGTTGAGGAGGATGTCCACGGAGCCGAACTTCTCGGCAGCGGCCTGGGCCATGGCGTCGCACTGCTCCTGGCTGCTCACGTCGGTTTTGACGTAGATGGCGTCGCTTCCCGCTGCTTTCACCGCCTCAACCGCCTTGGCGCCGTCCAGTACGTCGGCAATGACGATCTTCGCTCCTTCCTTTGCCAGACCTACAGCATAGGCCGCGCCGATTCCCTGTGCACCGCCGGTGATGATCGCTACTTTTCCCGTAAGTTTTCCCATGGTCTTGCTCTCCTTTATTGGTTTATTGGCCTAAATCCTCTTCAGACAGTTTTCTGGTCATGCCGCCTTGTCCTGGTGGTAGACGGAGAGGGCCTCTTCATTGTTGAAATACCTCATGGCCGCGTCGGCCAGGGCTTCCATTTCGTTTTCGCCCGGATTGAGGAGCACCGGGGCGATGAAGGAAATCTTCCTGCTCAGGCTTTCCACGAGCTTTTTCGAGTAGGCCAGGCTGCCGGTGAGGGCGATGGCGTCAACATCTCCCTCAAGGACCGCCGCGCTGGCACCGATCTCCTTGGCCACCTGGTAGATCATCGCTTCATAGACCTCCGCCGCCTTCTGCCCACCATGGGCGATTCTCTTCTCGATTTCGACGGCGTCGGTCGTTCCCATATAGGCGAACAGTCCTCCCTTTCCGGTCAGTAGCTTGAGAACCTCTTTTTTGGTGTACTCGCCGCTGAAGCAGAGCTTCACCAGGTCGCCCGCCGGAAGGGAGCCGGCCCTCTCCGGGGAGAAGGGGCCGTCGCCGTCAAGGGCGTTATTCACATCGATGATCTTTCCTCTGCGGTGGGCGCCCACCGAAATTCCGCCACCCAGGTGGGCGACGATCAGGTTGATTTCGTCGTATTTCTTTCCCAGTTCCGCGGCGATCTTCCTGGCAGTGGCCTTCTGGTTGAGGGCGTGGAAACTGCTCTGTCTGGTGATCTGGGGAATGCCGCTGTACCGGGCCGAGGCGCAGAGTTCGTCGGTCATGGGGGGATCGGCGGTGAGGACCGGGATATTGAACTGGTTCCCCAGGTCGAAGGCCACCAGCCCCCCCACATTGATGGGATGGCCGCCATAGATGCCGCTCTTCATGTCCTCGATCATCTTCGGGCAGACCCGGTAGATGCCGCCGGGAAGGGGCCTGACGTTGCCGCCCCGGCAGGCGATGGCGTCAATTTCCCCCATGGAGAGGTTGTTGTCCGCGAGCACCTTGAAGATTGCATCCCGGCGGAAATCATACTGGTCCCAGATGGTGGGGAACTTCCTCAGTTCCTCGTCGTCATGCTTCACCGATTGATTGACGATCATCTTCCCTTCGGTAAAGACACCGATTTTCGTCGAGGTGGAGCCTGGATTGATTATCAGTATTTTCTTGTCGTCCATCGTTGTACCCTCCGGAAGAGTGTCAATCCCTGTGAAATCCCTAGAATGAATAGACCAGATCGATCCAGAGCTGGTTGGCTTCGATACGGTTCTCGGCGGCCACCGGCAGCACATACTTGCCGATGACGGCAAACTTGCCGTTCTGGTATCGGGCTGCCGGCCCCATGGAGAATTCGAAGTCCTTGGTGTCGGCACGTTTCTGCCCGCCGATCCGGTCGTTCTCCAGTCCCTGCCAGAGCCAGCCGGTAACACCGAGCTTCAGATCCTTGGTCACGGCATAGTTCACGTTGTAGTCCATGTGGAACGCCTGTCCCGTCTGATACCCCTTGATACCCGTTCCGGCTTCCACATAGTCGCTGTTCTTGGTGTGGTAGGAGTACATGAACTTGGCATTCACCTCCATGCCGTTCGGGAACATGCCGGTAACGGCCACAACCGGTTCGATGATGAAGGCGTTGTTGCCGGCATTGACGGGTTTGTTCGGATCGAAGCTGCCGGTGGGGGTGATGACGTCCAGTACCGTCAGCCAGTGCCAGACCGGGGTGTGCCACGCCATCCCCACCCCGAAATAGACATCGCCAAGCCCTCCGTCATGGCCTTGCACGGTGATCTGCCCGCCGGGCGTGTTTGCCTTCACGTCGGCCTCCACCGACAGGAGGGGAATGATGGAGTGCATGAGGAAGTTGCCGCCGAAGAGCCCCTTTTCCGAGACATAGATGGGGCGGAAGGCTATGGCGGTCAGGGTCCCTTTGCCGTCCACCAGTCCCTGTCCCTTGTTTTCTATCTTCTTGATATCCATGAAGACGTTGTAGTCGATGAGATGGAGTCCCGGCGGCGGAGCGGCTCCGGCGTAAAAGTCGGCCGTGCCGTTGAAGGAACTGGAATTGAAGGCCCAGGCTCCCGAGTGGATGAAGACGATGGTCGTGAGGCAGATGCTCAGTATCAGGGATTTTGATAGATTCATGGATTGTTTCCTCCAAATGCTCATTGAACGTTACCCTGCCGTGATCCCTGATTTGCCCGGCGACAGGATGTTGTTGGGGTCCAGGGCCTTCTTGATGGTGCGGTTGAGCCTCTGCTTTGCCGGGCCGTAGGAATCGGCCACCTTGTCCATGAAGGCGGTGTTGGTGCGGCCCACCGCCCAGCCATGTTTGGCGAAGGCGCTGATGAGCTCGTTGAAGCAGGCATGGGCCCGTTTCATCTCCTCGGGCCTGGTGCGGTCAAAACGGAGATCGACGGTGTGGCGGGCGTCGTACCAGAAGAAGCTGAACTCGCTGAGGTAGTCGAAACCGTGCCGGTTGATGATCTCTGCCGCCACCTTCGCCTGCTGGGCGCATTCGCCCGGCCGTGCCGCCGCCGTGGGGGCGAACTTCATGGAGCCGTAGCCGGGGCGCCAGCTGTCCAGGGGATTGCGGCTGGTGACCCCCCCCATCATGAGCTGCTTGCGATACTCGAAGGCCGGGTCCCCCTTGGCCTCATTCTCGGTGATGATGCTGATCTTGTTACCGAAGGCCTGTTTGAAGGTGCCGGAGACGTACATCCAGTTCAGGGCCACCTGCTCGGGAGAGCCGTAGACGGCCCCGTAGAGATTCCAGGCACCAACGTTGCGGTTGACCAGTTTGTTGGCGGGAATGACCCGGTTCGCCGTGTTGATGAAACGGCCGTTGTTCCTCCGGTCATTGGCGAAACGGGTGGCCGTTTCCCATCCGGCGTTGACCAGGGCGCAGGCGTTGGGAACGATCTGGGCCTGGCGCAGGAACATGAGCGGCTTGATGATGTTGGGCAGCATCTCGTTCTTGGGGAACCTGATGCAGAAAGGCTTGTAGCCACCCGGAGGCGGTGCTCCCATCAGCCATGCGCCGACCTTGGTGACGATCCCGTTGTTCCCCTGGGAAAAGAGCCCGTCCACATAGGGGCCGAACCCCCACTTGAAGACCTGCCAGCTGGTGGAATTGGGGATGCCCCCCATGCCGGTCTTGAGGACAGTCCCGTTGGCCAGCACCACCTCCATGCCGCAGGAAAAGAGGAAATCCTCGCTGTAGGGGGTGTAGCCGCTCCCCCGCTCCAGGATATTGCCGAGGATGCTGACATTGGCCGAAGGTGCCGGAGCATCGAGCCAGAGGTTGATCTTGTTGCTGGTGAGGTAGTTCTGGAGGTCGGCATAGGTCACGCCGGGCTCCACCAGACAGTAGCCCAGCTCCCGATCGACCTCGATGATCTTCTTCATGTTTCGCAGATCGAGCACTATCTGCCCGGCGGTTGCCGGCGCCGAGGAGCCGTACCCCTCGTTTTCCCCGTTGCAGACAGTCCAGAGCGGCGTCTTGTACTTGTTGGCAATGCCGACAATGGACTGGATTTCCCTGGTGGTCGTCGGGTAGATGGCTGCCGAGGGAGTGTGCAATGAATCGCTTTCGGCAATGGAGTTGACGATGTACGGACTGAGGGATGCCAGATCGGTGCGGACGCGCCCCTCTCCCAGAAGGGTGCGATACTCAGTGATCGCTTTGGTAAAGGCTGCTTCGGTAACGCCCTTTGGCAGCGCTAGGTAACGACTCATGTTCTTACCTCCTCAACGGTTGTCGGCTACAGGGGAATATCCAGGTTGATGCCCGACTTGCCCGGGGCCAGGATATTGTTGGGATCCAGCGCCTTCTTCAGGGTCCGATGAAGCTTCCGCATCTCGGGCCCGTAGGTGTTGGCAGCCTTTTCCATGAAGGCCGTGTTGGTGCGGTAGGTCCCGTAACCGTTCTTGGAAAACACCCTCAACAACTCATCGAAGCACTGGTAGGCCCGGTGCATCTCGTCCGGCTGGGTACGGTCGTAGAGGAGGTCGATGATGTGGTGCATTTCGCGCCACCCCACAATGAACTCGGAGACGTAGTCGAAGCCGTGCTTGTTGAGGATGTCGGTGGCAACCCTCATCTGCTTGTCGCACTCGGAGGGTCTGGCGGCCGCAACCGGGGCGAACCACATGGAACCGCCCCCTCCACGCCAGTTGTAGAGGCCGAACTCCTGCAGGGTGCTCCCCCCCATCATCAGCTGGCGGCGGTACTCGAAGATGGGGTCGTCCTTGGCTTCCTTCTCGGTGATGATCTGGACCTGATTGCCGAACTTGGCCTTGAAGGCGCCCGAGACGTATTTCCAGTTGAGGGCCACCTGCTCGGGGGAGCCGTAGAGGGCGGCGTAGAAGTTCCAGGCGCCGATCTTGAACTTGTCCATGATCTCCTGGAACACCTTGGGGGGGAGGCTTCCCTTCCCCTTGTAGAAGCTGCTCCGGTTGGTTCCCTTGCCGTTCTTGTCGTAGGTGAAGTAGCCGGCCGCCTCCCAGCCGGCGTTGACCACGACGCAGGCGTTGGGGATGATCTGGGCCAGGCGCAGGGGCATGAAGGTCTTGACGATGTCGCCCAGCATCTCCACCTTGGGGAACTTCATGAGAAACGGCATGTAGCCGCCGGGAGGAGGGCCCTTCAGGAGCCAGACCCCGAGCTTGGTGATGATGCCGTAGTTGGACTGGGTGAAAATGCCGTCGAGATACGGTCCGTAGCCCCATTTGCTGGCCTGCCAGCTGGTGGAGTTCTGGACGCCCCCCGTGCCGGTGCGGACCACGTCGCCGTTGGCCAGGACCACCTCCATGCCGCAGGAAACGAGGAAGTGCTCGCCGTAGGGGGTGTAGCCCACCCCCCGGTCTGCCGTGTTCCCCATCGGGCTGGCCATGGACGAGGGGGCGGGGACATCGACCCAGAGGTTCATCTTGTGCTTCCTGAAGTACTCCTGCAGGTCGTAGTAGGTCACCCCCGGCTCCACCAGGCAGTACCCCAGCTCCTCATCCACATGGATGATCTTCTTCATGGTCTTCAGGTCGAGGACGATCTGCCCCCGGGTGGCCGGGGCAGCGGAACCGTATCCCATGTTCTTGCCGGTGCTCACCGTCCAGAGGGGGGTCTTGTACTTGTTGGCTATGGCCACGATGGCCTGGATCTCTTTGACCGTTCTGGGGTACATGGCGGCCGAAGGCTTGTGCAGTTCCTCGGTCTCCGGGATCATGATCTTCATGTAGGACTGCAGGGAAGCCGGATCGGTGCGGACCCGGTCCTCGCCCAGGAGCGCCCGGTATTCCTGGATGGCCTTGGCGAAGGCTGCTTCTGTCACTCCTTTGGGAAGTGCAATGAAACGACTCATTTTCAAACCTCCTCGGTTACAGCTGTGCGGAAAACGTGACCCGGTTCCGGTCTTCGTAGGTGGTGTAGTGGAAGCTGCCGCCGCAATCGACGATCGCTTCGTGAACGATGGCAAAGGTTGCCGGATCCACGACCCCCACAAAGGTGTTGGCGCTTCCACGGGCCTCCTCGTAGAGGTTCCTGGTGGTGAAGTAATGCTCGCTCAGGGATCCGGTGAGGGGGTGAACCGTCCAGGATCCGGGGGCGTTCTTGTTCATCATCTCGACAAAATCAGTCGCTTTGCCAAGGCTCGGGACGTAGAGGCACACCCCTTTGATCTGTCCCGCCACGGAGGCCTCGGCCCTGCGGGGGGCGGCTGCTGTGGCCCCTGTTGCGGCTACTGCGGCCACGGCCGTGAAAATCTGCTTGAAAAACCCTCTTCTTCCCGTTTCCATCATTTTTTGGCCCCTCCTTCCTTCGCCGGTACCGGCTTGTAACCGGGATGGGTCTTGCGGTATGCCGCCACGTCCTTCAGGTAGGCCACGATGGCGTTCATCTCCTTCGGGCTTACCTCCGACATCCTGAAGGCAGGCATGGCGTTGTAGCCGAAGCGGGTATTGTTGCGGATAAGCTGCTCGTGCAACGGGTTGCCGCTCTTCGACATCATGTCGTAGATGCCTATGGGGCCGATCTGAACCCCTTCCTTGTGGCACATCACGCAGTACATGGCGAAGACGTAGGGCATTTTCGGCGGTTCCTGCGCCAGTGCCCCGGAGCCCGGCAAGAGCATCCCGAAGACCAGTGCTGCCGCCACTATTAACGAGGTTTTCCGATTCATTCTCTCTCTCCTCATTGGAAAGTCTCTCCAGCGTCAATGATCGCCCGGCTGTCTAGTTGCTTTCGGCGTCGTCCGCGGAGTCGGACAATTCGGGTTCGGGGACGTATTCGTCCACCTTGTGCGGCACAAAGTCAGCCTTCACCTTGGTGCTGTAGGGGCGCGAGAAACCCCGCTGGGTCAGGCTCAGGACATAGCTCGCGAGACATTCGATCTGGTCGTCGTTCATGGCGTAGGTGCGCATCGGGGTGCCGGGGCTGACCCGCTTGGGATCCCTGAAGTGTTCGATGACCCACGTCTGCTTGGAGTGGGGGCCCTCTATGCTCTCGTAGGAGAAGTTGCTGGGGTCCTTGTCGGCGAAGTTGCTCAGGTCCGGCCCCACGTTCCCCCCCTGGCCGTCGATCTGGTGACAGCCGGCGCAGTGCATCTCCTTGTAGAGTTCGCGCCCCTTGATGAGGCGGTCCGCCTTGATGGCCTCGAAATCCTTGTGGCAGTAGCCGCACCGGGATTGCATGAGCCCCTTGGACACCAGGGTGATGGGCCAGTTGTCGATGGGCTGGTGGGAGGAGCCATTGTAGGTTGTGGCCAGCCCCTGGCCGCCATGGCACATGGTGCAGCCGAACTTATCCACCGGATGGTGCTTCAGCAGCTCCGGATTGGGGTGGGTGGTGAACGGCTGCTTGGCGTTGGCAAAGAGGGGGTCTTCGATCCCCAGGTGACAGGTGGTGCAGCGGTCCACCGTCTTCCATTCATCGACGACGATCTGCCGGATCTCCGGCTTCATCTCCTCAACCCGCTGATAGAAGGTCGGGTTGTCCTCTTTCTTGATCATCTTCAGAAGCATCTCCCGGTATTGGGTCTGGTAATGCTTCCATTCCCGCTCCCCGTCGCGGATCACCGTTGCTCCCATAAGGACCAGTACGGCCAGCCCGCAGATGACGCAGAATAATGTAAGCTTGCGTGAAACTGCCTTTTCCATCTGCTTATCCTCCATGGGTTTGCTCCTGTCTCAGACTGCGAGTTTGGTCCGTTTGTGGTTCACCTTGGACGTGTCCACCACGAGAGCCCCGGTATTGTCCATGTACATCTCGTACCAGGGGAGATCCTTCGGGGCGGGGCCCCCTAGAACTCCACCCGTAAGGGTAAAGGTGGAGCCGTGGCAGGGGCACATGTACCCGGTGTCGGGGTCGTTCTCCACGGGCTTTATGAGGCATCCCAGGTGGGTGCAGACAAGGGATATGGCGTGCATGCCGTCCCGTTCTCTGACGATCTCGATCCCCCGGCCTTCGATGACGATGCGGCTTCCGATGGGGAACTTGCTCAGCTCGCCCACCTTGAAAGCCTTTGAGGGCTCGTAGAGCACATTGGGCTTGAAGAAACGGGCGCTCTGGATGGCAGCTCCCCCGACTCCCACGGTGAGGGCCGTCAGCGCCATCTTTTTCACGAAGCCTCTGCGATCCTCGTCCACCACGTCATCGGAGGTTCTGAAGGGGAGAATCGTTGCGCCGGTGCTGTTTTCGGAACTCATATCACTTCTCCTTTCAAGGGGTGTTGTTTCAACGTGTCATTGCCACGGCAGGTACAGATGCCAGTTCGGTCCCCGCAGGAACTGTCCGATTACGATAAGAATGAGCATGGCTACGACAAAGACGGTGAACAGGATAGTGGCGACCCGCCGGTCCCGGGAAAACCAGACGCCGGTCCCCTTGGGGTTCCGGTCCAGATAGGGGAGGAGCAGAAGCGTGACCACGATGATGGCCGGGGTTACGATCCCCCCCAGAAGTGCCGAATAGCTCACCAGTTCCTGGATGCCGACGAAATACCAGGGGGCCTTGGCCGGGTTGGTGGAGTGCTGGGGATTGGCCGCTTCCTCCAGGGGGGCGTTGAAGATGAGGGAAACACCCATGATCACGGCGAGGACCAGCAGGAACAGCCCCAGCTCGCGCACCATGAGGTGCGGCCAGCTCTGCACCGTGTCTTCGGGACCCTTTTCCACCTGGAAGGAGTCGCCGTCGACGATTGCCATCAGGGAATAGGTCTTGTTGGGGTCCTTCGGGAATATCTCTTCTTTTTTAGCTGCTTGCATGTCTGAACCTCCTCAGTTGTCTCTCGCGTCTCCTGCCGGACTCAGTCGTTCCTGGGCCGTGACAGGCCACCGTCCTTGCGGATCCTCCAGAAGTGAACTCCCAGCAGGGTGGCGGCAAGGAGAGGGAGCGCCACCACGTGCAGCACGTAGAACCGCAGGAGCGCCATCTGGCCGACCTCATTCCCCCCCAGCATCAGGAAGCGGATGTAATCCCCGAGTACGGGCATGTAGCCGGCGATATTGGAGCCGACGGTAACGGCCCAGAAGGCCAGCTGATCCCAGGGGAGGAGGTAGCCGGTAAAGCTCAGGAAGAGCGTCACGAGCAGCAGGAAGACGCCGATGACCCAGTTGAATTCACGGGGAGCCTTGTAGGAGCCGGTATAGAAGACCCGGCACATGTGGAGGAAGACAAAGGCGACCATGGCATGGGCCGACCAGCGGTGGACGTTGCGCAGGATCACGCCGAAGGTGACGACGTATTCGAGGTCTTTCATGTTCCGGTAGGCCAGCTCGGTGGAGGGGGTGTAATAGAACATCAGCAGCAGCCCCGAGGCGACCAGGATGAGAAAGAGGTAGAAGGAGATCAGTCCCAGCCCGAAGGTGTATCCCGCGCGCAGGGAGTTCACATGGACCCGCACCGGATGGAGATGGAGGAACATGTTGCCGAATACCGCCGCGGCCTGTTCCTGTTCCACGGTTCCTTCTCCGCGGCGGGAGATGGACGCCTTGATGTTTCTTGGAAGTTGCCGGATGGCTTCTGTAATGCTGTAGGCTGATTCACTCATGATTGGTCTCCGCGTACTCAGGTTGTTGGTTATTCCCATTCCTCTTGGCAGTAGAACTCGGCCATGGTTATGGCTCCGCCGGGGCAGCGTCGGGCGCACATGCCGCAGCTGGCGCAGCGGCTCTCGTCCTTGATGATCGCGGTCATTGCCTTGCTGCGGGTCTGCGCGCTCTTCTTCAGGGCATCGGTCAGCTTCGCCACATCTTCGTCACCCTGGATATCCGCCAGCCGGACTATCCTCAGGGCGCCATTCACGCAGGTGTCGACGCAGGTGCCGCACCGCAGGCACCGGGACCGCTCGAACACCGTCTGGATGTTGCACCGCCGGCACCGGGCGGCTTGCTCCCGTGCCTCCGCCTCTCCGAAGCCGATGGTGATCTCCTCTTTGGTCCGGACCCGCTCGCCGGCATCACGCTTGGGGATCGGTACCGGGGCGATGGTGTCGCAGCGGGTATTCTCGAAGTCCGGCGACACCGGCCGCATGAACCCCTTCCGGATCACCTGGGGCGTATGGCCGCTGAGATAACCATGGATGGCGCGGGCCGCCTTCTGCCCGTCGGCAATGGCGTCCGTGGCATTGCGGGTGAAGCGCCAGCGCACGTCGCCGCCGGCAAAAACGCCGGGGAGGTTGGTGGACATGTCCTCTGCCGCCTTGATCAGTCCGTTGGGGGTGAGGTCCAGCCCGGCGAGTCCCGCCAGGGAAGGGGCAGTGGAGGCCTGGCCCACGGCGAGGATGACCGAATCGACTTCCAGGGTGGTGGTGCTGTCCGGGACAAAAGTGGGGGCGAATCGTCCTTCGCTGTCGAAGACGGAGCTCACCTGGAGGAACTCGGCCCGGGCGACGTGCCCGTTGTGGCCCATGAAGCGGCGCGGGCCGAGGGCAGGGTGGAACACGATCCCCTCCTCCTGGGCGTCTTCCCGTTCCGTCAGGCTTGCGGGCATCGTCTCCCAGGACTCGAGGCAGGCGATCATCACCTGCTCCGCCCCCTGCCGCACGGCGTGCTGGGCGCAGTCAATGGCCACCCCGCCGCCTCCGATGACCAGACAGCGTTTCCCGAGCCGGATCTTTTCGTGATCCCGCACATACTCGACGCCGCTGTAGATCCCCGCCAGGTCGGTCCCTTCGATGTTCAGAATCCGCAGGGGATCTTGCAGGCCGATGGTGATGAACACCGACTCGTACCCCTGCGCCTTGAGGTCGGCCAGGGTCAGGTCTTCGCCGATGGGGCTGTTCAGCTTCAGTTCCACGCCGAGATTCAGGATCGCATCGATCTCCTGCTGGAGCACGTCTTTGGGGAGGCGGAAGGCCGGAATCCCGGTGCGGAGCATCCCCCCCGCGTAGGGGGCTGCCTCGAAGATGGTCACCCCGTAGCCGAGCAGGGCGAGATCGTGGGCTGCCGAGAGGCCGGTCGGGCCGGACCCGATGATGGCCACCCGGGGGGCAGGCTTTCGCGATGTGGCCGCTGCGCCGGCCTTTTGCACGGCGGCCATGGTCAGGATATGGTTGCCGGTCCGGTCTCCCACCCCTCCGTTCTGGCGCGAGATCTCTTCAAGCCTCCCGGCGACGGCGCGGGGCGATGTCACGCCATGCTTGTCGCAGGCGAACCGCTTCAGGGCGCGGATATCAACCGGGTGTCCTTGCTCCCCTTTCCGGCAGGACTTTTCGCAGGGGGCGGTGCAGACCCTGCTGCAGACCGACACCAGGGGATTGGTCTGCCGGGCGATGAGAAAAGCCTTCTCGTAATCTCCTTCGGTGATGGCCCGTACGTACCGCTTGGTATCAGTTCCCAGGGGGCAGGCGCTCTGACATGCCGTCAAGGCCTGATAGTCCTCGATGCCCAGGATCTTCACCTGATATTTGCCGCTTGGGTTTGCCATCGTCTTCTCCTCTGTTCGTTGTGCTCTCTTAAGGGCTGGAACGACATGGACTCACTTATTCGGGAGCAGGGGGAGGTCCGGATGGGGGCAGGGGTGCCCGCAGGAAATAGAAGTTGTGGATGAGCGTGAGCAGGGCGATGAAATGCAGGGTGTAGAGAACCGAGACTACATTGATGTCGAACGGGAGCCCCGCTGCTTGCACCTTGGCGACAATGGGCTGCATCAGTACCCGGAGCAGGGCGATCCAGACGAAGGCCAGGGCAATTTCCGTGAGGAAGTTGCAGATGCCCCGTTTAGGCTGTTTGAACTTGAGGAACGGATAGTAGCCGAAGATGGCGCCGTGGAAGTTCTGCATCCCGATGATGGAGCCGGCGACCGCCGCGAAGGAGAAGGTCGGGGCCATGAATTTGAGGCTTGTGGTCCAGCAGAGCCAGCCGAGAACGATGGAGACCACGGTGTTGGCGATTTGCCCCCAGGGCTCGCCCAGTTTGTAAAAGGGCCATTGCTGGAAAGTCAGGACGTTGGCGAAGGCCTGGATCCAGACGATGATCCAGACCAGGAGACCGAAGAACCATTCAGCCTGGAACGGCCCGCGGGGATCATAGGGGGCGTCGGCAAAGGGGGTACCGCCCAGGTTGACCAGTTGCCACAGAAGCGCGGTGATCAGAAGGATGATCAGGCCGCCGCCGATGCCCCGCACGGCCGGAGAACATTTCCCGTTGAGGGGCCAGCCGTTCCAGACCATGGAATACCAGAGGGTGACCGTGAAGAGGATGATCCCCCACCAGAACCCGACCGGGAAAAGAGGGATTCGGGGATAGATCGTGCTTGTGAAGAGGGGACCGGCGATGGCGACGGCCACCAGAAGAGCCGTCGTCCCCACTCCCGGCTTCAGCCAACTCTGCCCGGGGCGCCAGCTGCCGAGGGGGGGAGCGAAGGGCCACCCGCCGGAAACCAGGGGGGAGAAAACCACCAGGCTGTACAGGACGTAAAAAGAAGCGGGGAGGAGCACGGTAAAGAGGAACGGCGTGGGGATGAAGAACATCATCGCCCAGCTTATGGCCATGAATATCACCAGGTAGAACCCCAGTTGGGCGATGCCCGGGACAGCGGCCCTTGTGCCGCTATTAACGTTATCCAGCCCGTTGTTCACCAGTTCATCCATGGTCGCCCCATGCTGCCCGTCATTCATTGCGGTCATGATCAACTCCCGTCCTTTCAGACCCTGTTGTTTCCTGAGCGGTTATGCATGCCTTAATGCGCAAAACATTGTTATGTATGTTTTGGTTATGCGTAGCTCCCGTTGTCTGCTTACGCGTTGGTTGCCTTGCGTAAAGCACTGGATATGCCAAACGCTGTTGTAAAAATTGGTTAGGCTATGGAAGGGTTTAGAAAAGGCAGTACTGGCAAGGTTTCACGGTTTTTGGGGAGGGTTGGTTAGTCGCTTGTTTTGACCGAAATGGCAAGTCCCCTCATT
Organism: Geobacter metallireducens GS-15; assembly: GCF_000012925.1. Taxonomy (NCBI): domain Bacteria; kingdom Pseudomonadati; phylum Thermodesulfobacteriota; class Desulfuromonadia; order Geobacterales; family Geobacteraceae; genus Geobacter; species Geobacter metallireducens. The sequence continues at coordinate 2,384,839 of NC_007517.1, read as the reverse complement.
TTATCATTTGGTGAATTGTGGTTGACGGGGGGTGGGGATTGTTGATTAAATGGTGAAAAACGAATGCAAGGTAAAGGCGGGATTGCGGCATAAACTGTTGCGAATAGTGGCTTGAGGCAATTTTTGAGCGACGGGATTGCAACAGATGAGAGTTTGATGGGGGGAAACATTATTGAATTAGTAAATATTTATAGAACTGTTGAATAAGTAAACAATGAATTAGCGCGCTGCAATGTTTTCCTGGCACCATAACTTGTTATTATTGCAGGACTGGCGGGCGGTTACATCGTGACTGCCGACCATATGTACTGGACAAATATACATGTCTGGTATAACTTGGTTTTATATAATTTTCGGCGGTAGGTATTTTTCATGTACAAATATTCCGGTAAAACCAGGCCGGTCCGCGACACGAACGACACGGATCTGCGCTCGCGCTTGAGGTTCTGTGTCGAAACCGGCCAGATATGGCTGCACGAGCATCGCATGCTCCTGATCCATGCCGAGGTCCAGGCGTCGCTACGCAAGGAGTTGATCGACACCCTCGGCATGGACCGTGCCCGGGGGCTTCTCACCCGCATGGGGTACGCGGCAGGGATGCGCGACTTCGAGCTGGCCCGCACCAGGGCCGGAAGCGATGGCGATGTGGAGGCGTTCATTGCCGGCCCGCAGTTGCACATGCTGGAAGGCATCGCCAAGGTGTCCACGGTCTCGCTGGAGTACGACCGCAGCGCCGGCAGCTTCTATGCCGAGTTCATCTGGGAGAACTCCTGGGAGAGCGAGTGGCACAAACAGTACTACGGCACCTACTCCGAGCCGGTCTGCTGGAGCCAGATAGGGTATGCCTGCGCCTATGCGTCATCCTTCATGGGACGCCCCATTCTCTACAAGGAACTGGAGTGCGCGGGCATGGGGGAAGGTCATTGCCGCATCGTTGGAAAGCCCCTTGAGGAGTGGGAAGACGCATCGGAATATTCGCGCTTTTTCGTCAAGGAGTCCATTGCCGAGCAGCTGATCGATCTGCAGACCCAGGTGGTCCAGCTCCGTTCGGTCATCGGTGAAAAAGAGAAACTCCCTGCGGACATTGTCGGCAATTCCAGGGCATTCCGTGCGGCCTACGACATGCTGCAGCAGGCGGCCAAAAGCCAGATAACGGTCCTGCTGCTCGGCGAGACCGGCTCCGGCAAGGAGGTCTTCGCCCGGGCGCTGCACTCCCGCAGCACTCGCCGCAATGAATCGTTCATCGCCATCAACTGCGCCGCCATCCCCCACGACCTGGTGGAATCGGAGCTGTTCGGGGTGGAGAAGGGGGCCTATACCGGTGCGCTCAGTGCCCGGCCGGGACGCTTCGAGCGGGCCAATGGAGGCACGCTGTTTCTCGACGAGATCGGTGATCTGCCGCTGTCGGCCCAGGCCAAGCTGCTGCGGGTTCTTCAGGAAGGTGAAATCGAGCGGCTTGGGGACCACAAAGTCCGCAAGGTAGATGTGAGGCTGGTCGCGGCCACCAACATCGACCTGAAACAACTGGTCAAGGAGGGTAAGTTCCGGTCGGATCTCTACTATCGGCTCAATGCCTTCCAGATCAACATCCCTCCTCTCCGGGAGCGCAAAGAGGACATCCCTCTCTTGGCCCAAAGGTTCATTGAGAAATATTCCGCCATCCACGGCAAGAAACTTAACGGCTTTACCGATAAGGCCATGCGGGCCATCTTGGCCTACCCCTGGCCGGGGAACATCCGCGAATTGCTGAACATGGTGGAGCGGGGGGTCATTCTTACCCCCAATGGCACCCGGATCGAGCTAGAGCAGATGTTCTCCTCCAGCAGCATTGATATGGCCATGGAATTCGGCCTCGATAGTAACGGCGGTCTCGGTGCCGATACCCCGGAACCCGTGAATGATATCTACGAATTTGTGGTTAAAGGGAACATGACTCTGGACCAGGTTGAGGCCACCCTGATCGAATCGGCCGTAAAAACGGCCAACGGCAACCTTTCGGCGGCGGCACGGACGCTTGGCGTGACCCGGCCGCAACTGGCCTACCGACTCAGACGTCTGCAGGAGAATAACGTGGCGCCTGCCGGCGTTGCCCTGGCAGCCGTTCCGGAGTGAGGTGGCGAGGAGCACGCCATGCAAACCAAAGTTACCGAAAATTTTCTCAATAGATTTCGAAGCAACAGATCCCGCCTGAAAGACGAGGCGTTTCTCCAAAGCTACGCCCTGTTGAGTGTCGTCTTTGACGAAGCGTTTCAGTTGATGGGGCTCCTGAAGCCGGACGGCACCCTCATCAAGATCAATAAAGCCGCCTTCCGTTCCATCAAGGGAAAGGAATCGGAAGTTATCGGCAGGCCCTTCTGGGACACTCCGTGGTGGGCTCACTCCCGCGAAGAACAGAAGCGGGTGCGCGAGGGGATCGAGGCTGCTGCCCGGGGGGAGTTCATCCGCTTTGAAACCACCCACGCGGCGACCCTTGACGGAAGAGTTGCGTACATAGATTTTTCGCTTAAGCCCGTGAAGGATGAGAGGGGGAATGTGGTCCTGGTCGTTCCGGAAGGGCGCGATATCACGGAACGACGGCGTGCGGAAGAGGCGTTGCGGGAGGCGGCAATCAAATACCGGATCGTCGCCGACAACACCTTCAACTGGGAATTCTGGCTGAGCCCGGAAGGAAGGGTCATTTACACGTCTCCTTCCTGCGAAAGGGTCTGCGGCTATGAGGCCGACGCGTTCACTGCCGATCCCGGCCTGATCTGGAATATCGTTCACCCCGATGATCGGCAGCTTGTGGACGTCCACCGGCATGAGGTGAGAGAAGAAAAGGTTATGGGCCAGGTTGAATTCCGCATCGTCCACCGGGATGGTGATATCCGCTGGATTCGCCATGTCTGCCAGCCGGTGTTCGACGACAACGGTACCTACCTCGGCATCCGGGGGAGCTTCTCCGACATCACCGAACAGAAAAAGGCCGCGGCCGCCCTCCTGGACAACGCCCGGATCACCCGGGAACTGGAGATAGCCAAGGAGATCCAGCAGTCGTTCCTGCCGGTATGTCCCTCGGCGTTGCCGGGGGTGCTCATGGCGTGCTGTTGTCACCCGGCGGCCCATGTGGGTGGCGATTACTACGATTTCTTCACCCTGGAAGAGGGCGCCATCGATATGGTCATCGCCGATGTCACCGGCCATAGCGTCGGCTCGTCCCTCCTGATGACCATGGCCCGCAGTGTGCTTAACGCCAAGGTCACCGGCAGCCGCCCCCCCGGAAAGCTCCTCGAAGTGGTAAATGACCTGCTCCACGATGATCTCTCGCGGGCAGAGCTTCAGATCAGCATGTTCTATATCCGGCTGGACATCCCCAACCACACCGTGTCCTACGCCAACGCCGGCCACAACCATCCCGTTCTCTACCGTTCGGAGCAGGCTGATTTCATTGAACTCGATGCTGACGGAATGATCATGGGGGTAAAAAAAGAGGTCGGTTTCGAGGAAAAAACCATCCTGGTGGCGGCGGGGGACATCTTCATCCTCTATACCGACGGCGTAACGGAAGCGGAAAGTGCCGCGGGAGAGCCTTTCGGCACCGGGCGGCTCTGCGAGGCCGTTGCCGCATACCGGGACAACCATCCGAAAGAGATCATGGCCGGGATTTTCCGGAAATTGACCGAATTTACCGGCGACGGGCCTCTTGCTGACGATGTGGCGATGATTATTGTCAAAATTGCACCATCGGATGAGGCACAGTAACGATGACCAAACCCCGCGGTAACCGAAATATCGCCTGCGACGCAACCAACAGCGACCTGCGCTCACTGGTGCATTTCTGTGCCGAAACCGGTCAGATATGGCTCCACGAGCACCGTATGCTCTTGGTTCATGCCAATGCACAGGGGGGGATGCGCAAGGAGTTGATCGACACCCTCGGCATGGAACGCGCACGGGGGCTCCTCATTCGCATGGGCTTTGCATCGGGCATGCACGATGCCGAAGTCTTCAGCAGGCGGGATCAGGGGGCAACCGACTACGAAGCTTTCATGACCGGCACCCAGCTCCATACCCTTGAAGGCATCGTCAAGGTGACCACCCTCAAGCTGGAGGCCGACCGCGCCGCCGGCAGGTACTACGGCGAGTTCCTGTGGGAAAACTCCTGGGAAGGGCAGTGGCACCGGCACCAGTACGGCACCCATTCCGAACCGGTCTGCTGGAGCCAGATCGGCTATGCCTGCGGCTATACCACGGCCTTGATGGGGCGGCCGATTCTGTACAAGGAAATCGAGTGTGTCGGCAAGGGGGACAACAGCTGTCGCATCGTCGGCAAGCCCATCGAGGAATGGGAGGACTCGGCCGACTACCTGCGCATCTTCAACCAGGAGTCCATTGCCGATCAGCTCATCGACCTGCAGACCCAGGTGGTGCAGTTGCGTTCGGCCATAAACGAGAAGGAAAAGCTCCCTGCGGACATCGTGGGGAATTCTCCGGCCTTTCGCGTTGCCTACGGACTGCTCAAGCAGGCGGCAAACAGCCAGATTACGGTGCTTCTGTTGGGCGAGACCGGCGTCGGCAAGGAGGTCTTCGCCCGTTCACTGCACGAAATGGGCGCCCGCCGCAACGAGTCGTTCATCGCCATCAACTGCGCCGCCATCCCCCACGACCTGGTGGAATCGGAGCTGTTCGGGGTGGAAAAGGGGGCCTTCACCGGCGCGCTCAACACCCGGCCGGGACGCTTCGAACGCGCCCACGGTGGGACTCTGTTTCTCGATGAGATTGGTGATCTCCCCCTCTCGGCCCAGGTGAAACTGCTGCGGGTCCTCCAGGAGGGGGAAATCGAGCGCCTTGGGGGACAGAAGGTCCGCAAGGTGGATGTGAGGCTGGTTGCGGCGACCAATGTCGACTTGAAACAGCTGGTCAAAGAGGGGAAATTTCGATCGGATCTCTATTACCGGCTCAATGCTTTCCAGATCAACATCCCGCCTCTCAGGGAGCGCGAAGAGGATATCCCCCTCCTTGCCCACGGTTTTGTCGAAAAGTATTCCGCGATTCACGGCAAAAAGCTCACCGGTTTTACCGACAAGGCCATGCGGGCCATTCTGGCCTACCCCTGGCCGGGCAACATCCGCGAGTTGATGAACATGGTGGAGCGGGGGGTCATACTGGCTCCCAGCGGCTCGCGCATAGAGCTGGAACAGATGTTCTCGGGGAGTGCCGATGGGCTGGGACTGGAATTCGGGCTGGACAGCAGCGGCAGTCTCGGTATCGACCGCCCCGCAAGCGGGAACGACCTCCGGGATGAGGTCCTGAACGGCACCATGACCCTGGATCAGGCCGAAGCCGCACTGATAGAAGCAGCGGTGAAAAAGGCCAATGGCAATCTCTCCGCTGCTGCCCGGCTGCTCGGACTGACCCGGCCGCAACTGGCCTATCGCCTGGGCCGTCTGCACGATGACGGGTCCGACGCAGGTGGCGAGAAGTGAAAGACGCGCTGGGCATGCGGGTGCAGAGGTACCTGCTGGACCACAATGTTGCCACCGTGGCAACCAGCGGCAGCGGTGGCCCGTGGGCGGCGGCGGTGTTCTACGCAAACGATGGTTATACCCTCTATTTTCTGTCATCGCCAACGACCCGGCATTGTCTCGATCTGGCCCAGGAGGCATGCGTTGCCGTGACCATCCAGGAGGATTATGCCGACTGGCTGGAAATCAAGGGGGTGCAGATCGAAGGGATAGCCGTCGAGATTTCCGGCGCCGAGGAAGAAAAAGCCCGCAAGCTGTACGGGCGGAAGTTCCCGGTGGTCGGGTTGCTGGCCCAGGCTCCGGCGGCCATTGTCAAGGCCATGGCCAAGGTTCGCTGGTACAAGGTGGTTCCGCACCGTCTCTATTTTATCGACAATTCACTCGGCTTGGGCAATCGCGACGAGGTTGATCTGAGCATGGCAGATAAGACTTGAACCGGTAGTTCCGGGAGTCATCATGGCATTTGAAGGGCATTCTACGTTTGGGACCGAGGCAGGGCCCGGGGCGGAGTTGTGTTGCTCGCTCGCCGTCAGGGCGGTACTGTTCGATCTTGACGGTACGCTGGTCGATTCGGTCGGCGCCTACATCGAGGTGGCGCGGGTCGCTGCCGAGCCGTTCGGCTTTGAGGTGACAGAGGAACAGGTGCGGCTGGCGCTCTCCTCTGGGGGCAGCTTCTGGAAAGGCATTGTGCCGGAGGATCGGAGTGATGGCGCTGCCATCTTGAAGGCTATTTCCGCCAATGCCGCCCGGGAGTGGCCGCGGATACTGCGGGAGCACGGCAAGCTGTTCGACGGGGTGCTGGAAACGCTCGATGCGCTGAAAGGTCTCGGGATACTGCTCGGCATCGTGAGCGGCGCCCGCCCCGAAGTTCTGGAACTGCTTCGGCCAAACGGTGTCCTGGAGCGCTTTGACGCGGTCGTGCTCGGCAAGGATGTCTCCAAGAGCAAGCCCGACCCCGAGGGGATCCTTAAATGCCTGGATCACCTCAGCGTCGCACCCGCCGACGCCCTCTACGTGGGTGATGCCCCGATAGATATTTTCGCCAGCCGCGCCGCCGGCGTGCGAGTGGTGAGCGTGCTCACCGGGGCCGGCGACAGCGCCTCCCTGTCGATGCATGCTCCTGACCGGCTGATTCCCTCCCACACCGTACTCCCTGCTATCGTCACATCGTTCTGAACCGGCGGATTCAACGGCTGGTGCTCATTACTTCAACTTGGTCACGCATGGTGTCGGAAGGGGCGGATCTCTCGCTCCGAAGCGATCCAGCGTCACCAGCCGGTCTTCGTGGCACGTGAACAGCTATTCCCGGGGCTTTCCCTCCGCAAACGCCGTAGGTGGTTTTTTGCGGGGATCGCTTCTCCGCGAGAGCTCCGCCCCTTCCGGGAACCAGTGGTGGAAAATGTGACATCCCCCCGGGCACCTCTTCATCAATGATGACGGTTCCCGGGGGGATGTTTGAATTGTTCTTCATGCCGCAAGCGCATCTCCTGTTGTTTCCGTAGTGGTGTGCTGATTACCGGAGAAGCGGTCGAGGGTGTGCACTGAGCTGTAAGGGCTCCATGTCGCAGGTTGTCGGGATGGTAGCCGATCAGCCTCGATTTTCCGCAGTCCGCCGATTTTTTGCAGTGCCCCGACAATTACTTCGGAAAACGCTTCGTCGTTTATGTGCAGCGGGACCGTTTCAAAATGGATGGTGCGCGTTAATGCCCTGGCGAAGGTTTCGGCGAAAACGCGAGGCCCCTCCGGGTCCGGTTGGGGGCCATCCTCATGATCCAGGCATGAGAACCCCTTCATGGGCACGAGGACGGCAACGGGCCCCGTGCTTTCATTGCAGTAACCGGCCATGATTTCTGCTATCCGTTGGATTTCCTCCAGACTTGTCCGGACGCAGGTGATGTTGGCGTTATGTTTGTGCCCCCGTCTGCCGGGAAAATAAATCTGGGCCTGGGCCATGGGACCGGTTACCAGAAAATCGATATTGCCCGGAACGATCACCGTCGGTATCCCCTTTTGCAGGGCAGCTCTGCCACGCTCCGGACCGGGATCGAACGCTCCTCCGAAATGGTGGTCTATCAGTTCATGAAGGGACAGGTCCACCACTGCGGAGACCGGTTCGAAGTTGACCATCCGCTCCATTGCCTGGCCGCCGGTTCCCGTGGTATGGAACGTCACACTTTCGTATCCCCACGCCTCAAAGTGGATTCTCATCCGTGCCGCCGTGGCCTCCGTTGTGCCCAGAGTCGTCAGGACGGCCAGCGGGCGTGAAAATTCGTCATGGAACTCCCGTTCCCTGACCAGGCCGGCAATTGCCAGCGCCCCGTTTCGCAACACTTTACGGGTGATCCGGTTCAGTCCTGCCAGATCAGACACCGAATTCAGCATGAAAATATCCATGTTCCCAATAAATGCCTCGGTATCCTTGGCAGCGATGGTAGAGATCATTACCTTAGGGAAACCAATGGGGAAAGCCCGCATCACTCCCGTGCCCAGGGTGGTGCCCATTGTTCCCCCAAGACTGATGACCCCCTGAATTAGATCAGCTTTGTACAGGGCAAGCGCACACTTGACGCCGCCGGAGATCATGATGTCCACGGCGTCCCCCTCGCTGGTGACATTTTGTATGTCATCCCAGGTCTTCCCGGCAGCGCGCAGCACTTCATCCCGGGTGACTGCGACCGGACCGGGCCTTTTTCCACGGATACCCATATCCATGATCAACGTGGTGAAACCCGCCTTCGCCAGCCACGATTCGATGTAACGGGCTTCTGTTCCCTTGGTGTCCATGGCCGCGATTAATAGTACCTTACTGCCCTTGCCATCTGTCCTGGTTAACATGTGAGCCTCCTCTCCTGTGATGGGGATTTGCATTTGTGGAATCGTTTATTCAAAACAATGTTTAGCAACAGGTGTTCCATGGATGCTGATTGAGTAAAAAATATGTAACATTATGAAATAAGGTATTAAATTGTTGTGACAGACAGGGTTTGTGTGCTGGGGTATGGTGGTTTTTGCCCATATGTTGGAGCAGAGCCCAAATGATGGCAAAAAATAATAGAACGATATCTTCTGAAAAACTTGGGCGTTTGCTCGGGAGACAGCGTGCGGGAAAGGGGAGGGGGAGAAGGAGGATGAGAGTCAGTGTGCGTGCGGTCAGGCTGGCAGGCCCTGCCGGTTGATGCCGAGCTTGCGCATCCTCGCCTGGAGGGTTGTGCGTTTCAGTCCGAGGATTTCAGCGGCGCCCTTTGGCCCGCCGACTCGCCATGCCGTTGTTTCGAGAGCACGGATGATATGTTCCCGTTCGGTCACTTCCAGAGGTGAGATGGGGGCTGCATCGGCGGCTATGACCATTTTAGGGAGGGAGTCGATCTCCAGCTTGTTTCCCCGGCTGATGATCACCGCCCGTTCGATAACGTTCTGCAGTTCCCGGATATTGCCGGGCCAGGGGTACCCCTCCAGTGACTCCATGACATGGCGCGGAATAAGCTCGATGCTTTTTCCGTTCTTTTCGCAGGAGGCTTTGACAAAATGCCTGACCAGCAGGGGGATGTCTTCCCTGCGTTCCCTGAGGGGGGGGCATTGGATCGGAAAGACATTGAGGCGATAGTACAGGTCGCTGCGAAACCGCCCCTCGGCAAGCAGGGCTTTCAAATCCACGTGGGTCGCGGCCAGGATGCGTACATCGACCTTTATCGTTTCAGCGCCGCCGAGCCGCTCGAATTCCCCTTCCTGCAAGACACGCAGAAGCTTGCTCTGCAACTCCATGGGCAGATCACCCACCTCGTCGAGAAAAAGGGTCCCCCCGTCAGCCAGGTCGAACCTGCCGGGTTTGCGGCAGTTCGCTCCCGTGAAGGCTCCCCTTTCGTGGCCGAAAAGTTCGTTTTCCATGAGAGTTGCCGGCAATGCGGCGCAATTGAGCCGGATGAGGGGGCGATCACGGCGGTTGCTCAGGTTATGGATGGCGCGGGCGATGAGTTCCTTGCCGACGCCTGTTTCTCCGAGGATAAGTACGGACGCATCGGTGGGGGCAACCTGTTCCACAAGCTGCAGGGCCTTCATGAAGATGGGATTGCCGGTGACTATTTCATCGAAGTTGTTGGAGAGTTTGATCTCGTTCATCAGGTACACGTTTTCGGCTTCCAGACGGTTTTTGAGCGTTTGCACCTCGTCCAAGGCCCGCCTCAGGGCTTCCTGGGTCTGGAAATGCTGGGTCATGTCCTTGATGAAGCTGCAGGAGTATTCCCTCCCTTCGAACCGGATGAAGTTTTCCTCGACCTCTACCGGGAACTTTTCCCCGGAGCGTTTTCTGAAATGATCCGAAAAGGTGCGGAATTGCATCCGCTTCAGCTCTGCCCAGTGCTGCGGCCACAATTCCGTGGGGATCCCCGGGGCGATGTCCTGGGCAGTCAGGCGGATGAATTCATCGGGCGAGTAACCGAAACACCGGCATGCCGCGTCGTTTACCCGTGCAAAACGGGTCGTGGAGTCCACCCAGACAATGGGGGTGCCGGTCCGCTCTATGGTGAAATTTGCCAGCCGAAGCATCTCTTCCAGATGCTGCTCTGTGTCGGCCATGGAAACCCCCAGCGCACTGAAGCGCGGTCAAGGTGTGTATCCCGCCTTTTCCAACGCTGCCCAGGCCAGTTGCCTGCCGGTTTCGGTGAAAAACCAGGAATCGATCTGCACCGCCGTCCAGTGCAGGTGTTCCTCGGGTTCCTGCCGGAACCATTCGGCATCGATTGCCAGCCCCTCGGACGTAACGCGCCACAGTTTGTCCGCATCCTTCACGATCTTGTCGCTGTCGGAGATCGCTTCGAGACGGGAATCGTGGCCCTCGATAATCTCCAGGATCTCGCGGCTTTTGTGCGGGTCATAGGCCACGCTTCTCAGGATCTCCCGGGCCAGTTCGACCCCCTCAACCTCGTGGACCCTGCGCAGATCGGGATCGAATCCCGGACCGAATGCCTTCGAGTGCAACGCTTCCGGGAGCTTTATCCACCCGATGTCATGACAGATGATGGCCGGGATGACCACGTCGGGATCACCCGGCTCATCCTCGAGCAACCGCAGGGCAAAACGATAGGCTACATTGGTATGAATATCGTTGTTCCGGGTATTCAGATGAGGCCTGGCCAGGTCGTAGATATGTTCGTAAATTTTCGACATTTCCCGCATGGGCGTACCTTGTCCCTGTTCGGAACCGTTGAAATTGATCAGCCGCGTCAGAGCCGCTCCTGACACGGGGGGTCAGAAGGCATAGGAAATCTTGAACTGGGTCTGGGGGCCGGTGGCGATGTTGCGGGCGCCATACTCCCAGTACTGTTTGAAGGTCATGCTGAACGGCCCCTGTTTGGGCCAGTACTTGATGCCGAAGCCGATGCCTCCCACCCTGCTGTTTGCGTCTTCGACCCTGACTCCGTTGACCTTGTCGTCGGTGGTCTGCCAGTAGTTGTAGCCCACCACGCCCCCGCTCAGCCCGTTGCTGAGTCCATAGCCCGCTGCCCAGTCAATGTGGAACTCCTGGCCTGGGTCGGTGCCGGTGTCGCTGTTTCTGGTGTTGAAGTCGTACATGAGCTTGGCGGAGACGTCGAAACCCTCCTTGAGGTATGAGACCGCCACGACCGGCTCGAAGGTCCAGTGGTTCCTGGAGAGGATCTGGGTTGCCGGCCGGTTCTTGTCGTAGTCCCCGGTGGGTGCCCAGGTGTCCAGTGCAAAGACGGCATGGAGCGAGGGGGTGAAGTGCCAGCCAAGGATGAGGGGGCTGAAGATAAGATCCCCCATCCCCGTGTCGCGGGAATCGAAATTGAGCGGGGGGATGTCGGAACTGCTTTTCACATCGGCGTGGTAGAAGGGAAGAAAGACATGGGCGCCCCAGTTGGCTCCCAATAGCTTGAACGGACTGACGTAGATGAGTCGGGGGACCTCGGCCACCACATCAGCCTTGAAATCCGCCGGTACGCTGTTTCCGGAATTGTCCTTGATGCTGTTTTTCTGGACGAGCAGCAGGTAATTCACGAGATAGACACCCGGAGGGGGGAGTGCCCCCACGGCGAAGTCTTCGACACCGTTCGGATAGTGCTGCCCTCCGCCGGCCCACGTCAGGGGGGCGGAGAACAGAAATACGGCAAGGGCGATGCAAGGGAGGAACAACAGCCGACGGAGGGAGAACTGTTTCATAAGTAATCCTCTTTCTCGTAAATGATGTAATTGATTGCCGCCCGTTGCAACCGGTCAGGCGGCGTACACGGACAGCTCTTCTTCCTGGCTGAAGTAGCGCATTGCCGCATCGGCCAGGGCCTCCATCTCGTTCTCGCCGGGGTTCAAATGGACCGGGGCGATGAAAGCGATCTTCCTCTTCAGACTCTCCAGGAGTCGCTCCGAATAGACCAGGCTCCCGGTGAGGGCGATGGCGTCCACCGTCCCCTCCAGTACGGCCGCGCAGGCGCCGATCTCCTTGGCCACCTGGTAGATCATCGCCTCGAACACCTCGGCCGCCTTCCCGTCGCCCGCCGTGATCCGCTTTTCAATCTCGATCACGTTGGTGGTACCCAGATAGGCGTACAGCCCTCCGCCGCCGGTCAGGAGCTTCAGCACCTCGGCCTTCGTGTAGTCGCCGCTGAAGCAGAGTTTGACCAGGTCGCCGGCCGGCAGTGTCCCGGCCCGTTCCGGCGAGAAGGGGCCGTCCCCGTCCAGGGCGTTGTTCACGTCGACGATCTTCCCCTTCTGGTGTGCTCCCACCGAGATGCCGCCCCCCAGGTGAGCGACGATCAGGTTCACCTCATCGTACCGTTTCCCCAGTTCCGCCGCGATTCTGCGGGCAGTGGCCTTCTGGTTCAGGGCGTGGAAGCTGCTCGTCCTCGTGAGCTGGGGAATCCCGGAGTAGCGGGCCGAGGCGCAGAGTTCGTCGGTCATGGGAGGATCGGCGGTCAGAACCGGGATGCCGTACTGGTTCCCCAGGTCATATGCCACCAGCCCCCCCACGTTGATCGGGTGGCCGCCGTAGATGCCGCTCTTCATGTCGGCGATCATTCGCGGACAGAGCCGGTAGATGCCACCGGGGAGCGGTCTGACGTTACCGCCGCGGCAGGCGATGGCGTCGATATCATCCATGGCGAGATCGTGGTCCCGCAGGAACCCGAGGAGGGCGTCCTTGCGGTAATCGTACTGATCCCAGATGGTGGCAAACTTCCTCAGCTCCGCGTCGTCATGTCTGACCGACACGTTGATTTTCATCTCGCCTGCCGAAAAGATGCCGATCTTGGTCGAGGTGGAGCCGGGATTGATGATGAGTATTGTCTTGTCACGGTTCATGGTCTGCCCCCACAGTCCCTGGATGTGGCATTAATTGGCGATTCTGAGGGACTCCCGAACCTGCTCCTTCCGGTTGTCCCCGTGCCAGCGCTTGAAGAGATTGTGCTCGATCCCCACCTGGTCCAGAGCCTTGCCGATGCTCTGGTGGACGATGTCCATGATTGACTCCGGCTTGTGGTAGAAGGCCGGCATTGGCGGCAATATCTGGGCGCCGCAGTCGGTGGCGCGCGACATGAGCTCCAGGTGCCCCTTGTGCAAAGGTGTTTCGCGCACCATGAGCACCAGGGGGCGCCGTTCTTTCAGGGTTACATCGGCGGCGCGTATCACCAGGTTGTAGGTGAACGAGTTGGCAATGGCCGAAAGCGTCTTTACGGTGCAAGGAGCCACGATCATGCCGCGGGTGCGGAACGAGCCGCTGGCCACCGAGGCGCCGATATCCTTGTTGTCATAGACGACGTCGGCCAAGGCCCGGACCTCGTCAAGGGAGTATGATGTCTCGATCTCTAGGTTCTTGCCGGCGGCCTCGCTGACGATGAGATGGGTTTCCTGACCCAGTTCCTTCAGCACGTTCAGCATCTCCACCCCGTAGATCACGCCTGTTGCGCCGGTGATTGCCACTACCAATGGAAGGCTCATGGTCTTGCTCCTTTCTCCGTTTGTCGTTGACGGGGTGGCGGGATAATCCCGCAATCGTTGCCGAGACGTCAGGACCGGGTCCCGGCATCACTGCGCTTTCCGCATTTTCTCCGCTTCCATGGTCCCGCACAGATGGGCCGCCAGTTGGAAGATCTCGTTGGCGGATATGATTCCCACCACCGAACCGTTTTCCATGACGGGAAACTGGGCCACCATCAGCTCCTTGCCGTATTCAAGGCAGTGTTCCATGGTGTCGTTCGCATCCACGGTGGCCGGATTGCGGACCATGAAATCCCTGACCTTAAGCCGGTTGACGAAGAAACTGACTTCGTCCGGATTCTGGGTGCGCGTGACATAGTGCCCCATGCGCATCACATTGTGCCGCGTCACCAGGCCGCGCAAACGTCCATTGTCCACCACGAGCAGGGCATTCAGGTTGTTGTCGAGAAGCAGCCGCTTTGCTTCAGAGGCCAGGGTGTCGCTCGAAATCGTAAGAGGGTTGTTTTGCATCCAGTTGCGGACTATCATCGCGCACTCTCCTTTTAACCGGCCACTGCCTGGGCCGGCGTTCCCTCGTACAGCCGCACGAACTCGTCGACGGCGACCCGGGCGAATTCCTTCGTGTAGAGATGCAGATCGACTTCCTTGACCCGCTCCGGTTCATCCAGTTTTTCTTTCAGCCGGGCAACGAAGGCGGCATCGGCGGCCGGATCGTAGATGATCCGTCCTTCAAGGTCCTGGGACGACCACCCTTTCAGGGGGATCAGGAAGGTCCACTCCCCGTTGGCCCGGTTGAGCCGTTCGGCAATCACGTCGGCGGCCTGGCGCAGTTCGTCGGCGGTGGTGCGTACCTGGACCCTCAGGGAGTCCTGCACGTACTGGGGCCGGTCCTTGGTCTTCTCCAGCATGTCGGGGCGCCCGCCATAGGAGAGGATATCGAGGCCGCAGGGGGCCAGCACCATGGGAATGCCGGTCTCCACCGCTGCCATGAACCGGTCGGGCCCCGGGTCCCGGTTCCCCTTGAAGAGGTTTTCGACAATGCCGCCGGTGCAGATGTCCAGCACGCCATGGAAGGCGCCGGCACGGATCATATCCTCCATTGCCTTGTCCCCCTTTCCCTGCGCATGGCAGACGATAGGGGTGAAACCGGCCTCGTCCAGCATGCCGAGGGCGGTCTGCACGGCCATTTCGCCGAAACCGAACGAGGAGATGGCGACGCATGGCTTGTCAAAGGTGATGTTCGTCCCCTGGGTCATCTCGACCATGCCGCAGATGGCGCCCACCGCATTGGTGATCTGTGCCTTCAGGAGCGGGTTCATTTTTACCACGTCGAGCACCGTATGGTGCATGGTGATGTCGTGGGTTCCCACGTATTTGCCCACGTAGGACGGATGCGCCGCCATGGGGGAGGCCATGAGCTTCGGGATCCCGAAGGGGACCCCTTTCATGACGCTGGTGCCGACGAGCGATGATGTCCCGCCGCCAACGCCAAAGACCCCCTGGATCTTTCCTTCTTTCATCATGTCGGCAACGATGGCGCTGGCGCCCCTGATCTGGTTTTCCATCGCCCGGTCACGGTCAGAGCGGTAGCATTCGCGCACCGCCTCGATGGTCATGCCGCCGCGCTCGGCCACGTGCTCGCAGGTGATATCGCCAGCAAAGGGAGGGGGTTCCTCCATGCTGAAATCGAGGAAATAGGCGTTGTGCCCCCGCGTCTCGATCAGCTGTTTGACGAAAATGATGTCCTCGCCCCGGGTGTCCAGGTTGCAGATGATGACGATTCCCTTTTTCTGGGCCATGGTGTCTACTCCTTTGGGATCGGGAAGTCCCCCCTCCCCCGCAGGGGGGAGGGAGTGCTTGGATGTCCTATTTTTTCTTCACTTCCGGCCGGGTGAGACGCGGGATCATCTCGGCGACCGGGCTTGCGCCGGTGAAGCCGTATTCATTCCAGCGGTCGGAAACCTTCTGCAGCACCGTCCGATCCATGAAGATCTCGTTCGGCTTGTTTTTCCACTCGTATGGTATGGTGGCATCCAGGATGATGCGGCTGACCACGTCGCGCGCCTCGATGGGGAGGCCCGGGTCGAGCGGGGTAGAGCGTCCGCGGGTGATGATCTGGGTTGAGCGTTTCGGATCGAAACGTACGGCCAGCGCCCACCAGACACGATCCATGTCGTCGGCGGCTATGTCATGGTCGACGATGATGATCCCCTTGACGCCGTAGTGACCGGTGGTGCTGCCGTTGATGGCATCGGCCACGTGGTTCGAGTGACCCGGATACATCTGCTTGACCGAGGCGACGACCCAGAAACGGCCGGTGGCCGCAGCGGGGAAGTAGACGCTCTGGATGCCCGGCACTTTCATGGTCTCCAAGTCGTGCCACAGGGTGGCCGTACGGTTGATGGACTGGACCATGTGGGTGTCGTTGATCGGCTTGCCGACCGTGGTTGACCAGAAGATCGGCTTGTTGCGATGGATGATCCGTTTCACGCGGATGACCGGCTTGGGATAGTCCTTCATCTTGTTGCCCGAGTAATAGCCGGTGTACTCGCCGAACGGCCCTTCTTCCATCAACTCCTCGGGATCCATCCACCCTTCGACGATGATCTCGGCGTTGGCCGGCAGGGTCAGTCCGGTAAGATCCGACTTGAATACTTCGATGGGACGGCCGCGCAGGGCGCCCCCCACGTCGTATTCATCGGTCTGGGCGCTGACCAGGGTGGAGGAGGCCAAAAACAGTATGGGATCGCCCCCCACCACGTAGGCGACCGGCATCTTCTCGCCCCGCTCCTGGTACTTTTTCATGTGGAAGTCGCCGTGCTTGCCGCTGATGATCTGGGAGCCGAGGATGTTCTTGCCCAGGATCTGGGAACGATAGGTGCCCAGGTTTGTCCAGCCCGTATCCGGGTCCTGGGTCACCAGGTACCCGGAGGTGCCGAAGAAGCGGCCGCCGTCATCGGGATAGAACCAGGGGGCGGGGAAGTTTTCCAGGTCCACATCTTTTTCTTCAATGATGTTTTCCATGACCGGCGGGTTCTTGACAAAGGTCGGCTTGATCATCTGCTTGGTGGTCAGCTCCATCCATTTCCGGGAAAGCTGGCACATGGAGAGGGACGGGTCCTGTTCCAGGCAGATGGCGATACGTTCGGGGGTGGTGAAGGCGCTGGTGAAAACCGGGATAGTGTTCCCCTTGACGTTCTCATAGAGCAATGCCGGGCCCTTTTGCTCTTCATTCACCTTGGAGATGTGGGCAAGTTCGAATTTCCAGTCCACTTCGGCCTTGACGCGGTGGAGTACCCCATGGGCTTCCAGTGCTGCGATGTAGCTGCGAATGTCGTTGATGGGGGGTACCGCGGGCCGTGAGTCGAGTTCTTCGTTGATCTCTTTCACTTTAAGCTGTGTTGTGCTCATACTGCCTCCTTATCTGTTGGGTTTTGTGAAGCAACCGTGGGCTTCCGAGGGGTTAGTTCAGCCGCTTCCCTTCCAGCATGCTGGCCAGGATGTAGTCCATGGCGGAAGCGCCGCCCTTGGCTGCTCCCGGCGGTTGCTGTTTCTGGCTCCAGACCGTTTCCGGCCGCGCCTGCAGGATGAAGATGTTGCCGCCGAAGGGGAGGTCTTTGTCCACTGCCCATTCGATGTCCATGGGGCGGCCGTAATGTTTTTCGATCAGCTTTCCCATCTTGGCCAGTTCGGTGATCTCGTCGTCCATGAGCGACTGTACCTTCTGCCGCTCGAACGGGACCTCGATGGGGCGGGACACCTGGGTCTTCTGGTCCACCGTGTAGTAGATATCCTTCTGTGAAATGGTCCGCTCCAGGATATCCATGGTGATCTTGTTGACCACGAAGTTGTCCGGGGTCACTTCCCCCGAAACCACCGACTCGCCGAACCCGTAGTTGGAGTCGATGACGATCACCGAGCGGTCGCCGTTGCCCGGGTGAAGGGTGAACATCACCCCGGCGGTGAACGAGTTGGCCATCTTCTGCACCCCCACGCTGATCGCCACCTGCTCGTCGGCATACCCCTGGTTGATCCGGTAGGCTATCGCCCGGCCGGTGTAGAGGCTGGAGATGCAGCGCCGCATGTTGTGCAGCACCTCGTCCGCACCACGGACCCAGAGGTAGGTGTCCTGCTGGCCGGCAAAGCTCGCGCCGGGCAGGTCCTCGGCCGTGGCGCTGGAGCGGACCGCCACCGGCACCGCCGGCAGGCAGGAGCGCACCGCCAGCTTGCGGTATCTCTCCGCCACCAGGTCTTCTATCTCGGCGGAGAAGGGGTGGGCCTCGATCATTTCCCGGATCGCCCCGCTGGTATTCTCCAGTGCCTCCATGTCACCGGCGTCGAGACCGGACACCATGGATTGAATCTCCCGGTCGATCCCGGCGTCGGTCATGAAGCGGCGATACCCCTCGGTGGTGAGCGCAAAGCCGGGAGGGACCCGTACGCCGGCGCTTATCAGCTCGCCGAGGGATGAACACTTCCCACCCACCAGGGGGACCGAATCCTTCCGGCACTCCTCGAACCAGCAGACCAGCGGCGTGACCTTCCCTGCCGAACGGACGGTTCCGTACTTGTTTCCCCACCTTTTGTCATGCATGTTCACTGCAGTGCTCATGTCCATTGCCTCCTCTGTCCGGTTTTCTCAGCGGTCTATGGTGACGACGCCGGTGGCGCCGTCGACCCGGAGCATCATGCCGGTCCGGATGATCTTCGTCGCGTGGCCGGTGCCGACCACCGCCGGCATGCCGTATTCCCTGCAGACGATTGCCGCGTGGCTCATGACTCCCCCCACATCGGTGATTGCCCCCTTGATCCTGGCAAAGGCCGGTGCCCAGGAGGGCGAGGTGGTGGGGGCCACTAGAATTTCTCCCTCCTGCAGCAGGCGGATGTCGTCCGCGCTGCGGCAGACCCGGGCTTTCCCCTCCACCACGCCGGGGCTGCCGGCAAACCCTTTCAGGGTGGTGATGCTGTCCGGATCGGAGATGTCCTGTACTTCGGACCAGTCCGAGATGGAGGAGTTGGTGACCCCCCAGAGCACGATGGTGAACGGCTCCCGGATCACTTCGGGGGGGATACCGACGGCCGGCGGCGGACTCCACTCCTGGAACTTTTTCATCACCCCTTTGCGCCAGGCGATCTCCTTGGGCCATACCGCGGTGCCCCGGGGCTTGACGCCGGTTGCCCAGGCGGTGACCATGTCCCACAGCCCCTGCTTGATTTCATCCCGGCGCAGATACCAGACATCCTCCACGTCCTCGAACATGCCGTGCTCTTTCATGATGGCCGCCACTTCGCGCATTTTTCTCCAGAACACGGTGTGGAACCAGTGCTCGACGTAGAAGAGGTGGTTCTCCACATAGGGGAAGACCGTCTTGGCGGTGCCGAGCAGTTCGTCGAAGGTCTTGCGGTCCTCGTCCGATGTAATGAGGTCGCGGTACTCCTCGGTGATCCGGTCCCGTTCGGCTCGCACCTTTTCCATCGGCCGTTCTATGTCCATCCCCTGCCTGAGCTGATTGATATAGGTGGCGATGCCGGAAAGCGGAATGTTCAGGTCGTCGTTCCACGACTTGTCGCTGTGGGACCAGCCGGTGCCGGTGGAGACGTGAAACCAGGGATACCGGGCCTCTTCCAGGGCATCCAGCCAGGTCCTCCCCTTCGGATGCGCCTTCAGCGCGGTCTCGGCATCCTGCCACTCCCCGCAGTTGGTCAGGATCAGGTCGACCCCCAGTTCGATGGCTTTCTTGGCCAGTTTTTTCAGCTCGTCGTCGGAGCGGTACATGATCACGTCGATACCGGCGATCATCTGGGTCACCCGCTGCAGCGGGATGCTCGGGAAGAGCTTTTGCACGAAGTCGAGAAAAAAGACGTAGGCGGCATAGCCGAGGTTGAGGAATTCGAAGTGGTACTGCCAGCACTGGATACCCAGGTTGATCAGGTCGTCGTAGGCTTTGATCAGATGGAATCCCTTTGATTCGCCGATTCCTTCAGTGACCACGCTGATATCTTCAAGATCGGGGAGGCTGGGGATCGGCAGTTCTTCGATCTGCTTGATGATCCCTTTCATCTTCAGTTCCCACTTGGCCTCCAGCTCATTCCAGTTTTTGTAGTAATAGCCCGCGCGCTCCATGAAGTTGGGTACGCGGCTCCCTACCTCTTCCGGGTCTGTTACCGGAACCGGCGAGATATACACGTAGCCGTTGATGATCCGGTGGTCGACGCCGCGCACCGGCGGCACCTGGAAGATGCGGTTGTTGTACTGGGACAACCCCAGGTACCAGGCCTCATCCCAGATCGTGTCGAAGGGGTAGATCGGTTCGGGATAGTGGAGTCCATCATAAAACCAGAAGGATTGCGCCTCGTACGTCATCCGTTCCGGGTCGTCAGTGACGAACTGGTACTGGTACGGATACATTCTCTCCCAACCTTCTGTTCCAGGGATTGTCCTGACATCATGTGGTTTTGGAAATTTCATCGCGTGTCTCCCGAATGTACGTTGATGCTCCATGGTTAGTGATGCGAGGCCTCGTTGCCGTCGACGAAGGTTCTGGTTTGTGGTGAGTGTGACATTTGGGAGGGGTATGAGCATGCTCTGTGCCAAACAGTGTTTTGTAATGAGTGGGGGGCGAACAGGTCTATCGAACGTGTTAAGCGAATCAGGCTGATTTATCTGGCTAATGAGCGATTTGCGCGCTTCGCAAATTGCCTGCAAGAAACCCAGGCTGAATCGTCAGTGGTGATCAGACCCCTGTTTTCGGCAGTCGACCATTTTGTAACTATTCTCGTTTACTCGGCCGGGAATTGGACAATTTTGTCAACTCGTGGCAGGGATACCGTTTGCCATGGCCCCGCGGTAACGGTGCATAATGCGATGGAACGGAGATTTGGCGGTAGTTTGTTGCCCCTGGCTTGGGTGAGAGGCGGGCAGTGTGGTGGATTTCGCCGTGACATATTCGTCATGTACATGTAAAATGTATAACGACGTTTTTGTATGGTACGAAACTGGTTCATCTGACAATCTATCAAATTAGGCAATGATAATAAAATATCGTTATGAAATGACGGTTCAAAAAGTGATTCTGGTGCCAATTTGCGGTGAGGTGGGAAAATGACTAAACAGCGACGTTCCGATAAGCCTGGCTGCACATTGACGGACGGCGATCTCCTCGGACGGGTGCATTTCTGTAGGGAATCAGGGAATATTTGGCTGCACGAGCATCGCATGCTCCTGGTGCATGCCGAGGCGCAGGCCACTCTGCGGAGGGAGCTGATTGATACGCTCGGCATAGAGCGCGTACAGGGGCTGCTCACGCGCATGGGGTACGCGGCCGGCATGCACGATGCCGAACTCGTCTGTACGCGCGTTGAGGGCGCGACGGATGTGGAACTTTTTATGACCGGGCCAATGCTCCATAAGCTGGAGGGAGAAGCAAATGTAACACCGGTCAAGGTTGACTTTGATCGAACAACAGGAAGCTTCTACGGCGAATTTATCTGGGAGAACTCATGGGAAGGCCAATGGCACAAGCGCCACTATGGAGCCTGTTCCGAGCCGGTCTGCTGGAGTCAGATCGGTTACGCCTGCGGCTACTCGACGGCCTTCATGGGACGACCGATTTTGTACAAGGAAGTGGAATGCATAGGGATGGGAGATACTCATTGCCGCATCATCGGCAAGCCGATCGATGAATGGGATGACGCACGTGACTATGCGCGTCTTTTCAGTCGGGAGTCCATTGCCGAGCAGCTCATTGACCTGCAGACCCAGGTGATACAGCTCCGCTCCGCCATAAACAAAAAGGAAAAGCTTCCCGAAGACGTTGTCGGCAATTCAAAGGTCTTCCGGGCGGCCTATGATTTGCTCCAGCAGGCGGCCAAAAGTCAGATTACGGTGCTGCTCCTGGGGGAGACCGGCGTTGGCAAAGAGGTGTTCGCCCGGACCCTCCACGCCAGTGGTGCCCGCAACAAAGAACCCTTCATCGCCATAAACTGTGCGGCAATTCCCCATGATCTGGTGGAATCCGAGTTGTTCGGCGTTGAAAAGGGTGCCTATACCGGGGCAGTAACGGCCCGTGCCGGGCGCTTCGAACGGGCAAACGGCGGTACGTTGTTTCTCGACGAGGTGGGTGATTTGCCCCTTTCGGCGCAGGCCAAGCTCTTGCGTGTCTTGCAGGAAGGTGAGCTCGAACGCGTCGGCGACCATAAAACCCGTAAGGTCAATGTGCGCTTGGTGGCAGCGACCAACATCGATCTGAAGCAACTGGTCCAGGAGGGGAGGTTCCGGTCGGACCTCTATTATCGGCTCAATGCCTTCCAGATCAACATCCCCCCTCTCAGGGAGCGCAAGGAGGATATTTCACTGCTTGCCCGACGTTTCCTGGAAAAATATTCCGCGATCCACGGCAAGAAACTGCGTGGCTTCACCGATAAGGCCAAACGCTCGCTCCTGGCATATCCCTGGCCGGGCAACATTCGCGAACTGCAGAACATGATTGAGCGTGGCGTCATTCTTGCCCCAAGCGGCACCCGCATCGAGCTGGAGCATATGTTTTCGGCCAGCGGCGACGAGCATGCCCATGAACTCGGGCTCGACGGCAACGGCGATCTTAACGGCAGGCGCGGGAAAGGCGCTGAAGAAATTTGCGAGATGGTTTTCAGTGGCGCCATGACGCTGGATCAGCTGGAGGCCATGTTGATTGAAACCGCTGTGAGCAAGACCGGCGGCAATCTTGCCTCGGCTGCCAGGAAACTCGGCCTGACCCGGCGTCAGTTTGCCTACCGATTGAACCGGCTGCATGAAGGAGAGGTGGCGGTAATAGGGGGCAATGCTTGATCCATGGGGCAGGCGGGACAAACCTGCCCGCAATCGGAACGAACTGTCTTATCAATTGATTAATCGATAAAACATGGTTACACGATCATTTGATTATATGATCAAATGCCTTGCCTTTGCTCGCCGATCAATGCATCAAGTCCGGTTACCTCCAAGAACGCTTGTCTGATGCCGCTTATCCCCTCCTTGGTGTGTCCGCAGCCGGCCCAAGTCGTAACAAGACCGGTTTTTCAGAAAAAATAGCAATCAATGATTTCAGCATGCTGGCGAATGTTTTTGCTGGTTGAATTGCATCGCGCAAATGGACCGATAATTGCAAAACAATATTTTATGAATGTGCGATGGGTGCCGTTGCCGCCGGTCCCGTAGGTGCGGGGAGGGAGAGGGATTTCAATTCAAAAGGAGAGTAGAAATGATCAAATCATTCGATGAACTGATCGCTGCCGTACAGGAAAAACCGAAGAAGAAAATAGCCATCGTCTCCCCGGAGGGGACGACGGTGATGAAGCTGGTCAAGCAGGCGCTGGATGCGAAACTGGCCGAATTCATCCTTGTGGGTGACGAAGGGAAGATAAAGACCATGTCGGCCGAGGCCGGCTTTGATTCGAACCTCATCAACATAATCAATATTCCGAACCAGAAGGATGCGGCGGAAGAGGCGGTCAGGCTGGTGGTTGTGGGAAGCGCCAACGCCATCATGAAGGGGAACCTTCCCACCGCCACCTTCATGCGGGCAATCCTGGACAAGCAGAAGGGGCTGAACGACAACAGGGTAATCAGCGAGATCACCATCTACGAAAAGATCGTCGACGCACCGGGAGGCGGGTTCCGCTTTCTCACCGATTGCGCCATCAACGTGCAGCCGACCCTGGACGAGAAAAAGCAGATCATCGAAAACGCCGTCGATCTGGCCCATAAGCTGGGAAACACGCTGCCGAAGGTGGCGGTCATCTCGGCCGTCGAGGTGGTCAATCCCGCCATGCCCGACACCATCGAGGCTGCGGCCTTGAGCAAGATGGCAGAGCGGGGCCAGATCGAAGGGTGTCTTGTCGAGGGGCCGCTGGCCTTTGACAACGCCATATCCCAGGAGGCGGCCAAGTACAAGAAGATCAAAGGCGAGGTGGCCGGCCAGGCGGATATCATCATGGCCCCCAACCTCCTCTCGGCCAATCCCCTGCGCAAATGCCTGGTCTACTACACCCAGCAGCGGATCGCCACCGCGGTGATGGGGGCGAAAGCGCCGATCGTGCTCACGTCCCGCTCCGATTCGGCCGAAACCATGCTCCTTACCATTGCCCTGGCAGCGTACATATCCTGAACAAGGGAGCGTTCCGGCGGTCACTGGAGGTGTGAAACAGGCAGCCGGGCTTCGTGCAAAAGCCATCTCGTCTCCCGCAAGGGGAGGCGGTTGCGCGAGGCTCGGCCGCCGGCATGAATGTGCCGGGGAGTGAAGGGGAAAGGGTGCTGCACTGAAGAAGGGGCGGGGCAGGGTGGTAAACGATTGACGGGACGGTGCCGGACCGTTCGTTGAGGCAAAGGGTTCAGTTGTTCTGGGTTCTGATCTCAACCCGCTGGCGTGCGCCCTTCAGAGCGGTTTCCAGGGTGATTGTGTCCAGAACTGCTTTGGTGAGGTCGTCGATTTCGTTTGCGATGCTCTTCAGTTCCTCAAGTATCGGGACGTCTAAAGGGCTTCCGTGGGGCACATCAAGCTCGGATTCCAGATTTTCGAACATCTGAATTATATCCAGCAACGTCGTTCGCTGGATATTGCCTGAAAACCGATAGCCGCCGCCAACGCCGCGTACTGCCTGCACCAGTCCTTCGTGGACCAGGTCGCGCATGATTTTTGCGAGATGATGGGGAGAGACGCCGTATTTGGAAGCGATCTCGCCGGTCGACAATTGCCGCTCAGGGTCGCTGGCCAGTTCCAGTACGGCAAACAGGGCGAAAAGGCTGGCTTTATTGAGTCTCATGGTATTCCCTCTCCAGGGTAAAACGTATGTAGAGTTTTGCCATGCACTTTGTATTGCAGAGGGCTGCCGGCAACCTTTCAGTCAGTCGAGCGGTTTTTCCAACTCGATATATCTGCCCGTCCGTAAGCCCATGCTGCGAAAGAAGGACAAGGTCAACTTGTTATCGCGATCAACCATGGTGCGTACCGTGGTGACCCCGGCCTGTTTCAAACGGGCGGATATTTCGTCGAACATGCGCCGACCGATGCCTCCCTCACGCGCTTTCGGCGAGACGGCAATGGCAAACACCCACCCGCAGGGTGGTGAACCGAACTCCCAAGCGCGAACCTCGCCGGCAATGAATCCGACAACCCTGCCGTTCGATTCTGCCACGAGGAAGATCCGATCGCTTTTGCCGCCGGTAACAAAACGGTCAAATATCCCGCGCCAGTAATCAGCCTTTTCCGTCTTGGAAGTGACGGTGTCCAAGGAGATTACATCGTTGAGATCGCTTGGCTTTGCGTTACGGATGGATAATTGATCGCTCATTCGTGACCTTGCCGGCACTCGCATCTGGAACCGGGTCAGTGCTCTTTCTGTGGCCCGGTGTGCGAAATAGCCCAAAAATATTTTCCGTGCTTGATGATCCTCTTGGTAAAAGTGGTACCATAATACCGTAATGGATCGGTGGATTCAAGGATATTTCCGTAGATTGTTGTTGATCTCGTCATTACTGGTGGTAACTCTATGAAAACACTGCTGTATGTTGCGTGTGAGCTGCTTCGTGCCAAGTGCGCCGGAATTGTCTTGACATCTAAAATATTAAAATGGTACCAAAATACTATAATAACTCGCCCCGGTGGCCAGGTAGACGGCACGTTCTTGAACAGATCGTTTGATATGTGAGGTGTCTATGTCCCCGTCAGATATCTATGGGAGAAAGATAAATTACCTGCGGTTGTCGGTAACGGATCGCTGCAATCTCCGGTGCACGTACTGTATGCCGGCCTCTGGCATCAAGAAGCGCGCACACTCTGACATTCTGAGCTACGAGCAGCTGCATCGGATTGCGGAGGCGGCAGTTGCCATCGGTGTCGAGAAGATCCGGATAACCGGTGGTGAACCGCTGGTCAGAAAGGGAATGCCCGGCTTTCTTGCCGGCCTGAAGCGGATTCCCGGCCTGAAGAAACTCGTCCTGACCACAAACGGCGTGTTTCTGGGGAGTATGGCCGGTGAATTGAGAGACGCCGGTGTTGAAAGTGTCAACATAAGCCTGGATTCGCTGCGTCCCGAAGTGTTTTCCCGGATTACCCGGCGCGGCGATTTGTCCAAGGTGTTGGAAGGAATCGCCGCTGCCGAGCATGCCGGGTTCGAGCATATCAAGCTGAACATGGTGGTGATGCGCGGGGTCAACGACGCCGAGGTGCTGGATTTCGCCGCGCTGACCCTCGATAGGCCATTGAAGGTGCGATTCATCGAGTATATGCCGACGCTGAAGGAACGGAACTGGCAATCCTTCATGGTTCCCGGGGACGAATTGCTGTCCCGGCTTTCAAAACGGTATCCACTGCGGAAAGTGACCAATGACGCACTTGACGGGCCGGCCGTCTACTACCGGATTGACGGAGCCGCGGGAACGCTCGGTTTCATAACGCCGATGTCCAGCCATTTTTGCCAGAACTGCAACCGGATCAGGGTCACCTCTTCGGGAACGGTAAAAAGCTGTCTGTTTGACGATGGGAAAACGAGCCTCAAACCGTATCTTGAAAATGGCGACGACGCCGGACTGCGGGAAACACTGCGCCAGGTTGCCGGCACGAAACCCCACAGGCACATGTTCATGTCCCGGGAAGCCGATAACCACTCGTTCACCATGTCGCAGATTGGCGGGTAACAGACGTGAAGACCAAAGGAGAATCCGATGGGTAAAGTCATGGCAGTCTGCCTGAGCAAGAACAAAGGCGAACGGAAGACCCCGGTGGACAGTGTCCGCTTGGTCCCGAACCATGGCATCGACGGCGATGCCCACGCGGGGGATTGGCATCGCCAGGTAAGCCTCCTGGCGCAGGAAAGCATTGAGAAAATGCAGCGTATGGGACTCTCGGTGCAGGCGGGGGATTTTGCCGAGAACATCACCACCGTGGGAATCGATCTCCCCGGCCTGCCGATCGGAACACGGCTCAACGTGGGAGAGACGACCCTGGAAGTTACCCAGATAGGGAAGGAATGCCACACGCGCTGTGCCATCTATTACCAGGCCGGCGACTGCGTCATGCCGAAGGAAGGTATCTTCGCAAGAGTCGTGCGCGGTGGCGGGATACGGCCGGGGGATGCCATCGAAGTCGTAAAGCCTGTGAACAACCCCCGGCTATCCGATTGAACTTCGTTTGTTGATCGGCATTACTACTGTCCGGTAAACTTTGATTGTACAGCTGTAACTTGTTGAACTTTATTGCTCTTTGGCACAATTGTTCTTTTTTCGACATGAATTCGTTCTGAGTGTAGCCTTCCTCCCTTTACAGGAGGGGAGCAATGCACACCGGTCCGACCGTTTTCAAACAACTTCTGCAGTTTCTGCCCCGGTACGAATTCAATCTCTGCGTTCGCCGACACCGTGGCGAGTATCGGGAGAAGAAGTTCTCGACCTATGACCAGTTCCTCTGCCTGGCTTATGCCCAGATGGCTGGCCGTGAGAGCTTGCGGGATATCGAGACCTGCCTGAACTCCCACCAGGAGAAGCTGTACCACATCGGCTTTCGTGGTGATGTCTCCCGCACGACCCTTGCCGACGCGAACGAGCGCAGGGACTGGCGTATCTTCCAAGACTTCGGTCATGTACTGATCGGCATAGCTCAGCAGCTGTACCAGGCTGATGCCATCTCCGTTGAGCTTACGCAACCGCTCTACGCCTTTGACTCGACCACTATCGACCTGTGCCTTACGCTGTTCCCATGGGCCGAGTTCCGCAAAACCAAGGCGGCGGTCAAGATGCATACGCTCATTGATCTGCGTGGTCCCATTCCGACCTGGGTCACTATTACCACTGGCAAGGTCCACGATGTCAGGATGCTGGACCATCTGCCGGTTGCAAAGGATGCCATTTACACGATGGACAGAGGGTATGTCGATTTTGCCCGGCTCCACTCCATCCACAAGCAGGGAGCATTCTTCGTAGTTCGGGCAAAGGACAACCTGAAATGCCAGCGGTTATATTCCCATCCGAAGGACAAGGAATCAGGTGTACGGGCAGACCAGATTATCACCCTGGTGACGCAGAAGTCGAAAAAGGGGTATCCGGAGAAACTGCGCCGGGTCAGCTATGTTGACAAAGAACGGAACAAGCGACTCGTATTTCTCACGAACAACTTCGAGATTCCGGCAGCGACGGTGGCTGCGATTTACAAGCAGCGCTGGCAGGTGGAGCTGTTTTTCAAATGGATCAAACAGCACCTGCGGATCAAGTCGTTCATCGGAACGTCAGTCAATGCCGTGAAGAGCCAGATATGGGTTGCCTTGTGCATCTATCTGCTGGTGGCGATCACGAAAAAGAAGTTGGGGGTTCCGTGTTCGCTCTACACTTTTCTACAGATTCTGGAGGTCAACTTGTTCGAGAAAAAGCCCATTTCATCGCTGGTTGCGGAGGCTCTCAAGCGAAATGCTGATTATCCTGAGCGCAACCAACTGAACTTATTCAACTATTAACCGGACAGTAGTGGATCGGCATCCAATTTTGACCCTTTTCGGCGTCTAAGGGTGACCCACCAGCATTGATAACTAATTGATATCAGGCTACCAAGGAAGATTGACCCACTGCCTATGTAGGGTCATTTTTCAAAGCCGATTAATAGAAGAATTTTATGGAGTTCTTTAATTGTCATTTTTATTGCCCAACGGGGGAGAGCACACCGGCTTGACCGGTGGTGCGCTTGGTTGAACAAATTTATATTCTTTATTCCCAGTTATGTTTATAGGATATTTTCTCGCAGAATATATCCAACAACGGAGCCTCTCTCAATTAGAAATTCTAATATTACCAAAACCTCTTCTTTTAACTGCTTAGTCCTTCTTATTTTTTCGCGTTCTTTGTAGATATATTTCCTAACAAGATTTTCAAGATAGTATTGAGTGTTAGTTTCCAACTTTGAAGTCCACAATTGCTTATGGGCGGTCATCATCCCTGACAGCCACGAAATTCCAAAATTAAGATATCTGCTTGCTATATCGTTTAACGATTTCGCAAGCGAGTATAAGACTGATGGACAATGACCGATATTTTTAGCAACATCCGCGAAAAATTTGCTATTGCCGTCCTTAAAAGTATGCCAATCCGTCGCCGTTTCTTTCCATTGAGTTTGTGCGAATAGATAGCTCCTTACAATCCTGTCGACGTACCAATATCCATCGCCATCTTTGCACAGAGCGACTATTTTCCCAAAAAATAGGGTCCAAACTTGCCAAAACCGGTCATAAGCATCTATCCGGTCTTGGGCTAAAACAAATTGCTCTAGTAGCTCAGCCGCCGTTTCTGAACCGTTGAAATTATCCAGGAACGGTTTCAGATATTCCGAAACATCTTGTTCGGAAGAATTCAGAACAAGGTAAGTAAATCTTTCCAAGAATGAATGCCGGACAGAATAGTCAACCTTGTCCTTTTTATCGCGAGACAATAGATGGCTGGCGAAGATTGCAATTATGGTCAGTGCTAACTTTATATGTTCGGCGTGGATTGTCTTCAAGGGAATAAGTTGAAAGGCTGTGTTCAGGATGTATAAATCTGTTTGCTCAATATCCTTCAGATCAGATATTGATACCTTGTTCTCCGCAACTCTTTCCAGAACAGGCTCATATTCTTGAAAGAAGTTCCGGAGGTCCTGCCCATCGGGAATCTCATATACCCCGTTCTCGTAGCCATCCAGTTGAAGCTTCCTCCTCATCTCTACATGCCTGGGCTTAAGCAGCAGATATCCGATAAGCAAGGATTGCATGTCATCAAAATGGCTTTCCCACAATTGATGAATTGCCATGCTGGGGAAAACGCTATAATGGCCTCCCCACATCCCAATCGAGGAATTATCAAACAAGGTAAGGAGCAGAATCATTTTTATGCCGTCGCGTTCTTCTGGATAATATTGCAGAAGTGTCGGCAATGCCGAAATAGCCGAGTCGGTTCCATCAGAAATCTGGTAATGATAATTAGGCGTTAGTGAGGCTTGCGCATACTCCAGAATAACATCTTTGCAAAAATTTCTTTCATCTTCAGAAAGTTTGTCGAAATGATGTTTAGCTAAGATAGAGCAAACTTCTCCCGGTATGGAACGATTGAAAAGATGGAAGCTTTCATCCTCTCCTTTTTTAAACCTGTCGATTATTTCCTTCACTTCCTTTAAAGCGAGTTGAGGGCTGTTTTCATACTGCACATATTGCTTAAAGCGTTCATCCTTGTCCTTCTTGTAACTTGCCCATAATTTCAACGACATGTATTTCATTGGCTCGGAACTTTTCTTAACAGCCTCTTCGCTATATTCCTTAAGCCTTGGATCAATTTCAGGATTGAAATTGATCAGAACTCCATCATTTGTCGCTTCGGTTGTTGGCTTCATCTTGCGTCGATCCATTCTTGCAAGAAAGAGTCTCCATGTCTTATCGCCATCATTCTCTTTAGTCTCATCGGGCAACTCGCTATAATATTTGTCGAAGACAGACCAAATGACCCGTTGTCTCTCGTTGGCCTCGTCCTCGCTTGTTTCTTCGCTCCTGAAAAACTGATAATTTAATGCCAAATTTTCAAGATGCACTTTTCTATGTGGTTCATCGCAAGATTTTATTCTCTCTTCTTCATGGGGAGCATTTTTATAGTTACCTCCTCCAAAATTCTTTTTCAGCATGAGAAGAGAGCTTTTATGAGACTGATCCAAACTGAACCTATTCACATCATATAGAAAGAAAAGCTTTGTCTGGAAAAGTATATTAGCGACATTAAATGTCTTTTCTGGATACGCTAATACTATGCTGGTAACTACTGCTGACAGCGAAGCAGATTTTGAGTTCTTCAAAATATATATCAGCCAGCTTTCGAGTATTTTTGAATCTTGCTTCTTGGCTGATTCAAGGAAGAACTTTTCTAAAGCCATGTGAATTGATTCAAGAAGCTGCGTGGAAACCTGTGTGCCTCTGTACATACACCAAAGTTTGTTGCATATGTATTGTTTTATTGAAAGATCATCAATAATAACGACAGCTTCTTCTATTTCATTCTTTCCAACACTAGAACTAGCAAAACATTCAACAGTCTTGTTTGTGAAAGATAAGATGAAGTCCACGGTTTTTTGGAGCGAACACTGAAGTAGCCAATAGATGGGTGTTTGATACGGACTTGATGGGAAATAATCGTAATGACTATGATTTAAACAAAATTCGTCTTCAATATCCATCCGATGGTAGTAATGGTTATATTTTTGAGGAATATAGAACCAAAATAAGTCGGCTATTTCCAAGACATGTTCCGGGAAAATAGCCCAAACTGGAAGAGCATCCATCTCCTTCAGAATTACTTTCATCAGATCATAATAAGGGTCTCTATGATTGTTCCACTTATTTTCTAGAACTTCCTTGAATATCCCCTCCAATTCAGTCTTAATTTCGGAAGCTCCGCTGAGAATGGTTTGCAATATCTTTTCTTTATCATCGCCTCTCGACAGGTAAACATCCTCTTCAATTGTCCATTGATAATATTTAAGGGCTATCAGGCTCGATGATTTTGTTGTCTCTCCCTGCCTATTCTTTTGATTCCATTCATGGATTAATGGGAGAGCAAAATGAATATTCTTAATGCCTATTTTTTCCAAATTATCATGTATAAATCGTATGGCATTTTGCCAGCCTGAACCCTTAGGTTTGGTCAGCACATATTTAATTGATAACAGATTTAAGTCGTCTACCCCTAGTAGCTTGAGCAAGTCATTGTCAACATCCTTACAGGCAAGCCTTAACAGAAAGGTCAGTCTTTTTAATAGTGCCTGATCATTGCTGAGCAATTCTTCTTTGAATAATACAAAAAACGTTGCTGAATGATCTGAAAGAAGAATGGATATCCAAAGTTCATCGTTCCAAAAAGGAAGGATGTCATTTTCTGAAATGATCTCAGCAACGAATTGTTGCATGGATTCGTCTTTAAATTGCAATCTTTCAGATAACCAATTTCTAACAGGCCGTTGAAAAACTCCTTCATTTCCAGGGCAATCCCCTTCAAGGAGATCATTTTAGGCCGATAGTTGCATTGATCTCGCCCTATTCGTTCTTTGAAACTTTGCTTTTTACCTTGATTTGGCCTTTTCGGGCGGGCTTTGCCACCAAGAGTCGCATTATTCCCCTGATTATGCCGTTTTCGTCCCGAGATTGCGCAGCCGGACCAGATTGTATGCCGCAATGGCCATGGTGAAGTACCAGTCGACTTTCGCTATTCCCCGATGCCGGGTCTTGCGGAGATTGCCGACAGTCTTGAGCCAGCCGAAGGCCTCTTCGATCCGCTTGCGAATCCTCAGGCTGGTTTTGTAGCCTTCGTGGCGGGTAGTCCTGCCATCGATGGCTGAGCGGCGGTTAGCGGTGTTCTGAGCAATGTGAGGGGTTACCTTGAGTGCTCGCAGATCTTTGACGCACTCTTTGGTGTCGTAGCCCTTGTCGCCGCCCATGGTGATCCGCTTGTTACCGGCGACGTCTGCGATCATCTCGACTGCGGTATCCCGCTCAGCGGTACCGGTTGCGTGGGTGATTCTGGCATCGACGATGATCCCGTTGCGGTTCTCCATGAGAGCGTGCCCGTGGTAACTGAGCTTCGCCTCTTTGCCCGAGCTTCTCCTGGCAATCCGCGCATCCGGATCGGTGGTGGAGGCATGGGTGTCGTTTTTGAGCTTTTCGCCGTGGAAATCACGCTCCGTGTTACGACCCACTGGAGGCTTTGGTCCATCCTTGGGCCGAAAGCTCTTGATAGAAGCCCACGCCTCGATGAGGGTGCCGTCAACGCTGAAGTGCTCGTCGGACAACAGCTTTGCCCTTCGGGCCTGCTCAACTACTTTTGCCAAGAGCAGCCGTGCCACGTCGGTATCGATCAACCGCTCCAGGTTGGTGGAAAACGAGGAGTGGTCCCAGACCTTCTCGTCCAGGGCCAATCCCACAAACCAGCGGAACAGGATGCTGTAGCTGATCTGCTCCACCAGCAGACGGTTACTCCTGATGGTGTACAGCGCCTGAAGCAGAAGTGCTTTAAGCAACTGCTCAGGAGGAATCGAGGGCCGGCCGGTGTGGGAGTACATGGCCTCGAATTGCGGGCTGAGCTCTGCAAGGGCCTTATCCACCATCGCCCTGATCGACCGCAAGGGGTGGTCCTTCGGGACGTACGACTCAGGGGAGAGATAACAGAACAGAGCTTCGGTTTTTGTCTCGGCGCCGCGCATAACTTTTCTCCTGTAAATTCAGATTGTTACGCGTAAAAATATAGCACAGTTCGCTAACTTATTGAATCAAAAAGGTTTAGTTTTTCAACAACCTGCTAAGGCTGTCAAAGCAGATATTACCATTACAGATACTGATAGAAAGAATGGACTTACTAATTGCCTTCCGCTATCACGATTCATGTCGATATCTGCGTAAGTAGATTCCCAGAACAGAGGTGCTAGCAGTATTTTCTTAGGAACCGCTGCTTTATTTTGGGGTGGTTCTGTACCGAAGCTCTTGGCAATCCTAAGTTCGATGAGGCGGACGTATCCAACCATCTTGCTAACGTAAAACGTTATCATTGTCATAAAGCCGATGATGGCAGCTATTATGTAGGGTATCCATATATATATCATCCCATTGTTTTCGGTCGGATTTTCTTTTAATAATCCAGCTGATAATATGGTATAAATTAGCGTTATGGCGATGTAGTATTTACCAATATACAATCTAATCTCTGTTCGCATAGTGTCATATTCTTTAAGCAGCACCTCTCTCAGCATTTCAGATTTTCCCATTTGTAATCCTCCGGATCAGATTGGGTCCGAGCAGTCTGTTTTTTATTCGGTAACCCGTTATTGAGCAGTTAGAGTAATGCATCTAACGGTAGATGCCTGCATATATATGTAGATGCTTGCATCTACCGGTATATGACTGTGATGCATTTACATATAGATGCTTCGATACGTTTCGCCACTTATCCTGTTGTATCTACATATATATGCTTTTCTAGTTCTGTTCCCGCAATTGCGCCATATCTGACGTACCAGAGACGCTTGTCCGGGTTCCATTTCCCTCCGGCTTCTTTGATCTTTTTACGGTGGTCGATTTCATAGCCTTCAATTTTTACCGCAACAAGGGTATCTGCGGAAAATTTCTCTGGTGGTGGGTTCCAGTCTATGCGCTCGACAATAAGTTCAACCGTTTTGATCCGTTGTCGAGTTGCAGCATCATATCTGAAGCGCACACAGACAAGGTTGTCGCCGTATTTATCGGAGAGACGTTTGGTGCCACGTTGACCGGGTTTGAGAATGAGGCGGGTTTTCATTGTTCTCTCGGGGCAGGGAATTTCGGCAACTATACGCAACTTTTGATGAAATAGAAATTAAAAATCATGAATGTGTGACGCCGTGCTCACACCAGGTTTTCTCCCGATTCCCCGAACTTCTCCACAACATCCGGTAATTTCACGATTCCGCTTCAGGTGGCACCGACGTGGCCGGAGCGTGAAGAAAAAAGTGCTTGACAGTAAATCGGTAATGAAGTACTAATTTACATAAATAGAGCATGAAACGTTGTTTTGAATAGTAGGGCTTGTACGAAAATATCCAACGGGGGAGGAAAAGCAATGGCGAGAACAGACGAGATAATCGCAAGAACCGCACCGGGGCACCTGAACGACCACAATTTGATCGACCGTGAGGTTGAGAGCCTCTGCGACGGCATGGTGAAGTACGAGAAGCGGCCGGCAAAGCGTCATGACGGCAGTGTGGCAGAGGGGATTTACAACGCCTGGATCATCCTGGACAACCCCAAGCAGTACAACTCCTACACCACTGACATGGTCAAGGCAATCATCCTCGCCTTCCGGCGGGCCTCGGTCGACCGCTCCGTGAATGCCGTGGTCTTCACCGGTGTTGGCGACAAGGCGTTCTGCACCGGCGGCAATACCAAGGAATACGCAGAGTACTATGCCGGTAACCCCCAAGAGTATCGCCAGTACATGCGGCTGTTCAACGACATGGTCTCCGCCATCCTCGGCTGCGACAAGGCGGTGATCAGCCGGGTGAACGGGATGCGGATCGGCGGCGGCCAGGAAATCGGCATGGCCTGCGACTTCTCCATCGCCCAGGACCTGGCCAACTTCGGTCAGGCCGGTCCCAAGCATGGCTCTGCCGCCATCGGCGGGGCGACCGATTTCCTGCCGCTGATGGTCGGCTGCGAGCAGGCCATGGTGTCCGGTACGCTGTGCGAGCCGTTCTCGGCCCACAAGGCCGCCCGCCTGGGGATCATCTGTGACGTGGTGCCGGCCCTCAAGGTGGGTGGCAAATTCGTCGCCAACCCGACCGTGGTCACCGACCGTTATCTGGACGAGTACGGCCGGGTCGTTCATGGCGAGTTCAAGGCCGGCGCCGCCTTCAAGGAAGGGCAGGGGCAGATCAAGGAAGGGGAGATTGATCTCAGTCTGCTGGACGAGAAGGTTGAGTCGCTCTGCACGAAGCTGCTGGAGACCTTCCCGGAGTGCATGACCAAGAGCCTGGAGGAGCTGCGCAAGCCGAAGCTCCATGCATGGAACCTCAACAAGGAAAACTCCCGCGCCTGGCTGGCCCTCAACATGATGAATGAGGCCCGCACCGGCTTCCGGGCCTTCAACGAGGGGACCAAGGAGACCGGCCGCGAGATCGACTTTGTGAAGTTGCGCCAGGGTCTGGCCAAGGGGACGCCCTGGACCGAGGAGCTGATCGAGAGCCTCATGCCGACGGCGCAGAAGTAACGGCAGCGCGCCCGGTGCCCTTACTCCGGTGGGGCACCGGGCGTAGGCAGCTGTAAATAGCGTTTAAAAAATGCTAATCAAATAACGTTTGACAGTAAAATAGGTATTGTGGTACTAAATTACTAAAGTGTGGCAAATGTTGGCTTCGGTCCCGATAAGCGGAGCCCGTATCAAGGTGACCTACGAAGGGGTGAGAATATGAGGTATGCAGAGACCGGATATGTGCTGGAAGTTGATCTGACCAAGGGAAGCATAGAGAGGGTGGCAACTGATCCGAGGGATACCGAGCTGTATCTCGGTGGGCTGGGAACCAATGCCAAGATCCTGTGGGACAGGGTTCCCCCTGAGGTCGAGCCATTCTCGCCGGAGAATCTCCTGATTTTCGCCGCAGGCCTGTTGTGCGGGACGCCGGCAACCGGATGCAACCGCACCATCGTCTCCACCGTTTCTCCCCAGACCAAGTTGATGGCTTTCTCGATGATGGGGGGGTTCTGGGCGCCGGAACTGAAGTATGCCGGTTACGACAAGATTATCTTCCGCGGTAAGTCGCCGGAACTGGTCTATCTCTATATCAACAACGACAAGGTTGAGATCCGTGACGCCTCCCATCTGAAGGGGAAGGGGGCTATCGAAACGGCGGAGATCATCAAGAAGGAGCTGAACGAGCCGCGGGCCCAGGTGGCCGCCATCGGCAAGGCCGGGGAGAACCGGGTCTTCTATGCCTCCATTGAGCAGGGGCGGTCCAGCGCCAGCCGCGGCGGGATCGGCGCCGTCATGGGGGACAAGGGGCTCAAGGCCGTCGTGGTGCGCGGGACCAAGGACCTCTGTGTGGCCAAGCCGGAGGAGTACATCGGTCTCTGCAACGAGGTGCTCGACTACATCAAGCACCGGGAAGAGAATCCGATTCCGGACGTGATGCCCATCCTGGCCGGCCTCGGGTCGCCCCAGGAGATGAAGGTCCATGACGAAAAGTGGCACACCGAGAACTTCAACTGGGGGAACGCCCGTACCCGCCGGAAGGACTTCTGGACCGACGAGGTGTCGCACGCCTGGGAAAAAACCATGGATAAGGCCCGCACGCGCCTCATCAGCTGTTACAACTGTCCCATGAAGTGCGGGGCCACCATTTCCATGGAGGGGCTCCCCACCTATATGATGAAGTGCTTCACCAAGCTCACCTATACCATGGCCGCCTACTCGGACCTGGATTTCGGCCTGCGGATCGCCCAGAAGGCCACCGAGTACGGGCTTGACGGCTTCTCCGCTCCGCAGGTCATGGCTTTTGCCTTCGAACTCCTGGAAAAGGGAATCCTCAAGGATTCCGACTTCCCGGGCCTGCCCGAGGGGAACGAAGAAAGATTCTTCTACCTCCTCGACAAAATCGTCAATCGCGACGGCATCGGCGACATCCTGGCCAACGGCACCTACTGGGCGGCGCAGGAGATCGGCAACGGGGCCGAGGATTACGCCCACAACAACATCAAGAAGCATGAGCAGCTGCCGCTCAAGCTTTCCATGCTGAACCCTATCTACTATCTCATGTACTGCACCGGGGAGAAGATCAACATCACCCAGATCGAAGGGCAGTTCCCCCAGGCTCCGTATCCGAAGCTGGAGCAGCGGGAGGCCTTTGTCGAGGACTGGATCCAGGTGCCGGACGAGAAGTTCAAGAAGATCTTCCTGGAGTGGGAGCCCCGCGGCGAGAAGTCGATGCCCAACTTCCCCACGGTCGACATGTGCTGCGACATCGTCGACTGGCAGGAGATGATGCACTACATCGACGACGCTCTCGGGCAATGCGCCGGCCTCTCCTCATTCCCCCTGAAGCCGCCGTACCACATCCACAACTATCCCAAGTTCATCGCGGCCGGCGCCGGCATCGAGATGGACACGGAGAAGCTCAAGAAGGCGGCGAAGCGCTACCGCACCCTGGTCCGGGCCTTCAACATCAGAAGGGGGATGAGGCGGGTCGACGAGCAGCCCCCCGCAAACCACTGGAAAAACAGGTTCCCCGAGCTTGAGAAGGAGCTTCTGGATTCCTACTACAAACTCAAGGGGTGGAACGATGACGGCATCCCGACGAAGGAAACCCTGGACGATCTGGGTCTGGGCTACGTGGGCGATGAATTCATCAAGCGCGGGATTCTGTCGGCCGGTTGAAAAAGGCTTCCGGGGCAACAGCGATACTTGAGAGTGGAGGGCGAGAACTTGAACAGCGAGACGAAGAAGAGAATAGTCAAGACCATAAATATCGATGCCGACAAGTGCAATGGTTGCCGGGCCTGCGAAGTGATCTGCTCCGCCTTCCACGCCATGCCGCCGTACAGCAGCAACAATCCGGCACGCTCCCGGGTCAGGGTGGTGCGCGATCCCCTGAGAGACATCTATGTGCCGCTCTATGCCGGGGAGTACACCGAGTCGGAGTGCATCGGCAGGGACAAGTTCATCATTGACGGCAAGGAGTACGACGAGTGCGGGTTCTGCCGTGCCTCCTGCCCCTCCCGGGACCTGTTCCGGGAGCCCGATTCGGGCCTTCCCCTCAAGTGCGACCTCTGCGACGGCGAGCCCGAGCCCCTCTGCGTCAAGTGGTGCCTCGTGGGCGCCCTGAGCGTCACGGAGCGGGAAGTGGAAGAGCCCGACGAGAGCGTAAAGAGAACCGAGATGGAAATAGGTCTGGAATCCCTCATCAGCAGATTTGGCGCAGACGTGGTCGCCGATACGGTTGAGCAGCTCACCAAAAAACGCTAACTCGACAGAACAGGATGGGTGCCATCGTGGAAACCGTTACTCCATACAAAGAGATCATCGACGTCATCAAAGAGAAGGGGGGCGACTCGCTCAAGTACTGCTACCAGTGCGGTCTGTGCGATTCGGTCTGCCCCTGGAACCGGGTACGGCAGTTCAGCATGCGCAAGATCGTCCGTCAGGGGACGTTCGGCCTGACCGAGATCGAACAGGAAGACATCTGGCGCTGCAGCACCTGCGGAACCTGCCCCAGCCGCTGCCCCAGGGGGGTGAACCAGATTGAGGCCGGGGTCGCCATGCGCCGGATCGGCGCAGAATACGATGTCTATCCCGGCCACGTGGGGACTATCCGCAACGTGGTGGCGAGCCTCACCTCCGAGGGTAACTCCCTGGGGGGCGATCGGACCCAGCGGGGCGATTGGGCCAAGGACCTGCCGGTCAAGCCCTATGCCGAGGGGATGGAGCTTCTCTACTTCACCGGCTGTTACCTGAGCTACGACCCGAGGATGAGAAAGGTGGCCGCTGCTACCGCCGCCATTCTCAACAAGGCCGGGGTTGATTTCGGCATCCTCGGTTCCAAGGAGAGCTGCTGCGGGGAGAGTATCCGCAAGACCGGTAACGAAGAGCTGTTCAAGCGGCTGGCCAAGGAGAACATCAAGCAGTTCATCGATAACGGCGTCACGAAGATTCTCGTTTCCTCACCCCACTGCTACCACACCTTCGTGAACGAGTATCCCGAGTTCAAGGTGAACTTCGAGGTGGTCTTCATCTCCCAGTACATCGGCCAGCTCATCAACGAGGGGCGGCTCCAGATCACCGGCGAGTTCGCGAAGAAGGTGACCTATCACGACCCGTGCTACCTGGGGCGCCACAACGGCATCTACGACGAGCCCCGGCAAGTGCTGCAGCAGGTCCCGGGCCTCGAACTGCTGGAGATGGCGGACAACCGGGAAAGCAGCCTCTGCTGCGGCGGCGGCGGCGGCCGGATCTGGATGGAAACGCCGAAGGAAGAGCGGTTCGCCGACCTGAGAATCAGGCAGGCGGTAGACGTGGGGGCTACGGTGCTGGCCACCTCCTGCCCCTACTGCATCACGAACTTCACGGACAGCAGCCTGGATCTGGCGGATCACGAGAAGGTCGAGGTGAAGGACCTGGCGGAAATTATCCTGGAAGTGATCTAGGAACAACGGAAGCAGAGCATTGAACAGCATTCCAGTCGAAGGGCGAACTCTATGAATACCTCAGACAGAAATATTGGTGACGTACTTATTGTCGGCGGAGGGATCAGCGGTATTCAGGCCGCTCTCGATCTCGCCAATTCGGGGTTCCGGGTCTTCCTGGTCGACAAATCGCCGGCCCTTGGCGGCAAGATGTCCCAGCTGGACAAGACCTTCCCCACCAACGACTGTTCCATGTGCATCGAGTCGCCGAAGTTCATCGAATGCGCCAGGAACCCCAACATCGAGATCATCACCTATACGGAAGTGGAGCGGGTCGACGGCGAGGCGGGAGATTTCCGGGTAACGCTGACCAAGAAGCCCCGGTATATCTCGGAAGAGAAGTGCACCGGCTGCAACATCTGCGTGGACTACTGCCCGGTCAAGATCCCCGATCCGTTCAACCAGAACCTGTCCGAGAACAAGGCGGTTCACATCTACTTCTCCCAGGCGGTGCCGCTGGTCACCTACGTGGACCCGGAGACCTGTCTCTACCTCAAAGAGGGGAAATGCCAGATCTGCGTCGGCGCCTGCAAGACCAAGGCAATCGATCTCCACCAGAAGCCGGAGACCATGGTGGTGGAGGTGGGGGCGATCATCCTCTCCCCCGGCTACGAGACCTTCAACCCGAAGCTTCGGGGCGATTTCGGCTACGGCCGGATGCAGAACGTGGTCACCAGCCTCGACTTCGAGCGGATTCTCTGCGCCACCGGTCCCTACGAGGGTGAGATCCTGCGCCCCTCGGACAAGAAGCATCCCCACAAGATCGCCTGGATTCAGTGTGTCGGCTCCCGGCAGGTGAACGAGGGGGGGAACAACTACTGTTCGGCCGTCTGCTGCGCCTACAGCCAGAAGCAGGTGATCCTGGCCAAGGACCACGACGCCGACCTCCAGGCCACCATCTTCCATAACGACGTTCGGGCCTATGGCAAGGACTTCGAGCGCTTCCACCAGCGGGCGGAAAAGCTCTCCGACGTGCGCTTTGTCCGGAGTTACGTGACCATCGGGCGGGAGATCGAGAGCACCAAGAACGTCACCATCCGCTACTCCACCGTTGACGACGGGGTGAAGGAAGAAGAATTCGACATGGTGGTCCTGTCGGTGGGGCTCAACCCGCCGAAGGATGTGGAGGCCCTGGCGAGCAAGATCGGCATTGAGCTCACCGACCAGAAATTCTGCAAGAACAATCCGTACAATCCCATCGAAACCTCCCGCAAAGGGGTCTTTGTCAGCGGCGCGTTCCAGGGCCCCCTCGACATCCCCGAGTCGGTCGTGACCGCCAGCGGCGCCGGCGCCCTCTGCGGCCAGCTTCTCTCCTACCGGCGCGGCCGGCTGGAGCGGGAGCGGGTCTACCCGCCGGAGAAGGATGTCTCCCAGGAGGAGTTGAAGATCGGGGTCGTCGTCTGCTACTGCGGCGCCAACATCGGCCGGGTCGTCAATATCCCCGAAGTGATTGAATACGCGGCCACGCTCCCCAACGTCGCCTGGGCCGGTGAGAACCTGTTCGCCTGCTCCACGGAGAACGCCAAGCAGATCTCGGACGCCATCGTGGCAAAGGGGCTCAACCGGGTCGTCCTGGCCGCCTGTACGCCACGGACCCACGAGCCGCTCTTCCGGGATACCTGCCGGGAAGCGGGGCTCAACCAGTACTTCTTCGAGTTCGCCAACATCCGCGAGCACTGCTCCTGGGTCCACTCCCGCGAGAAGGAGAGCGCCACCCAGAAGGCAAAAGAGATCGTCAGGATGTCCGTTGCCCGGGCCGCGCACCTGGAGCCGCTGCAGGAGTTCCAGCTGCCGGTGGACCACACGGGACTCGTGGTCGGCGGCGGGGTGGCCGGCATGACCGCCGCCCTCAACATGGCCGAGCAGGGTTTCGAGGTTTACCTCATCGAGAAGGATGATGACCTGGGCGGTATGGCGCGGCGCCTCCACTACACCCTGGAGGGGATGGATGTCCAGTCCTTCCTTGCGGACCTGGTCAAAAAGGTCTACCGGCACCCGCGGGTCCATGTCTGGACCGATGCGAACATCACCGATGTCTCCGGCTACGTGGGGAACTTCGTCACCACGGTGACCTCCCAGGGTCGCAACCGGGAAGTGAAGCATGGCGTGGCCGTGATCGCCACCGGCGCCCAGGAATACAAGCCGACTGAATACCTCTACGGCGAGAGCGACCGGGTCCTGACCCAGCTGGAGCTGGAAGGGGAGATTGTCAGCCAGAGCGAGAAGGTGACGGGCGCCCAGAGCGTGGTGATGATCCAGTGCGTCGGCTGCCGCCAGGCTGACCGCAACTACTGCAGCCGCGTCTGCTGCAGCCAGGCCATCAAGAACGCCCATAAACTCAAGGAGATCAATCCGGAGATGGAGATCCAGATCATCTTCCGGGACATGCGGACCTATGGCCTCAAGGAGACCTACTACCGCGAGGCGTCGGAGAAGAACGTGAAGTTCATCCGCTACGAGGCGGAGACCAAGCCGGTGGTGGAGGCCGCGGGGGATGGCTTCAAGGTAACGGTCCCCGATCCGGTCTTGGGGCAGATGATGGAGCTGGAGGCCGACCTGGTGGTGCTCGCCGCCGCGGTCATCCCGGCCGAATCGAGCCAGGATGCAGGTAAGTTATTCAAGGTCTCCAACAACCCGGACGGCTTCTTCCAGGAAGCCCACGTGAAGCTCAGGCCGGTGGATTTTGCGGCGGACGGGGTCTTCCTCTGCGGCACGGCCCACTATCCGAAGCACCTGTCGGAAACCATCAGCCAGGCTTACGGCGCAGCGGGGCGCGCCGTGGGGATCCTCTCCCGCGAAACCGTCACCGCCTCCGGGGCCGTATGCGATGTGACCGAGAGCGACTGCGTCTCCTGCGGGGCCTGCATCACCGCCTGCAAGTACGGTGCAATCAGCTTTGTCGACACGCCCAACGGTAAAAAGGCGCGGGTTGAACCGATCCTCTGCAAGGGTGACGGTCTCTGCAACGCTAAATGCCCGACCGGGGCCATTTATCTGAAACACTACACGGACGACGAGATATGTGCCCAGATCGACGCGGCCTTTCCTGAGCACTAGGAAGGCACTACACAGAGGGCAGCGGCTGTTGCCCGGGAAGGAGAGTACAGATGAGTACCGGACGAGATCATAAACCCAGCGTAGTCGGTTTTCTGTGCACATGGTGAGCGTACGGCGCTGCCGACCTGGCTGGAGTTTCCAGACTGCAATATACAACTGAAACAAAGATTATCCGCGTAATGTGTACCGGCAGAGTGGACCTGGCATTCGTGCTCAGGGCATTCTCCAAGGGGGCGGACGGGGTGTTCATCGGCGGCTGCTGGCCCGGCGAATGCCACTATGTCACCGAAGGCAACTACGATGTGCTGAAGAACGTGCACATCGCCAAGAAGATCCTGGAGCGGATCGGCATCAATCCTGACCGGCTGCGGCTCGAATGGATCGCCGCCTCGGAGGGGATGCGGTACGCCGAGGTGATGAACGACTTCGGCAAGAGGCTGAAGGAACTGGGGCCGTTGGGCAAAGGGGAAGGAATAGAGCCGGGCGCCCTGAAGCTCAGGCTGGAAGCAGCCAACAAGCTGGTCCCCTATGTGAAGCTGGTGGAACGGGAACGGCTGCGGCAGCGCTTCAAGACGGAGCAGGAGTACACTGATTTCTTCGCCAGTGATGAGCTGAAAAAGCTCTTTGACGAACTGGTGGCAAACAAGCTGGCGGTGAGCCAGATTACGCTGCTCCTGCAGGACAAGCCCCTGAACACGGGAGAGATCGTAACAACTCTCGGCATGAACGCATCTGAAGTATCACGGCACTTGAAGAGCGCGACCATGCACGGGCTGGTCAGGTTCGACGAAGAGCTGAAGCGGTACGCACTGGCCTGATACAAAGGCGGATGCGGACTACGGAAGAGGCACGTGCAAAACGTGATGAGGAGGCCGGGATGCTAGGCGCAAGCGAGCGAGGAAGTGAAGCGTACCCGTTGGTACGTTGAGCTTTCGAGCAAGCGGCAACAACGCAGACCGGACCCGCAATAGTTTTGCAAGTGCCTCGGAGGAAAAGGAAGGCGACCATGGATATCTCTAGAATAGACCAGATTATTGACAAGCATGACGGTGAAGCCAGTTCGCTCATACAGATCCTGCTGGATATCCAGAGCGAGCACAATTGGTTGCCCAAGGAGGCGCTGAAAAGAGTCTGTGAGAGACTGCAGGTGCCCATGAGCCGCATCACGCACATTGCCACGTTTTACAAGGCCTTCAGCCTCGTTCCGAAGGGGCGTCATCAGGTTCACGTCTGCATGGGGACTGCCTGCCACGTCCGGGGCGCCCAGCGGGTCCTCGACACGGTGCAGGAGGTGACCGGCGTCAAGTCCGGCGAGACGGACTCCGACCTGAAGTTCAGCGTCGAAACCGTTAACTGTCTCGGCTGCTGCGCCCTCGGGCCGGTTATGGAAGTGGACGGCAAACACCATGGCAACATTGCCCCGTCCCAGATTGCATCCGTGCTGAATAACTGCGAGTAAGGGTGATTTATGACAAGGTTAAGCTCCCCTGAAAAATTGGAATGTGCCAGGAAGGACATCGTCTCCCGCATTGACCCGACCAAGCCGTGCATCTCGGTATGCGCCGGTGCCGGCTGCCTCGCCTCCGGGGCAGCCGAGGTCATCGCGGCCTTCAAGACGGAGCTTGAATTCCATGGCCTGACGACTGAAGTGAACACCAAGGGAACCGGCTGTCCCGGCTTTTGCGAACGCGGGCCCATCGTGATGATCTACCCCGAGGGGATCTGCTATCTCAAGGTGAAGCCCGAGGACGTACCCGAGATCGTCTCCCACACCATCAAGGAGAAAAAGGTGGTGGACCGCCTCCTCTACGAGGATCCGGCCACGGGAACAAGGGCGCTGCGGGAGTCGGATATTCCCTTCTACAAGAACCAGCAGCGCAACATCCTCAGCGAGAACCTCCGGCTCGATTCCAAGAGCATGGACGACTATCTCGC
Source organism: Geobacter metallireducens GS-15 (assembly GCF_000012925.1). Lineage (NCBI taxonomy): Bacteria > Pseudomonadati > Thermodesulfobacteriota > Desulfuromonadia > Geobacterales > Geobacteraceae > Geobacter > Geobacter metallireducens. The sequence continues at coordinate 2,340,671 of NC_007517.1, read as the reverse complement.
CATCGGCGGCTACTCGGCCCTCTCCAAGGTTCTCTTCCAGATGACCCCGGAAGACGTGATGGGGGAGATCAAGAAGTCGAACCTGCGGGGGAGGGGAGGGGGCGGATTCCCCGCCTGGCGCAAGTGGGAAGAGTCCCGCAATGCCCCGGACCCGATCAAGTACGTGATCGTCAACGCCGACGAGGGTGACCCCGGCGCCTTCATGGACCGGGCGCTCATCGAGGGGAATCCCCACTCGATCCTCGAAGGCCTGATCATCGGCGCCTATGCGGTCGGTGCCCATGAGGGGTTCATCTACGTCCGCCAGGAATATCCCCTGGCCGTCGAGAACATCAACCTCGCTATCCGGCAGGCCAGTGAGCGCGGGTTCGTCGGCAAGGATATCCTCGGGTCGGGTTTTGATTTCACCGTCAAGGTCCACATGGGTGCCGGCGCCTTTGTCTGCGGCGAATCCTCGGCACTCATGACGGCTCTGGAGGGGCGAGCCGGCGAGCCGCGGCCCAAGTACATTCATACCGCTGTCAAGGGGGTCTGGGACCACCCGAGCGTCCTGAACAACGTAGAGACCTGGGCAAACGTTACCCAGATCATCACCAAGGGGGCGGACTGGTTCACCTCGTACGGCACCGCGGGGAGCACGGGGACCAAGATCTTCTCCCTGGTGGGGAAGATCACCAATACCGGCCTCGTGGAAGTGCCGATGGGCGTTACCCTGAGGGACATCATCACGAAAGTGGGGGGAGGCATACCGGGAGGCAAAAAGTTCAAGGCCGTTCAGACCGGCGGCCCCTCCGGCGGCTGCATCCCCGAGGCGATGCTGGACCTGCCAGTGGATTTCGACGAATTGACCAAGGCAGGCTCCATGATGGGTTCCGGCGGCATGATCGTCATGGACGAAGACACCTGCATGGTGGACATCGCCCGGTACTTCATCGACTTCCTCAAGGACGAATCGTGCGGCAAGTGCACCCCGTGCCGGGAGGGTATCCGCCAGATGCTGGCGGTCCTCACCAGGATCACCGTCGGCAAGGGGAAAGAGGGGGACATCGAGCTTCTGGAGGAGTTGGCCGAGTCCACGGGAGCGGCCCTCTGCGCCCTGGGCAAGAGTGCTCCCAACCCGGTCCTCAGCACCATCCGCTACTTCCGTGATGAGTACGAGGCCCACATCAGGGAGAAGAAATGCCCGGCCCTCTCATGCAAGGAGATGATCGCCTTCCATATCGATCCGGAGAAGTGCAAGGCCTGCGGCAGCTGCTTCAGGCAGTGCCCCGCCGAGGCGATCCAGGGCGGCAAGAAGCTGATTCACATCATCGACCAGGAAAAGTGCACGAAGTGCGGAACCTGCCTGGACGTCTGCCCGTCACGCTTCGGCGCGGTGCGGAAGATTTCCGGCGAACCGGTTCCGGCCCCTGTCCCTGAAGACAAACGAGCTATTGCCTGAGAGAGAAAACCATGAGCGAAATCAACTTGCAGATTGACGGGAAAGAGGTTGTCGCCACCGAAGGGATGACCATTCTGGACGCGGCGAAGTCCGTGGGGATTTCCATCCCCACGCTGTGCCACCACGAGAAGCTTGAGCCTTACGGCGGGTGCCGCATATGTACCGTGGAAGTGGAGGTCCGCGGGTGGCCGAAGCTGGTCGCCGGCTGCATCTACCCGGTGGAGAAGGGGCTGGTGGTACGAACCAGAAACGAAAAGATTGACAAGATCCGCAAGGTGCTGCTGGAGGAGATGCTGGCGCACGCGCCCGACTCCGAGGAGCTGAAGGCGCTGGCCCAGGAGTACGGGGCGGACAGGGATCGCTTTGAAAAACATCCCTCCTTCTGCATCCACTGCGGCCTCTGTGTCAGGTACTGTGCCGAGATAAAAAAGAAGAATGCCGTAGGATTTGTTGACAGGGGGTCAAACCGTGAGATAAGCTTCATTCCGGAAATAGCCGCCAAGGAATGCTGGGACTGCAAGGAGTGTTTCCCGCTCTGTCCCACTTCGGCGCTGCAGGCGGCATACGTGCTGGCCGGGGCGCTGATGACACCTCCCGAGGAGGCGCATTCAGGCGGCTGCGGGTGCTCATGTTCATGCGGCTCCGCGCCGGAAGAACAGGCCGGATAGAATCTTACCTCAAGGAGGAATCACGTGAACCCATTGGCTGTTGAATTGAATGATCTGCTTGCCCAGCACAATCCCCACGTTCTGGAGATGCTGTCCGATCTCGGCAAGAACCTTTTCTTTCCGAAAGGGATCCTGACCCAGTCGGCTGAGGCAAAGGAGAAGGCTCACAAATTCAATGCAACCATCGGCATTGCCACGGAAAACGGCGGGCCGATGTACCTGCAGTGCATCCAGGACAAGCTGTCCGCCTTTGATCCAAAGGACATCTATCCCTATGCTCCCCCCGCGGGCAAGCCGGAGCTGCGCTCCCTGTGGCGGGAGAAGATGCTGCGGGAAAACCCCAGCCAGCAGGGTAAGCACTTCAGCAATCCCATCGTCACCAACGCCCTGACCCACGGTCTCTCCATCGCGGGCGACATGTTCCTCGACAAGGGAGATCACCTGATCCTCCCGGACATGCTCTGGGGGAACTACAACCTGACCTTCGGCACCTGTTGTGGGGCCGTCATCCGGAAGTATCCGACCTTCACCGCAACCGGCGGCTATGACGTCGATGCCTTCAAGGCGGAACTGAAGAACAGCGCCGAGGAAAAGGGGAAGGCGGTTGTTCTGCTCAACTTCCCCAACAACCCGAGCGGCTACACCCCGACCGTTGCCGAGGGGGATGCGCTGGTGGCCGCCATCAAAGAGGTGGCGGAGGGTGGCTGTAACATCGTTGCCATCACCGACGATGCCTATTTCGGCCTCTTCTACGAAGACAGCCTGAAAGAGTCCCTCTTCGGCAAACTCGCCAACCTTCATCCCCGCATCCTGGCGGTCAAGCTGGATGGCGCCACCAAGGAGGAGTTCGTCTGGGGCTTCCGTACCGGCTTCATCACCTTTGCCGATGGCAACAGCTATGAGAACACACCGGTTATGACCGCCCTTGAGAAGAAGGCCATGGGGATCATCCGCGCCCGTATCTCCAACTGCCCGCATCCTTCCCAGACGTTCGCCATTGAGGCGCTCCGCTCCCCGAACTTCATTAAGCAGAAGCAAGAGAAATTTCAGGTGCTCAAGGGGCGCGCCCTCAAGACGAAGGAAGTCCTCAACAGCGGCAAGTATGACAAAGCCTGGGACTACTACCCGTTCAACTCCGGCTATTTCATGTGCCTGAAGCTCAAGACCGTGGATGCCGAAAAACTGCGCGTCCATATGCTCGACAAGTACGGTGTCGGCGCCATATCCATCGGCAAGACCGACCTGCGGATCGCCTTCTCCTGCATCGATGAGAAGGATATCCCCGAGCTCTTTGCCACTATTCACCAAGCGGTGCAGGATCTTTCATAATCACTCCTCGTGCCGGACACTGTTAACAAGTAAAGGCGGTTGGGTTTCCCAGCCGCCTTTTTTTATATTTATCAGCACTCTGCCACACTAATTTTGCATTTAATTGCTTGCCGAAAATCATGCATTGTGGTACTTAAATACCATAATAGTTGTCAGTGACAGGTTTTGTCGAAATCATGAAAAATTCCAATTCGGATACGCATATGAAAGAACAAATTCTCATCCGCAACGCCAGGCCGTCTGATTTCGATGCCATAATTGCCCTGGATGAAACGGGTCATGTCGAAGGAAAACAGGCCTATTGGCGCAGGATCTTCGAGCACTACGTGAATTGCGGAGACAATGACTGTCATTTCCTGGTATCTGAAATCAATGACAAGGTCGTCGGTTTCATTGTCGGTGAAGTCCGTGCCTGGGAATTCGGTTCCCCCCCATGCGGATGGGTCTTCGCGCTTTCGGTATCGCCACGGAACCGGAAGATGGGTATCGGGCAGCGGATGTTTGAGGAGATCTGTGCGTGCCTGAAACGTTCCGGGGCTGCAACTGTGCGGACAATGGTGGAACGCGAGGACAAGCTGACCTTGTCGTTCTTCCGCAACCAGGGGCTGTCTTCAGGCAGGTATGTGGAGTTGGAGACATCATGAGCGAGGCAGGGGGAATCGACCATGAAGAGCATTTACCACTACGACAAAGGTAAACTGGCGGCAACGGAGAAGGAGTTCGTGGGTGAGTTTCCGCTCCTCCTGAATGTCAACGGTCGCGAGATCGCCACTCTCATCGCCTCGCCCCATGATCTCCGTTTTCTCGTCGCCGGATTCCTGCGGTTGCAGGGGTTCGTGGAGAAAGTGGAGGACTTCCAGCTTCTCTCGGTCTGCAACGATTTCGGCATTGCGCGGGTTCAGATCAAGGGCGAACTGCCCGAGAAGTTGAAGCCGGTCCTCACGTCGGGATGCGGCACCGGGATTACCTTCACGATTCCGCAGGCCACGAAGGGACGGTCCGACTCCCTGGCGGCCAGGCATTTCTCGCCCGCGGCAGTATTCGCCATGATGGAAGAGCTGGCCAGGAAGGCGGAGGGGTACCGCAGCCACGGCGGAATGCACTCGGCGGCGGTGGGGGACGGTTCCATCGTTCTCTACGCGGAGGACCTGGGTCGGCACAACACCCTGGACCGGATAGCCGGGGAGGCGCTGTTGAGAGGGATAGACCTGGCAGGCACGATGCTGGTCACGTCGGGGCGGGTCTCCACGGAGATGGTGGCGAAATGCGTTCTTCTCGGCATTCAGCTCATTGCCTCCCGCACCTCTCCGACGGATATGGCGGTCAGGATGGCGGATGAAGCGGGTATCACCATGATCGGCTACGTTCGGGGCGGAAGGTTCGAGCTCTATACCCATCCCGAGCGACTGCGGGTTGACTCGTTGGAGGAGGGATGTGCGTGTGCCACCGGCATATAGTCGCTGGAGTGGCCAGGATGGGATCTGCCCGGGATTTATTTCACTCACGGGCAAAATTATCTTGACTTAAAATCGGTATTCCGGTACTTGTTTACTTGAAGGTGACAGTGTTTTATTTGCCGCATGTGGGAACAGGGGCAAGTCATATACAAACTGCCTGGGAAAGGCCCGAAAGGAGACAAAAATGAGTGTTACTACAGAACTGACGGATTACATGGGGTTCCAGGGACTTCTGACCGACGAGGAGAAGCTCGTTCGTGAGACTGCCCGCAAGTTCGTCAATGATGAGGTGCTGCCGATCATCGAGGAGCACGCCCTGAACGAGACCTTTCCCAGCCACCTGATCCCCAAGATGGGCGAGCTCGGGTTCTACGGTCCGAACCTCCCCGAGAAGTACGGCTGCGCCGGGCTTTCCAACGTGGCCTATGGTCTGCTGATGTATGAACTGGAGCGGGGCGACTCGGGTCTCAGAAGCTTCGCCTCGGTCCAGGGCTCCCTGGTCATGTATCCCATCTACGCCTACGGCAGCGAGGCCCAGAAAGAATACTGGCTCCCCAAGCTGGCCGCCGGTGAGAAGATCGGCTGCTTCGGCCTGACCGAACCGGATTTCGGCTCCAACCCGGCCGGGATGCGTACCAACGCCGTGCGCGAAGCAAATGGCAAGTGGCGGATCAACGGCTCCAAGATGTGGATCACCAACGGCAGCGTTGCCGACGTGGCAGTGGTCTGGGCCAGGACCGACGACGGCGTCAGGGGCTTCCTGGTTGAGAAGGGTACCCCCGGCTTCTCCGCCCCCAAGATGCACGGCAAGTGGAGCCTGCGGGCCTCCGTCACCTCCGAGCTCGTCTTCGAGGACGTCATCGTCGATGAAGAAAAGAGCCTCCTCCCCAACGTGAAAGGGCTGAAGGGTCCCCTGGGATGCCTCACCCAGGCCCGCTATGGTATCGCCTGGGGCGCCCTGGGCGCCGCCGACGCCTGCTACCAGGCTGCTCTGGAGTACGCCCTCAGCCGGATCCAGTTCGACAAGCCCATCGCTTCCTATCAGCTCCAGCAGCGGAAGCTGGCCGAGATGGTCACCGAGATCACCAAGGGGCAACTCCTCGTCATGCAGTTGGGCCGCCTCAAGGACCAGGGGAACTACTCTCCGGCCCAGGTCTCCATGGCCAAGATGAACAACGTCCATGTGGCCATCAACATCTGCCGTACCGCCCGGACCATACTGGGGGCCAACGGCATCATGAGCGAATACCCGATCATGCGTCACGCCAACAACCTGGAGGCCGTCTATACCTACGAGGGTACCCACGACATGCATCTCCTGATCATCGGCGAAAAAGTCACCGGCATTTCGGCCTTCCGGTAAGGAGCGACAGATATGAGTGACGTTTATGTAATCGAATCGCTGCGCACTCCCCTCGGCTCCTTCGGGGGGGAGTTGTCCGACGTGGAGGCGCCGCGCCTGGCCGCCACCGTCATCCGGGAACTGCTCCAGCGTTCCGGCCTTCCTGCCGAGGGCGTCGACGAGGTGATTGTCGGTCAGGTTCTCGCGGGCGGGACGGGACAGGCCCCGGCCCGGCAGGCCATGCGCTACGCCGAACTCCCCGACAGCATTCCCGCCATGACCATCAACAAGGTCTGCGGCAGCGGCCTCAAGGCGCTCATGCTCGGCGCCGATGCCATCCGCCTCGGTGATGTCGGCGTGGTGATCGCCGGCGGCATGGAGAACATGTCCCTGGCCCCCTATGTACTGAGCAAGGGGCGTAACGGCTATCGTCTGGGTAACGGCGAGCTGATCGACCTCCTGGTAAATGACGGCCTCCTGGATCCCTACAGCGGCAATCACATGGGGGTAATCGCCGAGGCCACCACGGAAAAGCACGGCATCTCCCGGGCAGACCAGGATGCCTTTGCCTTCCGCTCCTACCAGAAAGCGCAGACAGCGGTTAAGGAAGGGATATTCCGGGATGAGATCGTCCCGGTGGTCAAAAAGGGGCGCAAGGGGGACGTGACCGTCAGCGACGACGAAGAGCCATTCAAGGTGGACTTCACCAAACTCATGGGGTTGAAGAGCGCCTTCAAGAAGGAAGGGACCATCACCGCCGGCAACGCCTCAACCATCAATGATGGTGCGGCCCTGACCCTTCTGGCCAGTGGAGAGGCGGTGAAAAAATACGGTCTCAAGCCCAGGGCCCGACTGGTCGCCTATGCCTCCAACAGCTTGCATCCCGACCAATTCACCGAGGCGCCGGTGGGAGCCATCGAAAAGGCCTGCGCCAAGGCCGGTCTGAAGCTCGAAGACATTGATCTGTTCGAGATCAACGAGGCCTTTGCCGCCGTGACCATGCTTGCCATCAAGCAACTGGGGCTCGATCCGGAAAAGGTCAACGTCAACGGCGGGGCAGTGGCCATTGGCCATCCCCTGGGGGCAAGCGGCGGACGTCTTGCCGCTACCCTGGTTCGGGAACTGCACCGGCGCCAGGCCCGCTTCGGGCTCGCAACCCTCTGCATTGGGGGTGGTGAAGCAGTGGCGGCAATCTTCGAGCGGGTCTGAAAACCATTTGAAACACAGAGCAACCGTGTTCTCAGTCAACAAATTAGTGCAGAAGTGGAGTGAATTTCGAGTGATCCCACTTCTGGTTGTTTTTCACCATGGCATTGAGGATGGTGAGTAGTTTTCGCATGCAAGCGGTGATCGCGACTTTGTGAAGTTTTCCGGCGCTTGTAAGGCGTTGATAGAAGGCTTTTATAACCGGGTTAAACCTGGCGGCACACAATGTTGCCATGTACAGGACAGAACGCACGGTTGCTCTGCCACCGGAGATTGCGCGCTTTCCACGGAATTTGCCACTGTCCCGATTATAGGGGCATACTCCGACCAGAGCGCCAAGCTGCTGTCGGGAAATGGTCCCCAACTCCGGAAGTGCTGCCAGTATGGTGGCCGCAGTCACAGGGCCGATGCCCTTGACACTGGTAAGGATTTCTTCTTTTGCCTTCCAGGATTCGCTGGACTGAATAAGAGTTGAGATGTCTTTATCAACGTCATCGATCTGCTGTGTCAGCCAGGCAATATGGGTCATGATGCCTTTGCGGACCGTAGGTGCAGCGGAAATCACGCGATTTTTTTCCGCCACAAGCATCTCGACCAACTGCCGGCGGCGGGCCAGCAGTGCTGCTAGATTTTGGCTTGTCTCGTCCTTGAGCGGCCTGATTTCAGGCTTGATGGCTTGGGCAAATCGGGCAATGATCTTGGCATCAAGAATATCGGTTTTCGCCAGCAGCCCGCATGCTTTGGCAAAGTTTCTGACCTGCCGAGGATTAACCACGACCACTGGCAGACCCGCTGCTGATAAGGTGCTGACAGCTAGCATCTCCAAGCCGCCGGTGGCTTCGAGAACAATCCGACAAGGGGCGTTCGTAATGAGCCACGTCGTCAGCTCAGCACAACCGGCATCATCGTTAGTCACCCTTTTCTGGTCACCAGTTGGCATGAGGTAGACATCAAGATGCTCTTTACTAACGTCGACTCCAACAACTGCATCATTGGGTTCCATATTCTCTCCAGTCCCTTTCTTGCGAAAATTCGGGCTCGTTTCGGCCCAAGCAACCGTTCGGGTTGAGGAAAGATGGACACGACGCATTACGCTCTGTGACGGGCTCAATTGGCCCAAGCAACGACCAAGCTGTCGTGTCCAATTCTGGAGAACATATAACCGGTTACTGAAACATACAAGCAACTGAGCATGGAGAAAGACAAACAACTCTATTTGATTGAAATCCTGCTTTCTCATTTGCTCAGTTGCTCAGTGTTATTCCGTATTTGAAGTGGAGGCAGGTAATGGTTAGCAAAATCGGAGTACTCGGCGCAGGGCAGATGGGGAGCGGCATTGCCCATGTGCTGGCCCAGCAGGGAATAGAGGTGGTGCTGTTCGATATCGCCGAGGCGCAGCTCGCCAAGGCCGTGACCGGCATCGAGAAGAACCTGGAGCGTCAGGCCAAGAAGGGACAGCTGGAAAGCGCCGCTATCTCGGCCATTGTGGGGCGCATCCGCACCACCCAGGCCATGGAGGACCTGGCCGAGTGCGATATGGCCATCGAGGCGGTGACCGAGAAGGAAGCCCTGAAGCTGGAGATCTTCAGGAAGCTGGATGGGATCGTGAAAGCGGGAGCGATCCTCGCCTCCAACACCTCGTCGATACCCATCACCCGCATTGCGGCAGTGACCGGACGGCCCGACAAGGTCATCGGCATGCACTTCATGAACCCGGTGCCGGTCATGCAGCTCGTGGAGGTTATTCGGGGGCTTACCACCAGCGACGAGACCTTTGCCGCCACCACGGCCCTCGTGGCTAAGCTCGGCAAGGAGACGGCGGTATCCGCCGACTATCCCGGCTTCATCGTCAACCGCATCCTCATCCCCATGATCAACGAGGCGGCCTTTGCCCTCTTCGAGGGGATCGCCACGGTGGAGGACATCGATAAGGGGATGAAGCTCGGCACCAATCAGCCCATGGGGCCCCTGACCCTGGCCGATTTCATTGGCCTCGACACCTGTCTCGCCATCATGAACGTCCTCCACGAAGGATTCAAGGACAGCAAGTACCGCCCCTGTCCGCTCCTGGTCAAGATGGTGGAGGCCGGGTATCTGGGGAGGAAGACGGGGCGGGGATTCTACACCTACTGATTGGGGGAAATGCCATGGGAACCGAGAATCTGCTTGTTGACATAAAAGACGGCGTGGCCCTGCTGACCATCAACCGGCCCAAGGTGCTGAACGCCCTCCACACCTCGGTGATCGCCGAGTTGCAGGAAACCTTCGAAGCGTTGAACGCCAACCAGGCTGTCAAGGCGGTCGTTATCACGGGCAGCGGCGAGAAGGCCTTTGTGGCCGGAGCCGACATTGCCGAGATGGCGGTCATGGACGCCCAGCAGGCCCTCGTTTTCGCCCGCACGGGACAGAAGCTGGTGAACTACATCGGCACCATGCCCAAGCCGGTCATAGCCGCCGTCAACGGTTTTGCCCTGGGGGGAGGGATGGAACTGGCCCTGGCCTGCGATTTCATCTACGCCTCGGAAAACGCCAAGATGGGACTGCCGGAGGTGACCCTCGGGATCATGCCCGGGTTCGGCGGTTCCCAGAAGTTCGCCCGGCTCCTGGGGCGCAGTCGGGCCAACGAGTTGATTTTCACCGGCAAGATGCTGACTGCCGCCGAAGCGAAGGAGTGGGGGATCGTCAACGCCGTCTTACCGCTTGCGGAGCTGGTGGGAAAGGCCCTTGAGACGGCCGCGAGAATTGCCGGCAACGGCCTCCTCGGGGTCGCCCATGTCAAGGAAGCCATCCGCCGGGGCCTCGATATGACGGAACCGGACGGCATGGACTACGAGTCGGTCCTTTTTGCCTCCCTCTTCGCCTCCCGTGACCAGAAGGAAGGTATGGGGGCTTTTGTGGAAAAGCGGAAACCGAACTTTACCGGGTCGTAAGATTGTTCGAGATGTGAACCTATTAACACTATTGGAGATTGAGCCATGGAAGCTACCCGCGAACTCTATTGGAATATCGGCCACGGGGCATCGGTCCTTATACCGATGTATCTCTTCACCTTCGCTGCCCTGGGATTTCTGGTGCGAAGCGGGTTGCAGCGGCTGGATATCTACAAGCAGGGAAAGCCCCTGAACCGCTTTGACCAGCGTGGCGTGCGCATTGTTCAGCTCCTGAAGAACGTCCTGCTGCAGAGCAGGGTGCTGAAGGTAAAGGGGCCGGGCTATGCACACGGGCTCTTCTTCTGGGGGTTCTTCCTCCTCTTTATCGGAACTGTTTTCGTGGCTCTCCAGGCCGACTTCACCGATCTCCTCTTCGGGTTCCGCTTCCTTCACGGGGACTTCTATCTCATCTTCTCGGCAGTGCTCGACATTGCCGGTCTCGTGGCCATCGCCATGCTGGCCGGGTTCTTCGTCCGCCGCTACCTGGTGCGCCCCGATGGACTTGAAACCACCCGCGACGACGCCATCATGCACGGCCTCCTCTTCGCCATCCTCATCACCGGTTTTGTCATCGAAGGGGCCCGGATGGCCGTGACCGAACTCCCTAACAACATGGCCCTGGCGGCGTGGTCGCCGGTTGGCCTCGTGGTGGCCAAGGGACTCTCCGGCATGGGTGAGGGTTCCCTCCGGGCCCTCCACCAGGGGATGTGGTGGCTCCACTTCGCTCTCGTCATCGGCTTTATCTGCTCCATACCCTTCACCAAGTTCCGGCATATCCTCACCACGAGCGCCAACTACTTCCTGGCCGACCTCGGTCCCAAGGGTGCCCTCGTCACCCTCAACATGGAGAGCGAGGACGCCGAGAGCTTCGGTGCGGCCCAGATCAAGGATATGACCTGGAAAGACATCTTCGACACCGACGCCTGCACCAAGTGCAAGCGTTGCCAGGACCGGTGTCCGGCCCACAACACCGACAAGCCCCTCTCCCCCATGAAGGTCATCAACCAATTGGGAGAGGTGGCCGGCACCAATCCCGACGCGAACCTGATAGAGACCGTGAGCAAGGATGCCCTCTGGTCCTGCACCACCTGCCGGGCATGCCAGGAGATCTGCCCGGCCAGCATCGAGCATGTGGGTAAGATCGTGGACATGCGCCGCAACATGGTGCTGATGGAAGGGGAGTTCCCCGGCGAAGAGGTCATGGTGGCCATGGACAACACCGAGGTAAACGGCAACCCCCTCGGTCTGGCGTTCGCCTCCCGGGGCGACTGGGCCGAAGGGCTCCCGGTCACACGCCTCTCCGACGACGCCGAGGTGGACATCCTCTACTTTGTCGGCTGCTATGCCTCCTTTGACAAGCGCAACATCAAAGTAGCCACCAGCTTCGTTCAGCTCTGCGCCGCTGCCGGCGTCAAGGTCGGCATCCTCGGCAAAGAGGAGAAATGCTGCGGCGAGCCGATGCGGAAACTGGGGAACGAATACCTCTACCAGTCCATGGCCACCGAGAACATCGAGACCATGGAGTCCTACAAGGTGAAAAAGGTCGTCACCGCCTGTCCCCACTGCTTCAATACCCTGACCAAGGATTACCGTGATCTCGGCTTCAGCATCGAGACCGAGCACTACACCACCTTCCTGAACCGCCTTATCCAGGAAGGGAAACTCAAGGTGAAGGGCGATGCCTTCGACTGCACCTATCACGACTCCTGCTATATCGGCCGCCACAACGACCTCTATGAAGAGCCTCGGGCCTTGGTGGCGGCAGCGGGGGGCACCATCCGCGAGATGGAGCGGAGCAGGGCGGAGGGCTTCTGCTGCGGCGCCGGCGGCGGGCGGATCATGGCCGAGGAGAAACTGGGGAGCCGGATCAGCGGCAAGCGCGCACTGATGGCGGCGGAAACCGGCACCGGCACCCTCGTATCCAACTGTCCCTTCTGTCTCACCATGTTCGAGGACGGGATCAAGGGAGCGGAGCTGGAAGGGAAGCTCGTTCCCCGGGATATTGCCGAGATCCTGGTGGAAAGGGTGATTGCCTGAGAAATGAGGCACCTGCAAAGCTACTGTTTGCAGGTGCCTCAAGAGTTGCTCCGGGGAGAATGTCATGAATTCAAACCCTGATGAACAGGAGCTGCTTGCCGTACCCCGATTGGGCGGGGCAAGCAGCTCCTCTGCCATTACCAAACATGGCTATCGATGCAATAGAACAAATATCGCACGCTGCTGCACCGATGGTCACTTCCATATGCCGCCATGAAAAGAGAAATTTTTGCTTGCCATTAAATCGGTATTGAAGTACCGTATTGCTAAATTGGTGCTGCGATACGGGAATTAAAAAACTGACTCGCGGGAGGAATAGGATGAACATCCACGAATATCAGGCAAAAGCAATCCTTCGCAGATTCGGCGTACCCGTCCCTGACGGGCACGTCTGCTATAACGGCGCCAGCGCCCGTGAATGGGCCAAGCGTCTCGGTGACGGACCATGGGTGGTCAAGGCCCAGATCCACGCCGGCGGCCGCGGTAAGGGTGGGGGGGTCAAGCTGGCCCGCACCAGCCAAGAAGTGCAGCTCATCGCCCGTAACATGCTCGGCATGACCCTGCGCACCCATCAGACCGGCCCCGACGGCAAGTTGGTCACCCGGGTCCTGGTGGAAAACGGCTGCAACATCGACCGGGAGCTGTACATAAGCCTCCTGGTGGACCGGAGCACCTCCAAGGTGACCGTCATGGCCTCCACCGAGGGGGGCATGGACATCGAGGAAGTGGCGGCAACGACCCCGGAGAAGATCTTCAAGGAAGCCATCGATCCGCTGGTAGGGCTTAGCCCCTTCCAGTGCCGTAACCTTGCCTTCAGCCTGGGGCTCACCGGAAAGCTTCTGCCCAAGGCGCAGAAGCTTCTGGAAAATCTCTACGCTACCTTCATCGCTTGCGACTGTTCGCTTCTGGAAATAAACCCCCTGGTCGTCACCAAGGAAGGGGACCTTCTGGCCCTGGACGCCAAATTCGGCTTTGACGACAACGCCATTTTCCGGCACCTGCAGATCTCCGACATGCGCGACTACGACGAGGAGGATCCCAACGAAGTGGAGGCCTCCCAGCACGACCTCTCCTACGTCTCCCTGAACGGCAACATCGGCTGCCTCGTGAACGGCGCGGGCCTCGCCATGGCCACCATGGACATCATCAAGTTCTCCGGCGGCGAGCCGGCCAACTTCCTGGACGTGGGGGGCGGGGCCACCATCGAGCGGGTCACCGAGGCCTTCAAGATCATCCTCTCCGACAAGAACGTGAAGGGGATCTTCGTCAACATCTTCGGCGGCATCATGAAGTGCGACGTCATCGCCACGGGCGTCATCGAGGCTGCCCGGCAGGTATCCCTTCAGGTGCCGCTCGTGGTGCGGCTCGAAGGGACCAACGTGGCCCTCGGCAAGCAGCTTCTGTCCGAGAGTGGGCTCAACATCGTGGCCGCCGACGGCATGGCCGACGGAGCACAAAAAATCGTCCAGGCCGTTGCCGCCTGAGGAGGGGAGAGAGATGAGCATCCTTATCAATAAAGACACGAAAGTCATCACCCAGGGACTCGGCGCCACCGGCCTCTTTCATGCCCAGGGGGCCCGCGAGTACGGCACCCAGATGGTCGGCGGCGTTACCCCCGGCAAGGGGGGGACGGTCGTCGACGGCTTTCCCGTCTACGACACGGTTCGGGATGCGGTGAACCAGACCGGCGCCACCGCCTCGGTAATCTACGTGCCGCCCCCCTTTGCGGCCGACGCCATCATGGAGGCGGTCGACGCCGGCATCGAGCTCGCCATCTGCATCACCGAGGGAATCCCAGTCCTCGACATGGTGAAAGTGAAGCAGTATATGCAGGGGAAAAAGACCCGCCTGGTGGGCCCCAACTGCCCCGGCGTCATCACCCCGGGTGAGTGCAAGATCGGCATCATGCCCGGCTACATCCACAAGCCGGGGAAGGTGGGGGTCGTCTCCCGCTCCGGCACCCTTACCTACGAAGCGGTCTGGCAGCTCACCAACGTGGGTCTCGGCCAGTCCACCTGCGTCGGCATCGGGGGTGACCCGGTGAACGGCACCAACCACGTGGACGTGCTCCGGATGTTCGAGGAGGACCCGGACACCGAGGCGGTCATCATGATCGGCGAAATCGGCGGCAATTCCGAGGAAGAAGGCGCCCGCTTCGTGAAGGAGTACATGACCAAGCCGGTGGCAGCCTACATTGCCGGGATGACCGCCCCTCCGGGCAAGCGGATGGGGCATGCCGGCGCCATCATCGCCGGCGGCAAGGGGACGGCCACGGAAAAGGTCGCCATCCTTGAGGAGTGCGGTATCAGCGTTGCCCAAAGCCCCGCCGACATGGCCAAGGCGCTTTTGAAGGTGTACAAGCCCGACGGGCTTAAAATAGCGGTTTAACCGGCAGATGCATTTGAAACACTGAGCAACTGAGCAAAATCCAAGCATAATTTTATCGATTTCTCTGTTGCTCCGTTGCTCAGTGTCATACATGCCGGATCCAGGTTCAATAAACCCCAAGGAGAAGTTCTATGCTCGTGATCTCCTGCATCAAACAGGTGCCCGACACCACCCAGGTTAAGATCGACCCGGTGACCAACACTCTGGTCCGGGAAGGGATCCCCTTCATCGTCAACCCCTACGACACCCATGCCCTGGAGGAGGGGTTGAATCTCAAGGACCGCTACGGCCTGCGGTCGGTGGCCATCTCCATGGGGCCCCCGAACACCGAGGCGACCCTGCGCAAAGCCTGCGCCCTTGGCGTCGACGAGGCGATTCTTCTCTCCGACCGCGCGTTCGGCGGGGCCGACACCCTCTCTACCAGCAACGTTCTCTCGGCGGCCATCGAGAAGCTGGGAGCCGAGGAAGCGGTGGGGATCGTCTTCTGCGGCAAGCAGACCATCGACGGCGATACCGCCCAGGTGGGACCCGGCATTGCCACGCGCCTCGGGTACACCCAGCTCACCCTGGTGGACCGGATCGAGTTCCTTGATCTGAAGCGCAATGTGATCCGGGTGCGGCGCAAGCTTGAAGGGCGGCATGAGATCGTCGAGGCTCCTTTGCCCGTGGTAATTACCGTTGTCCGGGAACTGAACCGTCCCCGCTATCCAACGGTGCCGATGCGCCTGGCGGCCCAGGAGACCGAGGTCAAGGTCTGGGACAACTCGGTCCTCAAGCTCGACGTGGAAACGGTGGGCCTGAAGGGTTCCCCCACCTGGGTCAGCAAGATCTTCTCCCCGGAGCGGGACAAGGGGGAGATCATCGGCGACGGTGTCGGTGATCCGGAGGGGACGGCCAACCTCCTGATCGACAAGCTGCTCAGCAAGGATCTCTTGGCAGTGTGAGATGTGAAGGGGGAATGACGATGACTGAAACGAAAAAAACAATCAAGAAGCCCCGCGGCAAGGCCCGCGTTCTCGACGGGAAATGCATTGCCTGCGGTGCCCGGTGCGAGAGTTCCTGTCCGGTGGACGGCATCGAGATGAATGCCGCCGGTGAGCCGACGGTACTTGGGGAGAAGTGCATCGGCTGCGCCAAGTGCGTCAAGGTCTGCGCTGCCGGTGCCCTGGAGATGTTTTACACCCCCGAGGAACTGGAATTGCTGAAGCAGTGGGACCAGCAGCACCATACCGTCGAGGAAGAGGTTGACGAAGGGGAAAAGCAGCTTCGGGAGATGCTCGCCCGCTATCGGGGTGTCTGGGTCTTCATTGAGCAGTACGACGGCGAGGCCGCCAAGGTCTCCTGGGAACTTCTGGGAACCGGCGCGGAACTGGCCAAAAGCCTCGGGGTGGAACTCTCCGCGGTGATCATCGGCCACAAGGTTGAACACCTCTGTGACGAAGCGTTCGGCTACGGCGCCCACAAGGCCATCACCCTCGATGCCCCCGTGTTCGCCAACTACCGGACCAAGCCGTACACCGACGCCATCTGCCACCTGATCAGCAAGCACCGGCCCGAGATCATCCTCATGGGGGCCACTGGCCAGGGGC
The DNA here is from genome assembly GCF_000012925.1 of Geobacter metallireducens GS-15. Classification (NCBI taxonomy): domain Bacteria; kingdom Pseudomonadati; phylum Thermodesulfobacteriota; class Desulfuromonadia; order Geobacterales; family Geobacteraceae; genus Geobacter; species Geobacter metallireducens. Next base: position 2,324,284 of record NC_007517.1, on the reverse strand, counting down.
GCGACCTGGCAGGCGCCGTGGCGACGATCGTAAAGACCGGCCTCACCGCCGACTGCACGGGTCTCGGCATTGACGACAAGCGCAACCTCATGCAGACCCGCCCCGCTTTCGGCGGCAACATCATGGCCACCATCATGTGCGACCGGTTCCGGCCCCAGATGTCCACGGTCCGTCCCCACGTCATGCCCATGCCTGAATTCCAGGTGGGGCGAACCGGGGAAGTGGTGCGCGAGCAGTACGACCTCCGCGAGGAGGATGTGCTGGTCAAGGTGATCGAGGTCTTGAGCGACAAGGGTGGCAAGGACATCGACATCGCCGGCGCCGAGATCATCGTCTCCGGGGGGCGGGGTCTCATGAACAAAGAGAACTTCGCCATGCTCCAGGAACTGGCCGACGAGCTGGGCGGGGTGGTCGGCGCTTCGCGTAGTGCCGTTGACGCCGGCTGGATGCCCCACAGCCGCCAGGTGGGCCAGACCGGCAAGACCGTCCGTCCCAAGATCTACGTCGCCTGCGGCATCTCCGGGGCGATCCAGCACCTGGTGGGGATGCAGGACTCCGACGTCGTCATCGCCATCAACCGCGATCCCGAGGCCCCTATCTTCCAGGTGGCCACCTACGGCATTGTCGGCGATCTCTTCCAGATCGTTCCTTCAATCATCCGCAAGGTGAGAAGTCTGAAAGGCCAGCGCGGCGGTGTCATTCCCGACCGGGTCGCGGTCTGATCCTTCGCCGTCATCGCAATATCGTTTGTGAGGTGTATCATGGCAATCAACCACTCGCTCTTCATTCCGCTCTTCGTCGTGGCCGTCGCGACTTTCTGCTTCAGCTGCTACCAGCGCCTGCAGCTGGTCGCCGTCGGCGCTTCCGAGAACCGCTTCGACAACCCGGCTGAGCGGCTGGCTGGGATGTTCTCCTATGCCTTCGGCCAGAAGCGGGTCCTGGCACGTCCCTACGGTTTCAACCACTTCTTCCTCTTTTGGGCGTTCATGCTCCTGCTGGTGGCCAACGGGGCGTTTCTCCTGGAGGGGCTCTTCCCGAGCTTCAGCCTGACGGCACTGCCGGCGCCGCTTCACCACGCCCTTGAGTTCGTCTTTGACATCGTGTCGCTTGTGGCCCTGGTCAGCGTGGCAATCGCCTTTGTGCGGCGGGTCCTCTTTCCTCCCGCGTACCTGGGGAACGACTATACCTCGCCCAGGAGCGGCGAGGCCCTCCTTATCCTGGCCATGATCGCCACGCTGATGATTGCCTTCTTCCTCCTCAACGCCGCCCAGATCGCCATGGGGCAGCCGGCGGGCTGGAAGCCCGTATCGTCCGCCATAGCCAGCCTCCTGGACGGATTTTCCGGAAATCCCCTGGAGAGCATCGCCACCATATCGTGGTGGGTCCACGCCGTCGTGCTCCTCCTCTTCATGAACCTACTCCCCCGCAGTAAGCACATGCACATCCTCACCGCCATACCCAACTGCTATTTCCGGAGCCTGGACAAGCCCAATGTCCAGCCCCGGGAAGAATTCAAGGTGGGTAATCGCTTTGGGGTGAGCACGGTGGAGCAGTTCTCGTGGAAGGACCTCCTCGACAGCCTCTCCTGCACCGAATGCGGCCGCTGCCAGGACCTCTGCCCGGCCCACAACACCGGCAAGCCCCTGAACCCGCGCCGTATCGTCCATGACATCAAGGTGAACCTCATGGATAACGGGGCGGCTTTGAAGCATGGCGACCGGGGCATTGTCCCCCTGATCGGTCCCCAGGGTGAAGGGTCCAATCACGAGGATGCCCTCTGGTCCTGCACCACCTGCGGCGCCTGCACGAGCGTCTGCCCGGTCCTCATCGAGCAGATGCCGAAGATCATCAAGATGCGCCGCCACCTGGTCCAGGAGAAGGCCCGGTTCCCTGAGGAACTCCTGAACCTCTTCGAGAACATGGAGCAGCGGAGCAACCCCTGGGGGATCGCCCCGTCGGACCGGGGGAAGTGGGCCACGCATCTGGGCGAGCGTCCCTTCAAGGCCGGGGAGACTGACTATCTCTTCTTTGCGGGGTGCGCCGGCTCCTTCGATAGCCGCGCCAAGCACGTCACCGTGGCCCTGGCCACGATCCTGGACAAGGCCGGGGTTTCCTGGGGAATCCTGGGGCGTGAAGAGCAGTGCTGCGGCGACAGCGTGCGGCGCCTGGGGAACGAGTTCGTCTTCGACAAGATGGCCAAAGAGAACGTGGCCCTCTTCAAGGAGCGGGGTGTTACCCGGATCGTCACCCAGTGCCCCCACTGCTTCAGCACCCTCAAGAACGATTACAGGCAGTACGGGCTGGAGGTGGAGGTGCTCCACCACAGCGAGCTGATCGCAAAGCTCGTGGAGCAGGGGAAGCTCAAGCTCCCCAAACAGGCCGATCAGGGGAAGATTGTTTTCCATGACTCCTGCTACCTGGGACGGCACAATGACACCTACGAGGCGCCCCGGTCTGTCATCAAGGCGGCCACCGGCAAGGCCCCGGCCGAGTTCGAGCGCAACCAGGAGAACGGCTTCTGCTGCGGCGCCGGCGGCGGCCGCATGTGGATGGAGGAGCAGATCGGGAGCCGGATCAACCTGGAACGGGTGAAAGAGGCCCTCAAGCAGCAGCCCGACACCCTCTGCGTCAGCTGTCCCTACTGCATGACCATGATGGAGGACGGTCTCAAGGACGAAGGGGCTGAGCAGGTGCGGGTGAAGGACATCGCCGAGGTGATGGCCGAGGCCATGGCGTAAGGGGAATCCCCCGGCACTGCCGGGGGATTGCTTTGTTGTACTGTTCCTGACAGCCGGAGGGAACACGACCCATGAAGACAAAAAACAAAACGGTGCCGTTGATAAAATCGGTGGACCATGCTTTCGAGCTGCTGGAGCAGTTCCGGGGCGATGCCAGCGAACTCAGCCTGAGCGAGCTGGGGAGGCGCCTCAACCTTCCCAAGAACAACGTGTTCCGGCTCCTGGCCACCCTCGAATCCAGGAGATTCATCGAGCATAACACCTCTACCGGCAGCTACCGGCTCGGCCTCAAGGCCTTTCACCTGAGCCGGATGGTTTCACGGCAGATGAGGCTTGTCAACCGCGCACGACCCACTTTGGAGGCCATGGTCAGGGAATGCAACGAGACGGTCTGCCTGACGGTCCTGAGGGATTTTTCCATTGTCTGCCTCGATGCGGTGGAGTGCAGCCAGCCGGTGCGGGTCGTACCCCCCATCGGCATGAGGCTTCCCGCCCATTGCACGGCGGCCGGCAAGGTACAGCTGGCGCACCTGCCGGAGGACAAGGTGGCAAAACTGCTCACCGTCCATAAGCTCGAGCGGAACACGCCGTACACAATCATTGACCCCGCAAGCTTCAAGGAGCACCTCCTCCAGATAAAAGAACACGGGTATGCCATCGGTCGGGAAGAGCTGGAAGTGGGAGTCACCTGTGTCGCGACTCCGGTGCGCGATTACAGCTCCAACGTCATCGGGGCGATTGTCCTTCCCGGCCCCATCACGCGGTTCAGCGATGATCTGATCAACGGGGTGCTCATCCCCCTCGCGAAAAAAGGGGCTGAGGAAATTTCCAGCCAGCTCGGGTATTGCTGAAGCGGGTTCATGGGGAGACGCGCGTGTCCGGGACACTGTTTACCTATCGGAGAAAAGTCGATTTTGGAGACTGCGACTCCGCCCGCATCTACTTCACGCCGCGGGCTGTCGATTACGCGGTGGAGGCAGTGGAAGCCTGGTTCGGGGATGTGTTGGGCGTCTCCTGGGCGGATCTGTTCCTGAGGCACGATCTCGATGTGACGTTCGTGCGGATGGGGTGCGAGTACTTCCGGCCGGTGATTGCCGACCAGACAGTGCATGTGCGGGTAAGGGCGACCGCTGTCGACCGCTCGTCAGTGACTTTCAGCGCCGCCGGAGAGGACGACTCCGGCGGCGTCTTTTTTCGGGCAACTCTCGTGGCGCAATTCAGAGCGGGGCGGAATCGCGCACCGGTTCCGATTCCGCCCCGTTACCGCGAGCGGATGGAGGACTGTCTGGAGCAGGCAGACGGGAAGTCGGGTACTGTCGCTCAAAGGGTTGGCGGCGAACCGTTCCTCTCCCGATTGCAGTCCGATGGGGTCCACTTTACCGTCCGGCGTCGCGTGGTCTATGGGGATTGCACGCTTTCCGGCACCGTTTACGCTCCGCGACTCTTCAACTACGCCGTTGAGGCGGTGGGTGAGTGGTACCGGGAGACCCTGGGCATTTCCTGGCGGGAGCAGTGCATCCGCCTGAGGGGAGCCCCTTTCCGGGAGGTCTGGTGCGAGCGGCTGGCCCCCCTTGTCCCCGGCCAGGTAATCACCATGACGGTCGGGATTCCGCGGTTGGGGAAATCGAGCATTGGTTATGAAGTCGTCGGGTATGATGACCGGGGTGAGCCCTGTTTTCAGGTCGGGATGTCGGCCTGTTACATCTCGGAGGAAACCGGCTCCATCAAGGCGATCCCCTTTCCTGACGACATGCGGAGTCGGATCCTCGCCTATCAGGTGCTCTGCGATCAGGGTGTCATTCCCGCCACGGCCTCTTAGAGTGCCTTCAGAACGACCAGCGAGACATCGTCGGTCAGGTTCTGGTTTGCGGCGAACGATCTGACCTGGGCGAGGAGATTGTCGATAATCTGCTGGGGATGGAGTGCGTGATACTCGGCAATAAGGGAGCATAGCCGGTCCTCGCCGAATAATTCGCCGGCGGGATTTGCCGCCTCGGTGATGCCATCGGTGTAGAGCAGGAGGAGATCTCCCGGCTCCAGCCGCACCTGTTTTTCCTCAAACGTGACGTTCCTCTTGATGCCGAGAATGAGGCCCTCCGCGTCGAGGTACTCACAGGCCCGTGATCCGGACCTCCTGAGTATCGGCGGGTTGTGGCCGGCGCTGGCGAAGGAGAGCAGCCGCGTCCCGGCATCGTAGTTCAGGTAGAACATGGTGATGAAGAGTTCGGCACGGGTGAGGTCTTCGTAGAGAAAGTCGTTGAGGACGCACAGTATCTCGCCGGGACCCCGGACGATCTTCGCCTCTGCCTGGATGATGGTGCGCACTTCCGCCATGAGGAGGGCAGCACCGACGTTGTGACCCGATACGTCGGCGATGACCAGATCGAGACCCCTGGCGCCGCGTACCAGGAAATCGTAGTAATCTCCCCCCACCTCCCTGGCCGGGACACACGTTCCCGCCAGTGATATTCCCGCCACTTCCGGCGCCCGCGTCGGCAGGAGCCCCATCTGGATAGTCCGGGCGATCTGCATCTCCTTTTCATGCTCCTTCGCCTGGATCAGCTTCTCGGCCTGGAGGGCGTTGCGAAGCGCTATCCCGATCTGTCCCGCCAGATTGGTGAAGAGTTCAACGAACTCGTCGGTGAAGATCCCCTTCATCGACTTTGAGAAGGCCGACAGAATACCCACGGGTTTCCCTTCGACCGTGATGGGGGCATGGGCGAATGACCTGATTCCTTCCCGTCGCACAACCAGGGCGGAGGCGGGCTTGTCCATGGAATCCGTATCGTTGACCACTACGGTGGAGTTTGTGAGGAATGCTTCGCCGGAGTATGTCCCCATGCTCAACTCACGATCCGATTCATTCAGGTGATCGGAGCTCATCCCCTTCTGGCTCTGCACGGTAAGAGTCTTCATTTCTTCGTCGAGAATGCGGATAACGCACGTGTCGAACTTGAACTGCTGCTGGAGAAGCTCCAGGATGCTGTCCAGGATGGTCTTCAGGTCGCCACTAACCGCGCAGCCTCGTAGAGAACGCCAAGTTGTTCCCTGCTGGCGGTGCGGCTGAGGGAAACCGTACCGAAAATGTCGAAAACGTCCTCAAGTTCACTTCCCCGCGCAGCCAGATAGCTGTCCACGATGATCCCCGCCGATGCTGCCCCCACCGAACCGGCCAGAACCTTCTCGGTATACCGCTTCAGGATGGGAAGCTCGTATTCCGAGAGGCTTCCCTTTTCATCGATCTGCTTGTGTTTGAGGAATCGGGCGATGGCGGCGTGGGCCTGGTCCTGGCCGATGAACTTGGTCATCAGATCCACGAATTCCACGACGGCGAAGGACTTGCTCATCCTCTTGCGCGTGACCGACTCATCGCGCACCTCGAAAACATCCACGAATTTCACTGCCTGTTCGGTTCCGCTGTCGTCCGGGTCGCTCAGGAGGGAAAAGGCAACGAAAGCCCCCAGGTTAAAGAACAGGGTCCAGAACAGGGCGTGGGAGATCATGTCGAGACCACTCAGGCCAAACAGTTCCTGGGGGCGCAGAAATCCGAGGCCGAAGGGGCCGTTATCAAGGAGATCGTCAGGCAGCCAGCCCGAGTTGATAAAGAGGGGAATCAGCAGGGTGTAGAACCAGACGACGAATCCCAGCAGGATACCGGTCAGCGCCCCGCGACGATTGGCACGCTTCCAGAAGAGCCCCCCGATGACGGACGGCGCGAACTGGGCCACGGCGATGAACGTGACGACACCGGTGTTGATCAGTGCGTATGATTCGCTGATGAACCGGTAGTAGAGGTAGCCGAAAAAGACGATGGCAATGATCCCTGCCCGTTTGATGTTCAGGAGAACTTTCGACATGTCCGAGGCTTCCACCCTGAGCTTCAGAATGACCGGCAAGGCCAGATGGTCGAGAATCATGGTGGAGAGCACCACCGATTCGACGATGACCATGCCCGCCGAAGCGGAAAAGCCTCCTATGAAAGCCAACAGGGCCAGCCAGGGATGACCGGACTCCAAGGGGAGGTGGATAACAAAAAAGTCGGCCATGGCGGTATCCCCTCCGCTGAGGATGATGCCTCCCAGGGCTACGGGCAGCACGAACAGGGCGAGGAGAAAGGCATAGGTGGGGAGGTGCCACATGGCGTCTTTAATGTGCCCCTCGTCGGCATTCTCGATAACCATGACATGGAACATGCGGGGGAGGAACATGAACGAAATCATGATCATCAATACTCGGGATAACCATAACGAATGGGGAACATGGGGTGTCCCCAGGAGAAAGAGGTCTGTGCGGTCGGGGAATCGGGCGATAAAGCGTGAGAAGATATCACTGAAGCCGTCGAACAGGCCATAGGTGACAAACAGCCCCACGGTGACGAAGGCGACGAGCTTGACCACCGATTGCAGGGCGATGGCGGCCACCAGCCCCTCGTGGCGCTCGGAGACGTCCAGGTGCCGTGCTCCGAACAGGACGCCGAAAAGGGCGAGGAACAGGGTGACAATGAACGCGGTATCCACGAAAGGGGGGAGCGCGGGGATGAGATTGTTCAGACCGCCGGCGATGTGGGGCGGTTTTGTGAGGAGATCGAAGGTGTGGGCCACTGCTTTAAGTTGCAGGGCAATGTACGGAGGGAACGCCGCAATGACGATAATGGTGACGACCGCCCCCAGGAGCGGTGACTTTCCGTAGCGGCTGGAGATGAAATCGGCGATGCTGCGAACGTTCTGCTCCTTGCTGACCCGCACCATCTTCCGCAGCAGGAACCACCAGCAGAAGGCCATGAGGGTTATCCCCAGGCTGTCGGTGAGGAATTCGATGCCGCTGGTGGCGGCCCGTCCCACGGAACCGTAAAAGGTCCATGATGTGTAAATGACGGCCAGGGAGAGGGAATAGACGAAGGAGTTGGCAACGATGCTCCGGCCGGCCTCATGCCGTCTGTCGGCAAAATAGGCTACGGCATACAGAAGGCCAATATAAAGGAGAGATAGTGTGGAAACGATCTCAATCGGGATCATCCTCGGGATTCCCTCTCTGCCGAATCTTCTGTGGCGCTTCATCCATTCCGGGCATCCAGGCAAGCGGACCGGTATCGGTCCTTGGAAGCTGTCGGGTGTCTTTACCTAATATCACAGAATGGTGGGTTGTCATGAACCGTCCTCAAGGGATTAAAAAAGATAGCAATATAATAGAATGCATGCTAACTATATTTTATGCATAAAGACACCGTGATTGACATGCTTACCCTTACCGTACGCAGGCAACTCGCCCTCCAGCGGCCACAACTGATGCTCGCAGTCCGCGGTACCGCTGCCGCCCTCATTTCCCTTGCGGTAGCCGTGCTGTTGCGTCTGGAATCTCCCTACTGGGCGGCAATGACGGCGATCATCGTGATCCAGCCGACACGGGGGCTTTTGCTGGAAAAGAGCTATTACCGCCTCGTCGGCACGGCCATCGGGTCTGCGGCAGGGCTGCTGCTCATGCTGCACGTCACGTCGCCTCTGGTTCTCACCCTTGCGCTTTCCCTCTGGCTGGCAGGGTGTGTCGGCATCGGCAACCTGATATATGGCCTCCGCTCCTACGCCATTCTTCTGGCCGGCTGTACCTGTGCCATCATTGGCGCCCGCGCCTACCAAACCCCTCTCCATCTCCATGACCTCGCATTCGGAAGAATCGCCGGGACGATTGTTGGAATCATGGTCGCGACGACGGTCACGCTCCTTTTTACCCCACGCCAGTCGAAGGACGACTATGTGGACCGACTGCGCCGGGTTTCCGGGGAGGCCGTCGCGTGGCTGGCGCTGCTGCTGCGTCATGGGGGCGAGAGCAGCCAGGTGCGGCTGGAACAGGAAATTCTGCTGGAGATCGCGGAGATTGAAAGCCTCATCGACGTTGTTGGGGCGGGGTCGCTGCGCTTCAAGAGGAAAAAGCGCCACATTCGGAGTCTCGTTGCCTCGCTCCTTTCCCTTCTGGCCGCCGGTCGGTCGGTTGCCCTGGGAAGCGGTCAGCATGCCTCCCGTGATGATCGGCTGAGCCAACTTGTCCTGCGCCTTGAGGAGGTTGCCGGTAACCTGAAAGGACACACAACAGCCTCCTCATGCATCGACGATCTCCAGGGGGTTGCGGCTGAGACCGCAGCCAATCTTCCCCTTCTGGGGGAGACGCTGACAGACCTCGTGTCGGCCCTTCGACTCGTTCTGTCGGAGTTCGATACTGCGCCGGACACTCCTGATGAGGAAACCGCGACCCGGCTCATCCGCCATCGGGATTGGGAGGCGGGGCGGCGGGCTGCGTTGCGAGCCGCAGTCGCGATACTTGTCGTGGGGCTTATCTGGCAAGTTACCGGGTGGAAGCAGGGGGCAGTGATGCTCATGCCCGCATCCATCATGGTCAGTCTCTTTTCCACGCGGGATTTTCCTGCCGACACGCTGGTTCACGTCTTTGTCGGCGCCTCGATCGGTTCCGCGGCGGCCCTTCTCTGCCGGCTGATTCTGCTGCCGGGGGTGACCAATCCCCTCGTGGAAGGAGTCGTAATCGCTCCGCTGATCCTTCTCGGCGTCTTCGCCATGCAGTATCGACAAACGGTGGCTGCCGCCACCGACGCCACACTCATCTTCATGTTCGTCGAGCAGCCCGGCGTTCCGCTCACCAGTACGGCTTACGACCTGCTGACCGGTGCCTTTGCCACCGTGGCCGGTATCGGGATTGCCTGGGCCTCGTTTCACTACCTGATGCCGATCAATCCGGCAATGCGGATGCATTCCCTTCTGATTGCCATTGTGCGGGACCTTCATGTCATGGCAGAGAGTGAATCCTCCGGCATGGCAGAGCGATTGCTGGCGCGCCTTCAGCACCGTGTCATCCGCCTGGTAGCCATGGCAAAGAGCTTCGACGCCGACCACCTTGTGGTGGTGGAGGGGGGATTGGCGGCACTGGTCATCGGCAGGTGCATCCAGCGCCGGAAGGAATTGGAAAAGAATGGCCTCCTTTCTGCCGAGGCCCACAGGGCCTATCAGGAGACCGTGGCCCAAATGGCTTCTCTGTTGCAGCGACCGGAAGGGAGCCTCCCGGTGCTGGAGAGCGCGGCTGCCAGACTCTGTGCGGCACTTGCCCCTCACTAGTGCACCTCAACCACCATAGCAGTAATATCAACACGCTATTCCCCGTGCAGCAGTGTCTCCTGGAGACAAACGCGCCTGCTTTGAATAATTGATAGTCCCCAAGAAAAGATCAGTAAATTTTTGTTGACAGAAAATAGGTATTGCAGTACTTATTTACCATAATGCTTAAAATTTGAACGCCCGGCCCGGAAGCAGGATGCCGAATAACAACACCAACCCAGTAGAGTAAAAAAGGAGGAACACAATGGATCTCAAAGGAAAAAATGCAATTGTTACCGGGGCTAGTCTTGGTATCGGCAGCGCCATAGCGCTGGACCTGGCGAAAAGTGGTGCCAACGTCGCCATCAACTATCGCAAGCATAGCGAAGAGGCCAACGCCATCTGTGCCGAGATCCAGAAAATGGGACAAAAAGCCATTGCGGTTCAGGCCGACGTGGCCAGCTTCAAGGATGCCCAGGCGATGGTGGATAAGGTGGCGGCCGAATTCGGCAGCGTCGACATCCTGGTGAACAACGCCGGCGTCAACCGCGACGCCGTCATCTGGAAGATGACCGAGGAGCAGTGGGATGAGTGCCTCGCCATCAACCTAAAGGGGTACTTCAACTACTGCCGCGCCGTGGCACCGCTTATGAAAGAGCAGGGGAGCGGCAAGATCGTCAACGTCACCTCCATCAACGGCATGCGCGGCAAATTCGGCCAGACGAACTACTCCGCCGCCAAGGCCGGCATTATTGGCCTGACCAAGGCCCTTGCCCGCGAACTGGCCAAGTCCAACGTCAACTGCAACGCCATCGCCCCGGGCCTCATCGAGACCGAAATGATGGCAGCCCTGCCGGAAGACGTGAAGCAGAAATCACTGGCCGACATCGTCCTTGGCCGCATGGGCAAGCCGGAAGAAGTCGCCTGGCTGGTCACCTTCCTCTGCTCCGAGAAGTCCCGCCACATCACCGGCGAATGCATCAAGGTTGATGGCGGTCAGTACATCTAATTAACTCTTAATTCGCAAAGCGATGGAGGTTCCAATGCGTGAAGCAGTAATTGTCGATGCTGTCCGTACTCCGGTGGGAAAATTCAACGGCGCCCTGAAAAACGTCCGCTCTGACGACCTGGCCGCCCACTGTATTTCCGAACTGGTGAAGCGTAACAATCTTGATCCGAACCTGGTCGAAGATGTGGTGCTCGGTTGCACCAACCAGGCGGGCGAGGACAACCGGAACGTCGGCCGGATGGCGGCGCTTCTGGCCGGTCTGCCGTATTCGGTCGCGGGGCAGACCATCAACCGTCTCTGTGCCTCGGGCCTGAATGCCATCAACAGCGCAGCCCATGCGATTAAACTCGGCGAAGGTGATGTCTTTATCGCTGGCGGTACCGAATCCATGACCCGTGCCCCCTTTGTCATGGCCAAGTCCGAATCCCCTTTCTCGCGCGATATCAGGGTGTTTGACAGCGTCATCGGCTGGCGGTTCACCAACCCGAAGATGACTGAACCATATGCCAAGGAAGGAATGGGCGAAACCGCCGAGAACGTGGCGGTGCGGTATGGCCTCACCCGCCAGGAGCAGGACGAGTTTGCCCTGGAGACCCAACGCAAATGGGCTGCCGCCGATGCGGCCGGCAAGTTCAATGACGAGATCGTTCCCGTCGTTATCCCCCAGAAGAAGGGGGATCCGATCATCGTCTCCAGGGATGAATTCCCTCGCGGCAACGATGTCACCATGGAGCAGCTTGCCAAGCTGCCGGCTGCCTTCAGAAAGGAGGGCACCGTCACCGCCGGCAACTCCAGCGGCATCAACGACGGCGCCGCAGCGCTCCTCCTCATGGAGGCAGAAACCGCCAAGAAGCTCGGCTACAAGCCGCTTGCCAGGGTCGTCGCCAGTGCGGTTGCCGGTTGCGATCCCTCGTACATGGGGCTCGGCCCCATCCCGGCGATCCAGAAGGTGCTGCAACGGTCCGGCCTGAAAATCGAAGATATTGACCTCTTCGAGCTGAACGAGGCCTTTGCCGCCCAGTCCATCCCCTGCATCCGCGAACTGGGGATCGATCCGGCCAAGGTGAACGTCAACGGCGGCTCCATCGCCATCGGCCACCCCCTCGGCTCCACCGGCGCCCGGATCACCGCCACGCTGGTCCATGAGATGAAGCGCCGTGGCTCCCGCTACGGTCTCGTGTCCCTCTGTATCGGTGTCGGACAGGGAATTGCGACGATCTTCGAACGCGTGTAAGTGAACAATGGGAGGTGGCATGGAGATCATGTCACCTCTTTTTTTATGGGAGTTTGATATCCAGCATGAACGGTGAAGCATTAACTATTGCGGCTGTGCCGCTGTTGCAGGATTCATCCCTGGAGCTGCACGGGGGGGTAGCAGTCCTGACCTTCCAGCGGGACGATGTGCGCAACGCCCTGACCGGGACAGCCCTTGTCGATGATCTCGTGCGGACGGTGCAGTGGGCCAACACCTCGACGGAAGTTTCGGTGCTGGTCATCACGGGCGCAGGGGCAGCATTTTCTTCCGGCGGCAATGTCAAGGAGATGCAGGAAAAGAGCGGCATCTTTGCCGGCGGTCCCATTGATGTCCAGAACCAGTACCGGCGCGGCATTCAGCAGGTGCCGCTGGCCCTCCACAAGGCAGAGATCCCGGTCATTGCCGCCGTCAATGGGCCGGCCATGGGGGCCGGTCTCGACCTGGCCTGCATGTGCGATATCCGCATCGCCTCGGACAAGGCTTTGATTGGTGGAACCTTCATCAATCTCGGCATCATCCCGGGGGATGGGGGGGCCTGGTTCCTTCCCCGACTTGTAGGGTACCAGCGGGCCGCGGAGATGTTGTTCACCGGAAGGATCATGAAGGCTGCGGAGGCGCTGCAACTGGGCCTGTTCCTGGAGGTCGTGGAACCGGAGGAGTTGCTCCCGCGGGCACGGGAGCTGGCCGGTCAGATTGCCGCCAAACCTCCCCAGGCATTGCGGCTGATGAAACGTCTGCTGAAACTGGCCCAACGCAACGACCTGCCGGATTTCCTCGATGCGACCGCCTGTTTCCAGGCCATGGCCCACCATTCAGACGATCATCTGGAGGCGGTCACGGCCTTTCTGGAAAAACGGGCGCCCCGCTACAGCGGACGGTAGTGGCCGCCAGTGTTGAATATTCAGCGGCCGGGAGCGCGATTATGACCTCTGAGATTATCGATGTTCACATGCATTGTTTTGTGGGCCGCCAGCAGGAGACGGCTCTTGCCCGCGATATCGCCCTGCTGCGCCGTGAAGGGCTCAGGCGGATGGTCGTTGCTGGTCTGGTGAATACCCACCCGGATCCTGAAACCACCTGGAACCTAATTCCCGATTACGTCGAAAATCATGGGGATCCCCATTTCAACGAAGCGGATGATTTGCTGGCGCTCGCGGAATCCGTGGATCACGCCCTATTGCCCTTCGTCGATACGCGCTACCTGCGGGGCGACGTGGCGACAGCCCTTGACGGGTATATGGGGCAGGGGTTCAAGGGGGTCAAGGGGATCTATCTACCAGATAACGAGAACGACCTTGGTGTCGGCAACGTGCCGGATACCCTCGGCATCAGTCTCGAACAGTACCGCCGCAGGGAATGGGACCTGTTTGCCTACGCCGAGAACCATGATCTTCCTCTGCTCTACCACATGGACGCCCGCCGATACGGCGACGTGATGAAAGACCTTCTGGACGATTTTCCGCGGGTACGGGTCAATTTCCCCCACCTGGGGATCGGCCGCAAGGCGTTCAGTGCGTTTCTCGACCGCTACCCCAACATCTTTACCGACATTGCCGGCCTTCTGCCGTACATGCGGAGTAATCCCGCCAGTTACCGCGACTTCATCATGCACTATCCCGACCGGATCTGCTTCGGAACCGATACCTTTCTCTATCAGGCCGGCTCTGCCCTTGACTACATCAGCATGGTCAGGGAGCTGAGATTGCCTGAAGAAATCGAAGCGCAGGTGTTCAACGGTAACCCCACCAGGTTTCTGGGGTGTGTCTTGTATGGTGCATAGCCTTGGTATGCATTTATATAAAATAATGTTTTATCAATTGACAGAAGTCTAACCTCTTGTATAAACTCAATTAAAATGTATGAAGCTAAGACCGGGTGACCACTGGCGTGACGAATTGTTAGTGGTTTTTAAACATGCATTTTTGTAGTGAGGATACGTAGAGAGAGAAGGCTTTATGAAATGTGCCGATGATAATGCAATGGTCGGGTTGAATGAGAACCCGTCAGCAGAGCCGAGCAGTGCGGGAATTCTCTGCATAGACACTGATTTCGCGATTGTTTCTCTTGACGAGACCACTGGAAAACTGCTGGGGGAGACTCCGGAAGCCCTGCTGGGGAAGAGAATCGACGCTGTGGTCGATCTGGCGAATCTCGGCAACCTCATGCGAAGTGGCAACAGTTTTAGCAGCCAGGTCATAAAGTCGAAGACCGGCTCCATAGTCTGCGACTACGTACCGATCATTGACAACGACCGGATCGTGGGAGGCACGCTTTCGCTCATCAGGATGCTCCCCGACGGCTTTCCCGACTCCTCTGACGAGTTGGGAGAAATTCTTCGCTCCGCCAATTCCTTCCTTAATTTTGACCATGACGGCATCATCGTTGTCGACCGCAAAGGGATCGTGGTCCTGGTTAACCAGTCCTTCGCCAGGCTATTCGAGACAACACCCCAGGCCATGATCGGTAAGCACATCCGCCAGGCCTACACCACTACTTCCCAGCCTTCACGCATGCCGACGGTTATGGAAACCGGCAAGCCCGAGATCGGCGTTGCCCATTACCTGAACGGCAAACAGGTCTACGCCAGCATCTTTCCCCTTATCAAGGATGGGAGGATCATCGGCTGCGTGGGGAAGATCCTCTTCAGCGACATACGGGAGATCACTCTCATCGCCAACCGGCTCCAGGCCGCGGAACCGCGGAAACAGCACCGACACAGTGCGGGTTGCGAAATCCACTTCAAGTACGACATCAACAGTATCGTCGGCCAGAGCAAAAAGATTGTGGAGCTGAAGGAAACCCTGCTGCGGGTCGCCCTCAAGATGTCCAACATTCTCCTGCGCGGGGAGAGCGGCACCGGCAAGGAGCTGTTCGCCCATGCCATTCACTCCGCCAGCAACCGGCGGTATGCGCCATTCGTCAGCATGAACTGCGCGGCCATTCCCGAGCATCTTCTGGAGTCGGAGCTCTTCGGTTATGTGGAGGGGGCTTTTACCGGCGCCAAGAAGGGGGGGCAGCTTGGAAGGTTCGAGCAGGCCCATACCGGCACCATCTTTCTGGACGAGATCGGTGACATGCCGCTCTACATGCAGGCCAAGATGCTGCGGCTGTTGCAGGAAAGGGAACTGACGCCGCTGGGGAGCACCATCCCTCGGAGCGTTGATGTCCGGGTGGTGGCGGCGACCAACAGCAATCTGGAGCAGCAGGTCAAGGAAGGAAAGTTCCGGGAAGATCTCTACTACCGGCTCAATGTGGTGACCTTCGCCATCCCTCCGCTTCGGGAGCGGATGGAGGATATTCCGCTGCTCATCAGCAGCTTCGTCAGCAAGTTCAACTCCGAATTCGGACTTGACGTGCAGGGGCTCGATGAAGAGGTATTGAATATCATTAACCGCTACGATTGGCCCGGGAATATCCGCGAGCTCCGCAATGTGATCGAAAGCGCCTTCAACGTGGTTGTCGGGCCGCTGATCAAGAGAGAGCATTTACCCGATCAGCTTTGTCTCCTGTTCCCCAGTGAAGGAGAGGGGGGGGGGCAAGCTACTGAACCGGGAGCAGAGGAATTTATTCGTGCCAGCCTCGGTAAAAAGGATATCGGCCGGATTATGGATGATTTCGAAAAGCTGCTCATCCATGAGGCAATCGAGGTTAGCCACGGCAATAAGGTCCATGCTGCCCACCTGTTGGGGATCTCCCGGCAGGGACTCTATAAAAAACTACATAAGCATGCCGATGAGGATGACCCCATCCAGTGCTGAATGCCTCCGCTTACGAATCACAATCATGCGGCCAATCGCCGGCTCGCCTGATCTCCCGCCTGTTTTATTTATTCACCTCTTCCCCCGTACTGCACATTTTAAATACCAAGAACAATGTTTTACAACAAAGAGTTTTTTCCGCTCAGTGTTGAACGCGAAAATAATCAGGATTTCGCATCTTCACGATGAGCTTCTCTATGAATCCATTGATGACAACGGTTGTTTACAGTTGGGTTCTGCTCTGTAAACAAAATGAGTTAACTGGTTTTACTGGGTTGTAGCTGATATTTGAAATAAATTACCATTTATGTGGTGACAACGTTGGTTTACTTTGGCTGTATTAATATTATTTTAGTAATTGTGCAGGGTTCGTAAATCTTGTGGATTTACGGGGTATTGGCAAAAAGATGTTGTTGTAAAAAAATAACAACGTTTTGGCGTAGTGGTTGCAACATAGTGTGTAACGGTGTTTGATGTCACATTGACTTCACCCGCGAAAGGAGAATGTATATACGATTAATGCATTGACCGGGTGAAGAGAAGCGAACGCTGAAATCGGTGCTGAAATGAAATCTCCCGTAAATCATGGGCAGGTTGCCGGAATAGCTCTTCAAACCACAGACTAAATTCACTATGGAGGTATCGGCCATGAACGTCGTCACACTGAGCAAAAAGAATTTCCAGCAGGAATACCAGCAGAAACTCTGCACAGCGGCAGAAGCGGCATCAATCGTGAGGTCCGGCGATCACCTCTGTTTCCCCCTCGGCGTGGGTGAGCCGACCCTCTTCGTCAGGGCACTGGCGGCGCGCAAGCGCGAACTGGAAGGTGTGGTTGTCAACCAGCAGCATCACCTCTGTCCCGACTATTTCACCGAGGATTCGGCCCCGCACATCAAGGTGAACGCATGGTTCACCAGCCACGTCTCCCGCGAGGCGGTCCAGAAAGGGTGGGCCGACTTCGTTCCCAATCACTTCAGCGAGGTCCCCAAGCTTCTGAGCATGTATTGGCCCGTCGAAGTGGCCGGAACCGTGGTTTCCCCCATGGATGAGTATGGCTACTTCACCTGTAGCCTCTCCGTGGGCTACACCATGGAAGCGGTGAGGAAAGCGATTCAGACCGGCGGCAAGGTGGTGGTGCAGGTGAATCCCCAGTGCCCCCGCACCCACGGCAACTGTCATATCCACATCTCCGAAGTTACCCATATCATCGAGTGCGACGAGCCCCTCAAGGAACTGGATATTCCCCCCATATCCCCGATAGAAGAGGCCATCGGCGGCTATATTGCGGAAATGATCGATGACGGATCAACCGTCCAGATGGGGTGGGGCGGCATTCCCAACGCGGTCTGCCAGGCATTGCTCAAGAAGAAGGACCTGGGAATACACACCGAACTGATTTCCAACGGCATCGTTGACCTGATGCTTGCCGGAGCGGTAAACAACTCCCGCAAAAGCATCCACCGCGGCAAGACCGTGGGCACCTTTGCTCTGGGGACACGGAAAGTTTTCGATTTTATGAATGAAAACCCGACGATCGAGATGCATCCGGTGGACTACGTTAACGATCCGTACGTCATCGGCCAGATGGACAACATGATCGCCATCAACGCCACCATCCAGGTGGATCTGTTGGGGCAGTGCTGCTCCGAATCCTTCGGCCACCTGCAGTGGAGCGGCACCGGCGGACAGGCCGACTTTGCCCGCGGCGCCAACCGGTCCCGTGGGGGCAAGGCCTTCATCTGTACGGCGTCCACCGCCAAGAACGGAACGGTTTCGTGCATCGTGCCGAGCCTGATGGCCGGTTCTTCGGTCACCACCAGCAAGAACGACGTGGATCACGTGGTGACCGAGTTCGGAGTTGCCAAACTCCGGGGCCAGACCGCCAAGCAGCGGGCCATGAACCTGATCAATGTTGCCCATCCCGATTTCCGGGGCGAGCTCATGGAAGCAGCCAGGAGAATGAACAGAATCTGAACATAAACACGATTTGGCCTGGTACCCTCCCGGACTGGGACCGGCACCGTACGCCCGGAAGCAACTTTTCCTCGGCGTACGGTGCATTTTTTTTTCAGAAGAACAGGCACGTGTGGCTCGGAGAGAAATGCTCCGGGTTTTTCATTTTTATGGTATGCTGCGTCTCCCGCGCAGCGGAATTGAACAATCGCTCAAGGGGGAGAGGTGCACCGTGTCGACCCAGATCCGAATCCTGCCTGAAAACCTGACCAACAAGATCGCCGCCGGCGAGGTGGTGGAACGCCCTGCTTCGGTGGTTAAGGAACTGGTGGAAAATTCCCTGGACGCCGGGTGTCGCGACATCATTGTCGAGATCGAGGCAGGGGGGCGGCGCCTCATCCGGGTCACCGACGACGGGAGCGGCATGTCCCGGGAGGATGCCCTCCTTTCCCTTGAACGCCACGCCACCAGCAAGATCGCCTCCGATGACGACCTCTTCTCCCTCTGCACCCTCGGTTTCCGGGGAGAGGCGCTCCCGTCCATTGCCTCCGTCTCCCGGTTCTCCCTTGCCACCCGCCAGCGGGGAGCCATCGAGGGGACGGAAATCTATGCCGAGGGGGGACGGATCAAAGAGGTGAAGGCGTGCGGCATGGCCGAGGGGACGGTCATCACCGTGCGGAACCTCTTCTTCAATACCCCGGCACGGCTCAAGTTCATGAAGAGCGCCGAGACCGAGGCCGGCCATGTGGGGGATCTTCTCACCCGCCTCGCCATCTCCCGCCCCGAGGTGCGCTTCACCTATGTGAACGACGGCAAGACTGTCTTCCGGGCCCTGAACGGCACCATGGAGGAGCGGGTGGCGGCGCTGCTGGGGCGCACCATTGCCGGAGCCCTGTACCCCCTGGACTCCACCGTGGAAGGGGTGACGGTGCGGGGGCTCGTGGCCCGGCCCGACGTGAGCCGCTCCGCCGCAGGGCACCTCTACACCTTCATCAATGGCCGCTTCATCCGTGATCGGGTGGTGCAACACGCCGTACTCCAAGCCTACCGCAACTTCCTGGAGCGGGGGCGCTACCCTGTGGTGGTCCTCTTTATCCAGGTACCGGCAGGGGATGTGGACGTGAACGTCCATCCCACCAAGCATGAGGTCCGGTTCCGGCAACAGGGGGTCGTTCACGACGTGATCCAGGGGGTGATCGAGGAGGCGCTTCGCCCGACCCCCTGGCTGCGCAAGGAATCGCAGTCGACAGTTTCCTCACCCCCCCCTGAACGCCGCGAGCCAGCCACGAGTTCGGAACGGGTCGCCGAGGTGCGGGAGCTTCTCGTCAACTACCGTCCCTCGCCAGCCCCAAGCCGTCCCTTCTTTCAGCCTCTGCCTGCGGTTGTTCCGGCACCAGACCAGTCCGCGGAGGAACCGGACCGGCCCATGGATCGCGGCTACTTCTCACGGCTTGCGATCATCGGGCAGTTTCATGCCTCCTACATTCTCTGCCAGGACGGAAGCGACCTGGTTATCATCGACCAGCACGCGGCCCACGAACGGGTGGCCTTCGAGCGCCTCAAGGCCCAGTTCGCGGCCGGCGGGGTGGAAGGGCAGGGGCTCCTTTTCCCCGACACCCTTGAGCTCTCCCATCGTGAGGTGGCGGAACTGCGCGAACATGGCGAGGAGCTGCGCCGCATCGGGTTTGATCTGGATGAGTTCGGCGGCACCACCTGGGTGGTGAAAGGTGTGCCGCGGCTTCTGGCCGGGAAGGACTACCTCCGCATCCTGAGGGATACCCTGGAGGAGTTTCAGGCGGTCGGTGCGAACCGTTCCGTTGCCGACGCCGTAGAGGAGATCCTTACCCGCATCGCCTGCCACAGCGTGGTGCGGGGAGAACACCCCCTCACCACCGCCCAGATCGAGGCCCTGTTTGCCCAGATGGACGCCACCGACTACTCCACCAACTGCCCCCACGGCCGCCCCGTCCTGCAGCGGCTCACCCTTGCCGAGGTGGAGCGGATGTTCAAACGGTAAGGAGTCATGGCGTGAAGGAAGAAGAAAAGACCAGGCTCGTCATCGTCCAGGGACCCACGGCATCGGGAAAGTCGGCGCTGGCCCTGGAGCTTGCCGAGCGGATCGGCGGCGAGATCGTCAACGCCGATTCCATGCAGGTCTATCGGGGCATGGACATAGGCACCGCAAAGCCTTCCCAAGAGGAGCGCCGGCGGGTTCCCCACCACCTCTACGACATTGTCGATCCCAAGGTGAATTTTACCGCCGCCGACTTCCGCGAGCACGCATCCCGGGCGATTGCAGATATTGAGCGTCGGGGAAAGCGGGTCATTCTGGTAGGGGGCACCGGTCTCTACATCAGGATCCTGACCCAGGGGCTCGTGGCTTCTCCCGGCGGGGACGACAATATCCGCCGCGAACTGGAAGATCAGGCCCACGGCGAAGGCTTGGAGTCCCTGCACCGGCGCCTCGCCGCGGTCGATCCCGTTGCTGCAGCCCGGCTTCACCCCAATGACGGCGTCCGGATCGTGCGGGCACTGGAGGTCTTTCTCCTGACGGGGCGTCCCCTGTCGGCCTTTCAGGAAGCGCACCGCTTTGCCGACGAGCCCTACCGCTGCCTCAAGCTCGGCATTACCGTCGAGCGGGAGCTTCTCTACCGGCGGGTGGAGGAACGGGTGGACCGGATGATCGCCGAGGGGCTTGTTGAGGAGGTGAGGGGACTCCTGTCAGCAGGGTATCCCGCAACCCTCAAGGCCATGGGCTCCATCGGCTACCGGGAAATCTGCGCTCATCTTGCCGGTGAATTCTCCCTCGATGAGGCCATGCGGCTCATCAAACAGAACACGCGGCAGTATGCAAAACGCCAGATGACGTGGTTTCGCCGGGATTCGGAAATTATCTGGGTTGAATATCCGGGGAAGTTTGATAGTATCTTGAGTACTGTCATGGGATTTTATCATTAAAGGAGCGGCATATGGCAAAAGCACCGTTCAACATCCAGGATCAATACCTCAACCAGTCGCGGAAAGAGCGGATCAAGGTTGCTGTTCGGCTCATGTCGGGAGAAAAACTCGAAGGGTACATCAAGTCATTCGACAATTTCTCGGTTCTCATGGAGATCCAGGGCGACATGCTGATTTACAAGCACGCCATTTCGTCCATCACCTCCGTTGACGGCACCTTTAAACTTCACCAGTAACCCCCTTCCACCGGGGCGTATCCGGCCCTTTCCCCATCGCCGGGGGAGGGCCGGTTGCGTCTTGCCGGCAGTTATTTTTCCGTGACCACCTATCTCAAAGAATACTCTCCATTCATCATTGTCGGGGTGCTCGTCCTGGCAGGGCTTTTCTTTGCCTGGTCGCTCAGTTCCATCTTCCTTCCGGTGCTCCTCGCCCTGATCCTCGCCTATGTGCTCAATCCGGTCGTGTCATGGCTGGAGGGGAAGCGGGTCCCGCGGGTCGTGGTAATCCTGCTGGTCATGACCGGGATTGTTGTCGGCTTTGCGGGGGCGTTCGCCTTCTTTGCCGGTTCCATCCAGAATGAGCTGGCGGCGGTGCAGATCAACCTCCCTGATTACGCAAACCGTTTTTACGGCCTTATCCCCGAGAAGGTGAAGGTTTATCTCCAGATTGAAACCCCGGATAAGCTCTACCGGCAGGTGGACCGGATGCTGAATGAATTGCGCGGCATCTCCTTCGATATTGCCCGTGGGGCCTATGATTTCGTGAAAAAGGCCTTCTCGTCGACCCTGGGATTCATCCTGACCGTGGTCGGCTATTTCATCACGCCGGTTTACCTTTACTACTTCCTGGCCGATCTGCCTCATTTCAAGGAGGGGGCTCTGAAACTGGTGCCCGAGCGTTCCCGGGAGACGGTAACCGGTCTTGGCGACGAAATCGATGGTGTCCTTTCCGCCTTTGTGCGAGGACAGCTCTCGGTCTGCGTCATTCTGGCGGTCCTTTACAGTATCGGCCTTTCCCTGATCGGCATAGACCTGGCAATCGCCATTGGGACCCTCTCCGGCATCCTTTTCATCATCCCCTATGTGGGGACCATCTTCGGTATTGTGGTGTCCATGATCATGGCTTTTCTCAAATTCCACGACCTGCTCCATCCGCTCCTCTGTCTGGGCTGGTTTGTGATCGTGCAGGCCATCGAAGGGGCGCTCATCACCCCTGCCATCGTCGGCAACAGGGTGGGGCTGCATCCAGTGGTTGCAATCATCGCTCTTTTCATCGGTGGGCAGTGGTTCGGCATTTTTGGCATGCTCCTGGCGGTTCCCGTGGCCGCCGTTCTGAAGGTTTTTCTCCGCCACCTCACAGGCTGGTATCTCACCACTCCATTCTACCGGGGGACCTGATGGAAGGACTTCTTATCGACTATGTTCAGCCGGGGAGCATTGCTGAAGAGCTGGAAATAGAGGCGGGTGACCGTCTTGTGGCCATAAACGGCCAGGATCTCCGCGATATTATCGATTTTTCGTTCTATGCCCATGACGAGGAGCTCGCTCTGGAAATTGTGAAACCCTCCGGAGATCACTGGGAGGCGGAGATCGAGCGAGACGGCGATGAGCCTCTGGGCCTCGTCTTTGCTCCACCCGTTCCGGCCCAGTGCGGGAACAAGTGCGTCTTCTGTTTTGTCCACCAGCTTCCCAAGGGGCTTCGGCGCCCCCTATACGTGAAGGATGAGGACTACCGCCTCTCCTTCCTCTACGGCAACTACGTGACCCTGTCCAATATCAGGCGTGGCGACCTGGACCGGATCGTCGCCCAGCGCCTCTCTCCCCTCTATATTTCGGTCCACGCCACGAACCCCGCTCTGAGGGAACGGCTCCTGGGGCGCTCGGAAATCCTGCCGATCCTTGACCTTATGCGGGAACTGGCTGCTGCCCGTATTGTCATGCATAGCCAGATCGTCCTCTGTCCCGGCCTGAACGACGGCGTCGAACTTGAGAAGACGGTCCGGGATCTGGCCGGACTTCACCCTTGGGTTGAATCCCTTGCCATTGTCCCGATCGGCCTCACGAAGCACCGACGGGGGCTGCCCGCGCTGGAACCGGTCACGGCCAGCTATGCCGAGACTTTCGTTCAAAACTGGCAGCCTGCGGCGGAGCGTCTGGAGCGCGAGTTGGGAGCGCCGTTTCTCTTTATCGCCGATGAGTTCTACATCAAGGCCGGGCTCCCGTTTCCACCCCTTGAAACCTATGGCGACTTACCTCAAATCGAGAACGGTGTTGGCATGATTCCGCTCTTTCTCGACGAGTCAGAGCGTGTCCTCAAGAAGGCCCGGAAGGGGAAGCCGGTTACGGTCACCGTCGTAACCGGCGAATCCCCCTATCGCTATCTGGCAGCCTTTCTCGAAAGGCTTTCGGTCAGGACGGGGGCCACTTTCAAGCCCGTGGCGGTCCATAACCGACTCTTTGGGGAATCGGTTACGGTGACCGGCCTCGTTGCCGGCAGCGATATCGTCGAAGAGTTGTCGGGAAGGGATCTTGGTGATGCGGTCCTGGTTCCCGATGTGATGCTCAAGGAAGGGGAGGGCATTTTTCTGGATGACCTGTCGGTGGATGGCTTGGGAAAATCTCTCGGAACCAGGGTGTTGGTTGTTGAGGCAACACCTCAAGGGGTAGTGGATGCCTTGAGGCGGGTGCGGTCCATGTAGATCGTTGCCGCTTATTTGTTCAGTGGTGCCACAAACAGAAACGGCGGAGTCTTAGGGAGACTCCGCCGTTTCTGTTATGCATACATTTACCTTGGTATTACATGTTGTGACACTTGACGCAGTCGTCCTTCACCGAGAAGGCGTCCTTGCCGTTGTGGCATGTGCCGCAGGAAGCGCCCGCTTCCATCTGAGCCATGGTGGCAGAGGAAGCGCCCTTCTTGTATTTGAAGATCTTGGTGTGGCAATCGGCGCATTTGAACATCCCCAGATGGAATCCATGGTCGAAGAAGGCTTCACCGAGGCTTGTCTTCCAGGTAAGCTTGGCCGGCTTGAGGCCCGGGTGGCACTTACCGCAGTCACCAGTGGAGGCAAAGGCATCCTTGCCGTTATGGCAGGCGCCGCAGGATTTACCTTTTTCCATGTCGGCCATGGTGTTATGTTTGGCGCCGGCCCGGTATGCAAAGAGTTTCGTGTGGCAATCGGCACACTTGTACATGCCGAGATGGAAGTCGTGGCTGAAGGCGGCGTCGGCAACTCCCTTGATTTTGAACGCCACGGTTTTCGGCGGCGCCATTCCCTGGTGGCATTTGCCGCAGTTGCCGGACACCGTAAATGCCTTCTTGCTGTCATGGCAGGCGCCGCAGGATTTCCCCTTCTCCATCTGGGCCATGGTAACCTTCCGGGCACCGACAATATTCTTGTTGCTATGGCAGGTGCGGCATTTGCCGCCGAGCTTGGGGACGTGAAGCTCGTGCTTGAAGACCGCATCAGTGGCCCCCTTCATCTTGAAGACTACTGGGCGGGGCTTGCCTTTGTGGCAGCGAACGCATTCAGCGTCATCGGCAACGCTGAAGGCCTTGATGCCGGTGTGGCAGGCGCCGCATGACTTACCTTTTTCCATCTCGAGCATTGTGTAACGTTTACGATTCTTAAGATTGAAAAGGGTGTTATGACAAATACGGCAGTTATTGTTATACTTGGCAAGGTGATAGTCGTGGCTGAAAACGACAGGTTCCGCGTTCCTGAGCTTGAAGGTTATCTCTTTGGTTTCCTTGGCCGTTGCCGGCAATATACAGGCAAGGAAGAGCATACAGGCGATCGAGATTGAGCGAAGATTCATGATGTGTCCCTCATATAGTGAAGTTCGACTGATAGACTGTTTATAAACGCTGTACTATACACTTGAGGTGCATGGTCGTCAACGCAAAATACCAGTTGCCATGCGGCATTGGGACTGATTCTATAGTACGTGGAGGCATTTATGCGTAGGTGGCAAGACCGATGAAACAACTTATCTTCGCTTTGGCAGTGGTGATGGGGTTCAGTGGTGCTGCTCGGGCTGATACCTATCGATGGGTCGACGATAAGGGGGTTGTAAATTTCACCGATAACCCCGATTTGATACCATCCAAGTACCGGAAGCGTGTCCGGAAGAGTCCATCGATGACAAACCCGGCGCCCTCACCGGAGAGCGAGCCAGAGTCCCGCCCGCAACGGCAATCAAAGCCCCCTGTAAACAAATCTGATAAGAAACCCACGGACAGTCTTTCCGAGCAAGAGTGGCGTTCACGCTTTGCAACCCTTCGTGCTGAACTGAAGGCACTTCAGGACGGACTACCCAAGAAACGGGAGGCCCTCAACCAACTCCACCGCAAGCGAACCATTTATCAGCGTCCCCAGGATAGAGCGGCCTACAATGAGCAAATGGACAAGATCGAGCGGGATGAAGCACGCATCAAGGAGTTGGAAGCACAACTTTCCGCCCTTGATAACGAGGCAAGCAGGGCAGGGGTGCCGTTTGAGTGGCGGAAGTGAATGTGTCTTGATGGCATGATAACTGTGTGATATTTTTTCGATTTGATGGTTGCTGCTACAAGCAGGGCCGGCAAATGTTTTGTTGTTTTATGAATTATTTCCCACGACGGAGGTTTATAAATGGACAGTGATAGCCTCATAAGAAATGAGTTTGCGCGGAACATAGGTCTTCTTACTGTTGAGGAACAAAAACGGCTACTGGCCTCACGAGTTGCGGTGGCTGGCGCGGGTGGGGTAGGGGGTATTCATGTACTTACTCTGGCTCGGCTTGGCGTTGGCTGTTTCACTATAGCCGACCATGATTCGTTCGACGTGGTAAACATAAGCAGGCAATTTGGGGCATTCCACAGCACCCTTAACCGCAATAAGGCGCAGGTGCTGGCGGAGATGGTGAAGGATATCAACCCGAATGCCGAAGTTCGCGTCATGGAAGAGGGTGTTACGGAAGACAACATTAATGCATTCCTTGATGGCGTCGATGTCTATGTGGATAGCATAGACTTTTTTGAGATAGATATGCGTCGCCTCATCTTCAACAGTTGCCGTGCAAAAGGCATCTATGCGCTGACTGCTGCTCCCCTCGGTTTCGGCGCCACGTTGCAGGTTTTTGACCCTGAAGGGATGAGTTTCGACGACTACTTCGGCATTGATGATCAGACGCCTCCGCTGGAGAAAATTGCAGCTTTTGCCGCCGGCTTGACTCCGAATCCCTATCATCTTTCCTACATGGATGCCAGCCGGGTGAGCTTCAAGCGGCGTACCGGACCGGCGGTATCTCCAGCATGCACCCTGGCCGCTTCACTTGTGGCGACCGAAATCGTGAAGATCCTGACCGGTAAGGGAGAGCTTCGCCCCATCCCCTGTTATCTTCAATTCGACATGCTTCTTAATAAGGTGAAAATGGGGAAAATAGCATTGGGGGCGAAGAGTCCATCCCAGAAGAAAAAGCGTCGCCTCATCATGGAAAACCTGCTCATGAAGTCGGAGGATTAGTCATGAAGTATCGAGAAATACTGGAGGCCGCTGTCCGGGCACCGTCGGGTGAAAACTGCCAGCCATGGCGTTTCGTCATGGAGGGTGACGTGATACGCATATTCAATATACCCGACCAGGATACGTCACTCTTCAACCTCCATCAAAGGGCATCCTACGTGGCGCACGGCGCCCTGCTTGAGAATCTTTCCATTGCTGCACCAGCATTCGGTTATGCTCCGGACATATCCCTTTTCCCCGACAGCCATGTTCCGAACCTTGTCGCAGCAGTTCGGATGACAGAAGGGCCCTCTTTCGATGACTCCCTCTACCCGTACATCCCCAAACGCTGCACGAATCGTAAGCGTTACAATGGGGGGGCTCTCTCTGCCGCCGAAAGCCAAACTCTTCTGTCTGTTGCCGAGCGTGTACCTGGAGGTAAGGTCGCGCTAACGGGGAGCGTCCAAGACAAGGCTGAAGTTGCCGAAGTTAATGCCCTTAATGACCGTCTTGTTTTTGAAAACGAGCATCTCCACGCATTTCTTTTTGAACATGTGCGATGGAGTGACGCTGAAGCCCGTGAACGAGGTGACGGACTCGATATCAAGACCTTGGAGCTGGCGCCACCGGACTCCCTTGCTTTCCCGCTGCTAAAGAGCTGGCCGCTGGTGGACTTTCTGAAGAATTTCGGCGTGCCCCGAATAATAGCTGGATCCGCTCGAAAGCTTGCCCTTTCTGCCGCCGCAATCGGGGTTGTTTCGGTTCCGGGCAAAGGGGATAAGGATTGTATCGCTGCGGGCCGGCTCATCGAGCGAGTGTGGCTCGAAGCGACGAAGCTCGGTCTAAGCTTTCAGCTGATGACAGGGATAACGCTTCTCATGCGGCGTGTGCTCGATGGTGAGACAGAAAATATTTCTTCTCAGCACGGAGAACTAATAAAGAAAGCCTATGGCACGCTCGCGAACCGTTTCGGAGTTGAGGACGGTTCTCTGTTCATAATGTTCAGAGTTGGCAGGTGTGGACCGCCGAGTGTGTACTCGATGCGGTATCCCATAGATAAGGTTATTGATGCTCCTTGATCAGTTGCTGAAAATTTTCTTGTAACATTCCCGAAAAAGGGCCTCCGAGCGCCCGTTCACTGCGTATTCCAGTAGAGCGATTGGTGAGCAACTGACATTGTGCTAATGGCTGGATTTCGCTTCAAAGAGATGTAATTTCCCATCGTTAAGACGCATCAGAAAGTGAGGCTGATAAGGCGAAGAGAACAGAGAAGCCCCGTAGTACTCCTTCTCAACATCCAACTTGCCGAGTATCAGAGGTTCGCTCCATGCACCATCATTATAGCGGAGCATGACTTCGCCCTGCCGCTGAAGCATCTCATAGTTGCTCGTTTCGCAATCAATTCGCCGGTAGAGGACCCAGAGCCGATCAGCAACCGATAGTCCAAACTCCTGGGTCCGCTCGACAAGCCCCGGAAAATCCTGGAATGCTTTCCTACCGTCCGCTGTTATCCGCACGATACTCACTAATGAGCGCTTGGCGAAAAAGTAGGGCTCCATCCGTTGTGAAAGGCTTTGACCGCAACTGCCATTCATGAGGTTCCCGTCCCCATCGGTAGCATACAAGATTTCAGAACGCTTATTCTGATAGGCGAGAGCAATCGAATTGTTACCAGAATCAGCAACAGCGGTAAGATAGGGATATTCCCCTTCGGGTTCGTGGATTCCGTCGTTCCTTCCGATGAAATCCGTCTTGACCCAATCGAGTTTAATCCCTTTTGCTGTCTCCGTCAGATGAAGAGCACTGATCTCATGATAGCTGTCCCGCTTAAAAAACGCCCAGATGCTTCCGTCGGCCGGATGCTGCGCCATGGCCCATCGCGTCGCGACGGGTGTTCCTTCCCTGCCGGGTGCTGAGATCGGGTAGTTGGTCGTAATTCCCCCCTTTGGGTTCACGTAGGCAAACCCCATATCCAACCGGCGATCCAGATGGTACCTAAACTGGTGCCAGACTGCGATAATACCTCCGCTCGCGAGCTTCAGCAGTGCCCCTGGCCGAGTTTCTTCATCCCCTACCTTGGTAATGGAAACACGTACCGCCTTGTCCGGCAATCGACTCCTGCCGTTTGTCAACAGCCGATAATGGCGCAACGCGGCCTGCCCCAATACCCCCGACCATATCCAAAGATCGGTGGGGCTTGCCAGGAGATATTCGGTATTGGCACGGTCATTCAGATCAATACGGTCTGGGAGTGGAATGTGCGACTCATTTCCAGAGCCATCATACATATAGAGCCAGTCTCCGGAGGATTCCGTCCGATAGAGAAACGCCGATACTTCCCCGAAGGAGGCGATTCTCCCTGTACCCCACGGCAAGAGCTGCCCGTTCGTTGCAGAATTCGTAATGATACGATTCTTCACGACATAACCAGCATGGGCGTCTGGACGGAAATGCTGCATTATCAGCAGCCCGATGAAGAGTATGGCAACAGCCCTGCTGACTCTCATGAACTCCTCCCCTGAGACTCTTACCACACTGACAATCAGTTTCAAGTACTCGTGAATCGTTGGAGTAATAAAAAAGGGAGATGGTTTCCCATCTCCCTTGGTACAGAGGAGCTAATTATGCAATCATTGCAGAATCAATCATCGTGATGACTATCACTGCTTTCGTGGTCGAAGAAGTTGAGGCAGCTTGATTCTCCGTCGTGCGAGCCGCAGTAGTCACTGCTGTAGTGATCGTCGTCATAGCTTGTGCAGGATGATGACGATACCCGGCAGAACTTCCCGCCATTCAGGCTATACCCCTCCACAACGTTGAAGGAACCAATTCCCATCCCTGGATAGATCGGTTTGGAGCAATCCGTGTAGATCGTAGCCTTGTAGCTGCCGTTGACGTAGACCTTCACGTATTGTCCCATGGTGCCATTGGTGGACATGCCGGTAAAGTTGAAGCTGCTGTCCGGTGCAACGGTGCTGGAGAACAGCGTCCGGCCGTTGCTGTCTTTTACCTCGACCTTTGCAAGGCAATCACCAGTGTACTTGAGTGCCAGCTTCGTTGTACCGCCACTGCATTGACCGCAGGTTGGTGCGGGAGGAGGCGGAGGAGTACAGGTGTTGCTCCCTCCGCACACCAGCTTCCCGTTGATGTAATCGTCAAGTATCAGATACCACGGTTCTGCCTGCTTCCAGGCATAACTATCACCGGCAACTCCGCTTCCCACGGGGTGCAGGGCCATCCAGGCATCGGACTTGGCGATCGTGTCGGTTACGCAGGATGAGTCGCCGCAACCCATGGCATCCAGTTTAGCAGCAACCAGTGCCTTGAACAGGGTGTAGGTCTTGTCTCCGCTGACCGGAGTGTTCATGAGGCTGATGGCCTGGGCCTTTGTATACGTCTTGCCACCGATGGTGATTGATTCCACCGGCCAGGCCTCGGGATGGTTCTTCCAGTAACCGGGGGATTTCGGTGCGGTTCCGTCGCACCCGTAATAGTAGGCCTTGTCGGTATCAGTAGTGGTTACGCCGCCATATGTTCCTGTTGCCGTAGCGGTGTTTACCTGGAGTCCGGCCTTGGCCGGCAGGGGCCCGATTATGCAGCTGAAGGAACCGTCGGGATTCAGCCCTGCCGGGATGGTGCAACTGCTCACGCTGTTCTTGTCGTCGGTGAGGGTGAGGTTAGTCAAGGTAGTTGATCCGGTATTGGTCACGAGGTACTTGAAGTAGACCTTGCCGCATGCCGGTGAGGGATAACTGCCACTTCCGCTGCAGCTGGATTCCCGATCACGTTCCTCTCTTGAACGCTCTTCACACCGCGTCTTGTCATAACTGTCGTCGCAGCGATAGTGCCGCTTGGAATCGCCGTGATCCCTGTCATGATCATCGCATCCGTAGGGACTGTTCTTGCAATTGTCGATGTCGCGCTCGTCGCACTTGCCATCGCGGTTGTAGTCGGCGTGGTCCCTATCATGCTCATACTCGG
This sequence comes from Geobacter metallireducens GS-15, assembly GCF_000012925.1. Classification (NCBI taxonomy): domain Bacteria; kingdom Pseudomonadati; phylum Thermodesulfobacteriota; class Desulfuromonadia; order Geobacterales; family Geobacteraceae; genus Geobacter; species Geobacter metallireducens. The sequence goes on along the minus strand of NC_007517.1, from coordinate 2,294,050 downwards.
CCTTATCCTGGCACGAGGTCTTGTAGGAGCTGTCGTCGCAACGATAGGTCCGTTTCCTGTTGCCGCGATCACTATCGAACTTGTCGCAAGCGTCGCGATTGTACTTGCAGTAGCTGATGTCGCGCTCGTCGCACTTGCCGTCGCGATTGTAGTCGCTGTCGTCCTTCTCACTCTTGTTTTGCGAATACCGGGTCGATTCGCAAAGGGTTTTGTTGGAGCTCTCATCGCACCGGTATGAGCGGGTGAAGTTGCCGTGCCCCTTGTCGTGCTTGATGCACTCCTCATCGTTCCCCTTGCAGTAGTCGATGTCGCGCTCGTCGCGCTTGCCATCGCGGTTGTAGTCGCTGCGGTCCTTGTCATGCTCCCGTTGCGCGTAGGAACCACATGAATCCTTGTAAGAGCTGTCGTCGCACCGATAGGTACGTTTAGTCAGCTTATGGTCCCTGTCGTGCTCGTCGCACCGCTCCTGCTCGTTCTTGCAGTAGTCGATGTCACGCTCGTCGCACTTGCCGTCGTGATTGTAGTCGCTGTCATCCTTGTCATGCTCACGCTGGGCGTAGTAGCCGCAATCTTCCCTGTGTTCGCTGTCGTCGCACCGGTAGGTGCGTTTGCAGTTGCTGTAGTCACGGTCTTGCTTGACGCATCGATCCTTGTTTTCCTGGCAGTATTTGATGTCGTCCTCGTCGAGCTTCCCGTCATGATCATAGTCACTGCGGTCGTGGTCATGTTCCTTCCGGACCCTGTCCTCGCACGATGACTCGTTCGAGCTGTCGTCGCAGCGGTAGGTGCGCTTGCCGCTGCCATGGTTCTTGTCGTGCTGATCGCAAGCAGAGCGGTTGTACTTGCAGTAGTCGATGTCGCGCTCGTCGCACTTGCCATCGTTGTTGTAATCTCCGTCATCCTTGTCGTGCTCTGTGCGTGCCATATCCTCGCACTTACCGCCGCTGGTGCTGTCGTCACACCGGAAGCGCCGCTTGAGGTTGCCACGGTCCCTGTCAAACGAGTCACAGGATGACTTGTTGTTTTGGCAGTAGGCTACGTCGCGCTCGTCACACTTGCCGTCGCGGTTGTAGTCGCTGCGCTCCTTGTCAGACTTCTCTTCATCCTTCTTCTTGCTTTCGCACGTGGTCTTGCTGTAACTGTCGTCGCACCTGTAAGACCGCGTAGTGCTGTGATGGTCGGCATCGTGCCGGTCGCAGGTGGATTTGTTGTACCTGCAGTAATCGATGTCGCGCTCATCACACTTGCCATCGTTGTTGTAGTCGCTGTGATCCCGCTCGTGCGCATCCTCTGCCTTGTCCTCGCAGTAGGACTTGTTCGAGCTGTCATCGCAGCGGTGCTTGCGCTTGTTGCTGCCATGCTCGGAGTCGTGCCTGTCGCACTCGTACTTGTTGGACTTGCAGTAATCGACGTCTCGCTCATCGCACTTGTTGTCGTGGTTATAGTCGCAGTGCTCCTTGTCGTATTCCTCTTCGCAGGTGGCACACAGCGCGACCTTGAGGACATCACTGCTGTCCGTGTGGAACCAGGTTTTGCCATCGATGGAAACGTATTTTGCGATGTCAATCTTTGCAGTAGTAACCGTGACTGTAGAATCGTCACAATCAGTTACCACGACGGCCCCGGCCATCCCCTCCGTACATGCGGTGTTTGTGAAGCCGTTGAGTACCATCGGAGCAGTGCAGGTGTAGGAATAAACCTGCCCTGGGTTTAACGTTCCGATGGTCGTGTTGCATGCCGGCACCAACTGATCGGTAACTTTGACATTGTTCAATGCTACGTTGCCGGTGTTGGTGACAACGATTTCAAATGGAACATCTGATCCGGCAGGGAAGCTTCGGGTATCAGGACCTTCGGCCTGCTTACGGATGTCGATACTTGCCTTGACACCGAAGTAGTGGCTCGGATTCTGATCGGTTACGGTAGTGCCGTTGTACTGACCGGTAACGGTACCCATGTTGGCGTACTGGCCCATAACGGCAGTGCCGGTCTTGGTGCAGGTCTGGGAAGCGCCTGCCGCCAAGGGACCAATGGTGCAGATGGCGCCGAGCTTGTCGTCGGTGACGACAACGTTGGTGAGATCCACATTGCCCGTGTTGGTGACTACGTACTCCCACTTGACTTCGCCGCCAACCGGGATGTAGGGACCGGGTGCCAAATCGGCGTCGTCGCCGTTGGTGTACTTCTTAATGCTAATCTTGGGAGTGGTGACCACTACCGTGGAATCATCGCAATCGGTAACGGTGGTGGTGCCGGCCATTCCTTCTGTGCAGGCGGTGTTCGTAAAGTTATTGAGCACCATGGGGGCAGTACAGGTGTAGGTATAAATCTGCCCTGGGTTAAGGGTGCCGATGGTTGCATTGCATGCCGGTACCATCTGATCGGTAACTACGACGTTGTTCAGTGCCACGTTGCCGGTGTTGGTGACAACGATTTCAAAGGGAACATTTGATCCGGCAGGGAAGTTCCGGGTATCGGGACCTTCGGCCTGTTTGCGGATGTCGATGCTCGCCTTGACACCGAAGTAGTGGCTTGGATTCTGGTCGGTAACGGTCGTAGTACCGAACGTGCCCGTAACGGTACCTGTGTTGGCATACTGGCCCATAACGGCCGTACCGGTCTTGGTGCAGGTCTGTGAGGCACCAGTAGCCAGGGGACCGATGGTGCAAATGGCGCCGAGCTTGTCGTCGGTGACGACAACGTTGGCGAGATCCACATTGCCGGTGTTGGTGACCACGTACGTCCACGTGACCAAGCCGCCAACGGGGATCATGGGACCGGTGGGAAGATCGGCATCATCACCGTTGGTGTATTTTATGATTTTGATGGAGGGCGTGGGGGTGAAGAATCCGAAGTCGATGGTCTGATCCGAGGAATTGTCAGCGGCCAGGACCACGGTTGCGGGGCTGCCGTTGCTGTCAGTAGCGGTGGTACCCTTGCCGGTCAGCGTCGGAGTGAATCCCGCAGGGGTCGGCACGGTGACGGTGTAGGTTCCCTGGCACAGGCCGGTGAAGGTGTACATGCCGCTGGCGTTGGTGTTGACCGTCATGCTGACGGTAGTGCCGTAGATGTTGGTGCCGGTGATGGTGACGGGAACGCCGGCGATGCCCGGTTCGTTGGCATCCTGGATACCGTTGTGGTTCAGGTCGTTCCAGACAAAGTCGCCAATCGATCCGGAGCAGGGGGTGAAGAATCCGAAGTCGATGGTCTGATCCGAGGAATTGTCAGCGGCCAGGACCACGGTTGCGGGGCTGCCGTTGCTGTCGGTAGCGGTGGTACCCTTGCCGGTCAGCGTCGGAGTGAATCCCGCAGGGGTCGGCACGGTGACGGTGTAGGTTCCCTGGCACAGGCCGGTGAAGGTGTACATGCCGCTGGCGTTGGTGTTGACCGTCATGCTGACGGCAGTGCCGTAGATGTTGGTGCCGGTGATGGTGACGGGAACGCCGGCGATGCCCGGTTCGTTGGCATCCTGGATACCGTTGTGGTTCAGGTCGTTCCAGACAAAGTCGCCAATCGATCCGGAGCAGGGGGTGAAGAAGCCGAAGTCGATGGTCTGATCCGAGGAATTGTCAGCGGCCAGGACCACGGTTGCGGGGCTGCCGTTGCTGTCGGTGGCGGTGGTACCCTTGCCGGTCAGCGTCGGAGTGTAGCCCGCAGGGGTCGGCACGGTAACGGTGTAGGTTCCCTGGCACAGGCCGGTGAACTGATACATGCCGCTGGCGTTGGTGTTGACCGTCATGCTGACGGCAGTGCCGTAGATGTTGGTGCCGGTGATGGTTACCGGAACGCCGGCAATGCCCGGTTCGTTGGCATCCTGAACGCCGTTGTGGTTCAGGTCGTTCCAGACAAAGTCGCCAATCGATCCGGAGCAGGGGGTGAAGAAGCCGAAGTCGATGGTCTGATCCGAGGAATTGTCAGCGGGCAGCGTCACGGAAGCGGGGCTGCCGTTGCTGTCGGTGGCGGTGGTACCCTTGCCGGTCAGCGTCGGAGTGTAGCCCGCAGGGGTCGGCACGGTAACGGTGTAGGTTCCCTGGCACAGGCCGGTGAAGGTGTACATGCCGCTGGCGTTGGTGTTGACCGTCGTATTGACGGCGGTGCCGTAGATGTTGGTGCCGGTGATGGTTACCGGAACGCCGGCGATGCCCGGCTCGTTGGCATCCTGGATACCGTTGTGGTTCAGGTCGTTCCAGACAAAGTCGCCAAGCGATCCGGAGCAGGGGGTGAAGAAGCCGAAGTCGATGGTCTGATTGGGACTAAAATTAGAAGGCAGATCCACCTGTGCTGGATTGCAGTTGCTGTCATTTGCAATCGTCTGATCAGAGCTACATGATGGGGTCGGCATGTAGCCAGTTGGTGTAATAGCCTCGACTTTGTAGCTGCCTGCACAGAGTCCGTTAAACTGGTAGTAACCGACGGTATTGGTGGTCGTGGTAGCAATAACGCTGTAGTCTGATATTCTCCGCAGATTGAGGGTTACACCATTGATTCCCTGTTCTCCAGCGTCCTGAATCCCGTTGCGGTTTGCGTCTTCCCAGACGAAGTCGCCAATCGTCCCGGTACAGGCACTCTCAAAACCGAAATCAATGGTCTGGTTTGAGGAGTTGTCAGCCGGCAGAGTCACCTGCGCTGGTGAACAATTACTGTCATTTCCGATCGTTTGGTCAGCGCTGCAAAGTGGTACACGACTCAAGCCCGGCGGAGGAGTGGATTCCACCAAGTAGTCGCCGGCACAGAGGCCAGTAAATTGATAGAAGCCATTGGAGCCAGTTGTTGTCGTTGTAATGAGGCTGTTGTCGGATGCCTTCCGCAGATTGATGGTTACACCATCGATTCCCGGTTCACCGGCATCCTGAAGGCTGTTGAAGTTCTGGTCCAGCCACACATAATCTCCGATTGTGCCGGTGCAGCGGGCGACATAACCAAAGTCAATGGTCTGATCCGAGCTGGAGTCAGTGGGCAGAGTCACGGAGGCAGGGCTGCCGTTGCTGTCGATCGCGCGGTCAGTGCCCTGTAGGGAGCCTGTCTGCAGCAGTCCCGGTGGCAGAGTGGTTTCATCGACAACCACTTGATATGTTCCGGCACAGAGTCCTGAGAACTGATAATAACCGTTGGGACCGCTTGTCGTTGTTGCCAGCACCGTCGTAAGGGTGTCGTTATAGAGCCTGATTGTTGCGCCGTTAATGCCGGCGTTCGGACCGTCGTTCTGAATGCCGTCACGATTCATGTCCAGCCAGACAAAGTCACCGATAGAACCGGTACAGGGAGAGACATAGCCGAAATCGATGGTCTGATCGGAACTGGAGTCAGTGGGAAGCGTGACGGAAGCCGGGCTGCCGTTGCTGTCGATCGCAGGGTCACTTCCCACGTTCGACGTTGTTGGGGTAAATCCTGTCGGCAGTTTCGTCTCGTCGACAACTACCTTGTAGTTGCCGGCGCACAGACCGGTGAACTGGTAGTAGCCATGCTGGTTCAGCGGGCCGACACCAGTGGTTGTCGTAGTGATAAGGCTGTTATCTGAGGCTTTGTAGATACTGACCGGCACTCCGTCTATACCTGGTTCGCCGGGATCCTGGATGCCGTTGCGGTTCAGGTCGTGCCAGACTATGTCACCTATGGAGCCGGTGCATGCCTCGTACTGGACGCTACTGTTAGCATCAGCCTGGAACTGGAAATCAGCCTTACCTTGTGTTGCTGGCATGCCATTAACGTTGCCGGCACCTCTGATTGGGGTTTGAAAGCCGGTTCCATTATAAAAAGCAGCAGATGGGTCGGCTTGATTGAAAGGGGTCACTTCATTGGTGTTAGTGGCGAAAGATAAACGTGCATTCGGAGATGTGAAAGTTATAAATTCTGGATTGTAATAATCAATAGCTACAGAAGCTGCATAGCCACCGCCGCCTTGTAAAGTGGTCGCAGTAGGATAATTATTGTTCAAAAAATTATCTAAAGGGACTGTAGCATTAGTTGTAATAGAAAAATTGCCATTGTCATTGCTGATGGTTCCACTCATTAGGAGAATGCCGTCATTGTATCCTTGGCCAGTTAATGAGTTGGAATTTAAATTTGTATCGTAATATACTTTGAAATAATTAATAGTCTTATTAGAACTTAATTTGAAATTCGTATTAACAGGAATGGTGCTCGAATCTGTAAATCCTGTTTGGGTAGCACCCATAACAACAGTAATTTCATAATCAGCGTTCAATCCACTTCCTGCTATTATTCCATTGGGTCCTTTAAAATTAGTAAGAAAACTATGCAGAAGCAGATTGAAATCAGATGAAGCCGGTGAAGTCGGTAATGGTACCACCCCTACCGCCAGACCGTTATCCGGCGACCAATCAAATACTGACACTGTGATGTTGCCAAGTCTAGTGTCCTTGAATTGCAACGTGCCAGACGCAGCGTGCGTTTGAATAGTGCTTAAACATAACAATGTTGCAATTAGTAAAAAATAGTATGCACATTTTCGCATAATCCTCTCCTTTCTTAGAATATCAAACTTTAAATGGAAGCTACATTATTCATTGCCGGGATAAATCGCCTCCTTCCTTTAACGAAATATAAATATGATTTGATAACCATAAATTATTGCGGAATCGTTAATCTCCCGATAATTGCAATGCCATAAGGCATGCAATTTTTAAACCGTTTGTAACTATGTGATTATTCAAGGGAATTACAAAGTGGGATAGCGTAGGTGTAAAGATTTCCAACAGGGTAATAAGGGTTAATGTAATGTTTAGGATTTGGCTAGTTGGCTAGCGTAAGGTGATTTCTGGATGCCTAAGCTTCAATGTGATTCGCAATTAGCGAGACTTGCGAGAATGATTTGTATTCACGAGAGATCCTGTCCCCGTGTTCGAGGCGTTGTGTAAAATTGTTTGGGCGGTTTGTCGATAAAATTTACACTTTGTTGGGGGAGGGGATGGTTGGATTGTGCAACTATCGATATTTGCAGCAAATTATTTGTGGCATGTTAATTGCTGTTTTTTAGTTTATCGCTGAGGCGAAGATCTGATTAATCTGAAGATAATAAGAGTTTAAATGGAAAGGAGGAGGTAGGTGGGTTGGTTGTGACGGCGAGAATAACCGAGTTAATATTAATAGCGTAGTTAAGGAGAGGAGGAGAAAGATGAAAACTGTAAAGAACGTAGCCATCACAGCAGCATTGTTTGCTACCTGCGCTGCAAGTAATGCATTTGCTGCAACGACAACCATCGATTTTGCGGGAGTGAGCCAGCCGGTAGCCCAACTCGACTGGTCCGTGGGTAACGCCCTAGGTGTAAATGCTGTACCGCTTGCAGTAACAGATGGTACTGGAAATCCTGCTACCGACCCTGCAGTAAATCCTGCCTTGCAGACACATTTTAATCTTTATTATCAGGCAATACTGGGTAACTATAATAACGCAACCAATAAACCTATTCTTGGTTCCGGCTTGAATTCAACGTACGAAATAACAGCAATGATTGCGTTTGGTGAAAGAGGGTATACAAGTGCCATTGCGGGTCCGGTGCCAGCAAACGCCAGTTTCTTCTTTGACCCAACTTTGCCCAATTATGTAAAATTCTATAAATCTGCCATTAATGCCAGTGACCTCGCTGGAACCGGCTTTAATGACGGCAATGAATTTCTGTCGGGCAGGGTTGTAGGCGTTACTCGGAGCAATTTTAGCACCGAAGCCAACACTGGTCTCCTTGATCAGAATTTAGGTGATGATTGGGCGGGCCAACAAACCATTTATGGTACAGGATCCACCGCTGTCACTATCGCAGTAGATCAGATCAATAAGGATGAGGTTGTTATTACCAATCCCCTTAATTTGGACTTTATTATTATGTCCCTTAATTTCAATACATCGAACAATCTACCCTTCCTGCAAGCTGATCCGTCCAGGCTGTTCTGGGACGTATCCGCAGGGGCTAACGTTGTTCCTGCACTCGGCGCAGTGAATGGTATAAATGGCCCTGATATCATTTTCCAGGCTGACGGCAACAACAGTTTTCAAATTGCCGCTGTTCCCGAACCGTCGACTTTCGCTTTAACCGGGCTTGGGCTTCTGCTTGCAGGTGGTTTCATGCGCCGTAGGGCGAAAAAATAACATTTTCTTCAGTTTCTGTGGAATAAAAAGGGCTCTCGATTGAGAGCCCTTTTTATTTTCTATTTATGTGCTATGATAAATTTAAATTATGCGAATTCTTGCCTTCCCCTATACTCATACACTGTCTCATCTCAGCCGCGTTCTGGCAGTCGCTCTTGAGTTACGAAGGATGGGCCATGAGGTAGTTTTTGCCGGCGAGAGCGCCAAGGTTTCATTTGTATCGCAGCAGGGCTTCGATGTGGTACCCATTCATGAACCTGATCCTGAGATGCTTTTTGGCAACATTCGTTCCGGTAAGCTTCGATTTGTTGAAGATGCCGAACTGTTGCAAATGCTGACGGCAGATATAGAGGTAATTAGGTCCTTGAAACCTGATTTGGTGCTTTCAGACGGTAGATTCAGTGCGCCCTTGTCTACTCATCTGACCAATGTCAGGCACGCTGCTATTGTGAATGCTTCATCAACGGAGTACCGAGCACTCCCCTATGTGCCTTTTTTTGATTGGATGCCCCCCTGGCTGATTAGTCGCGATGCGATGATCTGGAAAGCATTGGTCCGGCTGAATCTTTTTCTCGAAATGAAGTTGTTTGACAATGTTATGAAGGTATTCAAGAGGTTAAGCCGGGAATTGAACACAAACCGAACTGTTACGGCGACAAATTGCCTTACTGGAAAGGATATAACACTCCTTGCGGATATTCCGGAGTATTTCCCATCGCGTAATCTGCCGGCTTCTTATCATTATGTGGGACCATTAACCTGGAAAAGTGTTCTTGCTCCCCCGGCATGGTGGCCGCTTGATATTCCTTCATCTCCGCTGGTTTATGTGACAATGGGCACAACGGGAGTTTCCGAATTTTTTTCAAAACTTGGCCCAAGTCTCTCTACATCTTTTTTTTCGTCAATTGTAACCACTGGTGGCCAATCATCAGAGCTCAAGCCGATGCCAGGAAAGGTTTATGTGGAAAGTTACCTCGATGGCGATCTGGTCATGGAGCGTAGTGATGTTGTAATTTGTCATGGAGGCAATGGCACCATATACCAGGCTCTTTCTCACGGCAAGCCAGTGATCGGCATTCCAACCATACCTGATCAAAAATTCAATATGCGCCGTGTTGAGGCAATGGGATTTGGAAAGTCACTTGACTTAAAACAATTTTTGGAAAAGCCATCATTGCTTGCTGACACGGTTAAACAAGTACTGTCTGATCATTCGTTCCGAAATAGTGCCCAAAAAATTCAAGCTGTCCTGAAATCTTATAATGCTGCAACCACCAGCGCCAAAATTCTCATTGATAGCATTTTATAGGGTCTCCATGAATACTTCAGAAAATAAATTCTCCATACTATCTTCAAATCGGATTGTAAAAGCATTTTGGACTCTCAATGACGAGATGAAGCCTGCCTATAAGGTAACCTTTGTGCGGGAGATTGATGCTTCAGCAATGGATAGACTTCGCCAGAACATTTTAAGGCAGACTTCCGTCAAGCCTTCATATACGGCATTCGTGATCAAGGCAGCTGCAATGGCTCTCCAGGAACATCCTTATGCAAACCGGGCTCTTCTCGGGTTTTCGTTCTGGAAGCGATTTGTCCAATTTAACCGGTTTGATATTACTGTAGCTGTTGAGCGCAACGTCCCAAATGCCGAATCTGTTGTTTTGGCAGCTACTATTCTGGAATGTGATAAAAAATCCCTTGCCGACCTCACGTGCGAGTTGGTAGAGTTATCTAATGCAACGGAAGATTCCAATCCTCGGTGGCGGCTTTTTTATTCACTTCTTAGTAAGGTTCCCGTTTTTTTTAGTAAGTGGCTCATCCGTTTGCCACGCCTTTTCCCAAGTATGTGGGCAACACATAGGGGCGGGGCCTGTTTTGTTAATTCTCCTGCCAAATATGGGATCGATTTTTTCATTGGAGACATGTTGTGGCCCCTTACGGTAACCTTTGGATGGGTCAAGGAGCGGCCGATTGCGATTGATGGGCGTGTCGAGGCCCGCAGGACTGTTCCGCTTGGTTTGATTTTCGACCGGCGGATCATGGCAGGAGCTCCAGCGGCACGGTTCTTTACGAGAATCGCCTACATTCTGGAACATGCTGACGAAGAAATTATCATGTAGTTGCCGGGTAGCAACCTGACTACTCGGCGTTATTCAACTGCATGACAGAATTTCCGATTCTGTGAGAAGCTCCTGGTCAGTGTTGGAACCCTTGACGAGTGATCTTGTTCTTGAATCGACGTTCTCGACTATGTCATCAAAACATTTTGTCGATACGTTGATTTCTGGGTACGTTTCAAGTCCATTCATCTAGTGTCACGTTTGATTAGTCGTGTCAGTTAATGATTGCTTTGCTCTGTTGACTGCCTCAATGATGACATTGGCGCTTTTGGGTCCATTTGAAGGGTTTGGCACTATGTGCATTATGCACTTTGTTGAACCGTTGAATTTCGTCGCGAAGCTCTTTGACGCTGGTGAAAACACCCCGGTGAATCGCCCGCCGTTCCAATTGGGCAAACCACCCTTCCACGGCATTGAGCCACGAAGCGCTGGTGGGGTTGAAATGTAAAATGAACCGAGGATGCTCGGCGAGCCACTTGTTGACCTCCGCTGTCTTGTGAGTACTGCTGTTATCCAAGATGACATGGAGGTCCAGCTCCTTGGGCACTGAGCGGTCAATCTGGCGCAGAAAATAGAGAAATTCTTTGGCTCGGTGCCTTTTGGTGACTCGACCGATCACCTCCCCCGTCAGAACATCGAAGGCAGCGTACAGGCTGGTTGTGCCATGGCGTTTGTAATCATGGGTACGGCGCTCGATCTGGCCGGGCTTCATTGGCAACATCGGTTGGGTGCGGTCCAGTGCCTGAATCTGGGTTTTCTCATCCACCGCCAAGACAACAGCATTGTCGGGAGGGTTCATGTACAAGCCGACGACATCGATGACTTTGTCGGCAAACTGCGGATCATAGCTGATCTTAAAGGTCTTGAGGCGATGGGGCTTCAGGTCCGCGGCATCCCATATCTGTCGAACCTGCCACGTGGTAATCCCGGCAGCCTTGGCCATCAGGCGTACGCTCCAATGGGTCGCCTCTCGAGGGATGCATTCGACAGACAGCCGCAATACTTCCTTAACCACTTTCTCGGAGAGCTTTTTCGGTTGTCCGCTACGTGGTCGATCGTGAAGGCCTTCAAGGCCATGATCCTTGAAACGTTTGCGCCACCTGTAGACTGCACGAGGGGTTGTGCCAAGGGCGACAGCAACCTCTTCAGCGGTTTTGCCGTCAGCAGTAAACAGAATCACTTTCGCCCGAGAGACAGTACTCTGGGCAGCCTTGGGAGATCGTAGGATTGACTCCAATGACTTACGATCTTCTGCTTTCAATTCATATTGTTCGTGGGTGCGTGCCATGAGAGGCACTATACCACACCGCAATTTTATTTGACACAACTAACCGCACAAGATTGTCCGGATCGAGTTCCATCAGCGGCATGTTTAGCGCGTCAGGTGACATTTATGATTCCATTTACCTTCGAATGTGTTGACAAAACTTCCAACAAATATGATGAAACGATGGAAGAGGTTTATAGATTGCGCTTCAAAGTGTATTGCGAAGAATGGAGATTCGAGGATCCCAAGGATTATCCTGACGGCATGGAGCGCAATGAATATGACGACTTTTCAGAACACTTCATCATCAGGTGCACTGAAGATGAGTCCATCGTGGGTACCGCTCGCATTATCCTTCCCAATGCACTGGGCTATCCCATGATTCAGCACTGTGAAATTGTTTCTGAAATGCATGAGCACGCGTTACGGGGTGTTGAAAATGTGAAGATTGGCGAGGTTTCGCGCCTAGCTATCAGCAAAGAGTATCGAAAGAGGATTGAAGACGACGCTCTCGTAGGATATGACGCAACGTTGCCATCTGGAGCAGGTGTCGTTCACGATCTGCGGAAGTGCAATTATGTACATGAGTTTTATAAATTTCTTTTGTTGAGCAGTGTGAATATGGGGTTATCTCATTGGTATGTTGCGATGAAGAGGGGATTATACATACTTTTGAAGCGGGTTGGAATGATTTATCATCCGGTTGGTCCAGAGGTCGATTATCATGGGCTCAGGACACCGTATCTTGGTAATTTGCAGGAACTAAGGCTGGGAATGGAGAGAAAAGACCCTGATTGCTTTAAATTCATTGAAAGCAACATGCTGTGATAAATCCGGTTATGCCATGATGTTGATGTTCTCGAATAAAAATTAGAGCCGGTTTGTGTCAGTATCGTGATATTTTATTCAGATTGGAACCAGAAAGGCTTTCATTGTAGTTGGTGAGATTCAGGTCAAACTGCCCCTTGTTGGTCAATACCTCCCACACCAGTGGCTGCTCGGAAAAGACCCTCCGCAATAACTCTGACAGTTCTATATAGCACGGTTGTCTCATGCCATGATAGTTGATGAGGGATCCTACAGGTTTGAAATATATCGCGAGCTTAGCCAGTAACCTGATAAGTGACGGTTCCATAATGGCGAACCAATGGGTAACATGATTTTCGCTACTCATCTGGACAAGCCCTCTGATCAGTCCAAGTATTGGCCCATGCTGATTAAGCAAGGATGGTGAAAAGGGGGCTCTTGTGGATGTCAGTTGAACGCACATATGTTTGCATGGCTTTGCCATCGTCCGCAGTTCTTTAGAGAGACAGAACCGTGATATTTCGATAGGTCTGTAAAGGGAGAACAGTTTTCTGTCGGTGAATATCGAGTGGCTGCATATCTTCTGGATGGGGAAGCTGCGGGTGTGATCCCGTTCATTCGGCAAAACCATTCTGACAGAACCGATAGAGTGCCCTGTTTTGTTGTATTTAATGATGGAGTGCACCGAGTTCTTATCGAATTCGTCGGTTTCCATTTGCTGTGAAGTTTCGGAAGGAGGTTCAAACTCGTTTTCGATGCAGTAAACCTGATACCTGAGACGAAATGTTTCCTTCACGAGTTCATCGGTTTCAGCTGGTATGACTGAATAGAGAAGGTTGAAGTAATCGACGAGCCCCGGTTCGGGAGAGAGCCTTGAAAGTCTTCCTGTCATTATTGGTGTCCTCCTTGACGGTTCTTCCTTGAATTTGTGCGGCCCCCAAAATGGACAAAAAAAAGCCGGGGCCTATATCTTTGGTCAGATATTTCGGCAACCCGGCTGTCTCGGTGAGACCCAATAGGCTTTCCGCCCCATCCTCACGGATGGTTGAGTATTGTCGTCTATCTATGTATTCGATTTTATTATATACCACATTCTGTTCGATTCAATCAACGAAAATATCCCTGAGGAAAATTTGTTCTGTCCGGATAGCTTCTGTCGGAGTAAGGGTGGCTACCAGAAGCGCCAGGCTCCGGACTTGAGGACAAAGATTCCCAAGAGCAGATTGGTCACGCTGTGGGCGGTAATACACGCAGCTATGCTTTTGGTTCTGCATAGAAGAGCATGGTAGATGGCGCCGGCCATCAAGCCGGCGATGATGAACTGGTGCTCAAGCCCAAACAGCAGAACCGTCCCCAGAAATGATGCCCACGAGAATGTCCCCACCGGTACCGATTCAAAATCCTGATTTATGATCATCCGTGCGATGTAGGACCTCCAGAAGATCTCCTCCATGACCGGCACTACAATGGAGGCGCCTGCCAGCCGAAATGCGATCAATACTATTCTGTGGATATCGTTGGGTATGAGGTTGGGATTGTATCCTGGAGCCGGTTTTTGGAAGGGCAAAAGCCAATCCATTTGTATCCAGAGCATGAAAACAATGATGCCTGCAAGTATAGCGGATATGGCTATGGACGGGCGTACGATTTGTTTAATACTGATTTCATGGTAATGTTTTCTGAAATAGAGCAGCAATGAGCCCACAACCATTGTCTTGAGGGGGTAGAGGTAGAGTGGGCTCTCGGGTTGGAGGGCAATGACGCCGTCTTTATCGAGCCAAGGCAATAACCCTTCGATGGCGATGAATGACATGAAAACGGCGAAGGGGAGTATATGGGCAAGAGTTCTCGTATGCATTGTGCGGTTTACTTGGGTTAATGAACTGTGGTAATTTTGAGTAACCTTAACCGCTGCTCCTAGTAAAGTCAAATAGTGTCTTTTCAAGGCGAGGCAGAGAGTGAATACTGAACAAATTCATTCTCTGTTAATCACCTAGGTAATCCAATGGTTTTTTATTCATTCGACGTAGCACCGAATCTAACTCTTTCCTCCTGTGACGAGGCTGCGGAACAAATAATCGGAACTCCTGCAGCCCTTCTCGCCGGAAAGCCTTATTATGAAGTGTTCCCGCGAGTATTGTATCAGGACCGCGATGCGGTGGCGGAGGTCGTCCAAAGCGGCATTCCTCTATTGCTGCGAGATTATTCGGTTATTTGTATTTTGGGAAGGACTTTGGCTGATATACGTTTAGAGCCCGTCCTGAATCAGGAGAGCGCTGTGGGGGCGGTTCGGGTTTCCGTGTGCGCTTCCGAAACCTGTTCAAGAGCCTTGGAGTTGAAAGGGGCCAGTACGCTTATCGATATTGGCAAGGTGTCCGCCACTCTTGCCCATGGCGTTCGAAATCCGCTCAACGCGATAAAGGGGGCAGTAGTATATCTCAAGCACCGCTATGGCTCCGATGAAACATTTGTGGAATTTGCGGACATCATCGACGAGGAGATTGCAAAGCTCGATGGATTCATAACCAAGTTCCTCAGTACGTCGCTCCTGGAGATGGAAAAATCGCGCAGCGACCTCCATGTGCTTCTTGAAAAAGTATTGAAGATTACATCGCTTCAGGCACAGGAACGCGATATCCGGTTTGTCTGCGATTACGGGGATGTTCCGTTCCTCGAGTTTGATGCTTTCCATCTGGAGAGTGCAATACTCAACATTGTCAACAATGCCATTGAGGCTATGGGGAGCGGCGGCACCATTACGTTCAGAACCCGTTTGGACACTATGGCGGACAGGAGACAGGTGACACTCGATATCTCAGATTCCGGGCCGGGGATACCTGAGGGGGCTTTCCACAATCTGCTTTTACCACCACGTGGCAACACTCGGGACAAGGGGCGGGGGTTCGGTCTTTTTATCTCTCGGGAGATCATTCAGTATCACGGTGGAAGTCTTGAAATAATAAACTCCAAGGGAAACGGTGCGACCGTGCGTCTCAGCCTTCCTGTAGAGAGTTCTCATGGAGAAACTCATGCAGGGTAAAGCGCACGGGAAGGTGCTCATTGTCGATGATGAGCCGAATGCCCTGAAGGTGCTCGCTGCAATCCTGCGGGAGGAAGGTTATTCTGTATTCAAGGCCGGCGATGCCGCCGAGGCGGAGCAAGCCTTGAGTAAAGAGGATATAGACACTGTCATTACCGACATGAAGATGCCTGGCAAGGACGGCATACAGTTGATGGATTTTATGGCGGAGCACTATCCCGATATACCGATTATTTTCCTGACGGCGTATGGTTCCGTGGATTCAGCCGTGCATGCCATCACCCGCGGAGCATTCTATTATTTCATCAAACCCCCTGATTACGTTAAGCTCAAGGGAATCCTGGCTCGGGCAGTGGAACAACGCAGCCTTAAGCGCGAACTGGAAACTCTGCGCAAGAGGGTCTCTGGCGGAACGCCGGCACGCATTGTTGGCGCCACTCCGGAAATGCTCCGTATCTTTGAAACTGTCGAGGCCGTCAAGGATTCCATGAGCAGCGTGCTCATCTGTGGCGAGACCGGAACCGGCAAGGAACTCATTGCCCGCTCCCTTCACTACGGAAGCGTGCGAAGGGATAAACCGTTCGTTGCGGTAAATTGCGCGGCCATGCCTCGCGAGCTGATTGAGTCGGAACTCTTCGGGTACGAGAAGGGGGCTTTCAGCGGGGCTTTCTCCCGTCGCATCGGCCGATTTGAAGAAGCGGCGGAAGGAACGATCTTTCTCGATGAGATCGGTGAACTGGAAATGCCGCTTCAGGCAAAATTGCTCAGAGTCCTTCAGGAAAAGGAAATAGAACGACTTGGCAGCAACAAGAAGATCAAGGTCAATTTCCGGCTAATCTCATCTACAAACAGGAATATACCCTCGGAGATAACCGCCGGGAACTTTCGGGAGGACCTCTTCTATCGGCTCAACGTGGTTCAGGTGCAGGTGCCTCCCCTTCGCGACCGCCGGGAAGACATTCCTCTCCTTGCCGCCGAACTTGTCAGGGAGTACGGCGCACGAGAAGGAAAGGTGCTCCGTTTCGACGACGAAGTAATGCAGGTCTTTCTGAACTATGACTGGCCCGGAAATATACGCCAGTTGGGCAACATTATTGAACGCGCCGTAGTTCTTGCGAAGAAGGACCGAATCACAACCAAGGAGCTTCCCGAAGAGCTGAAGCCCTATGTGGTGCGGGTTGAAAGCCGTCAGCAGGTGCGTACCCTTCGTGA